>NZ_WWJY01000454.1 GCF_009865405.1 Streptomyces sp. SID3212 | reverse complement strand
CGGGTTCGGGCGCCGCGGACGGCGCCGGGTCGGCGGCGACAGCGGCCCTGGTCAGGGCCTTGGACACAGCGGCAGGGCCCTGTGGTCCCGACTCGGCCTCCTTGACGGCGGCCGAATCCCACATGGCCGGCTTGCCCGCCTCGAAGACGGTCCCGCCGACGGCGGCGTCCTCGGCCTTGAGCGCGCCGGAGGTGGTCTCCGTGACCGTGAGGCCGTCGGTGTCCAGCCCGAGTTCGAGCTTGGCCAGCCTCGGATCGGCCGCGGCCTCGGGAGTGTTGACGACGAGGAGGTGCCCAAATCCGTCCGCCTCGGCCCGTACGGTCAGGTCGACCCCGGGCAGCGCGTCCTTGTACGTGGCGCTCGCGCCGTCCAGGACAGGCGCGGACAGCTCGCCGTACGGCCAGGTCAGCGCGAGTTCCCGGCCTGCCTGGTTCAGGGTGGCGAAGGGCCTGCCCGGCTCGCCGCCGGAGAACGACAGCCCGACGGCGGTCGCCTTCGGGGCCACGGTGCCGTCGCCGTGCCGTACCAGCGTGGTGTCGATGTCGACCCAGGAACCGTCCTGGAACGTGCGGACGGGATCCGTGAACTCCCGTGCCGTGAAGGTCCCGTCGGGCTCGGCGTAGATCTCGCGGCGCTCGGTGCGCATGGCGAGGATCTCGACCTTCTCACCGGACCTGGCGGCAGCCGTGAGCGCTTCGTGCTCGGTCTGGACCGGCTTGCCGGAGGCGACCGTCGCCCGGTCGGCCCGGCCGCCGTCGGCGGGATCTCCGGGCAGGGCGTTGAAGCCCCCGGTCAGTACGGCTCCGGCGGCCACCGCGGCGACCGCGCCACGCAGCACCGGGCCGCGTCGTATTCGTCCGGACACGTGTCCGCTCTTCCTCTCGTTCGTCACCGGGTCACCGCGCCGAAGGCCACGTCACCAGCGGGGATTCCGCCCTCGCCGGGCTTGAAGGTCGCCGTGGGGGCGCCGCCCGACTCCACGTTCCAGGAGAACGCGTGGACGGCGTGGCCCTCGGCGGGGCCGTACGGCATGCCGATGTACAGCGAGGCGGGGGTCGCCCCGAGGCTCAGTCCGGCGAGCTGCCGGGGAGCGGGGATGCCCGGGATGCCGTACCCGGGGTCGATCCAGTGGTCGGAGGTGCCGGGTGAACCGACGAGCGGGAAGATCTGCACCCCGCCCTTCTCCGGGTGCTCCTCCGAGGACTCCTCGCCGGGCACCCCGACGGCCAGCCGGGTCGTGGTGCCCGAAGCGACCGTGTTCGGCGAGGAGTTGACCGCCGCGAGGCGCTGCCCGAAGAAGTCGCCCGCGTCGGACTCCTGGTCCACCCCTTCCGTGTCCTGGTCGATCCACGCGGTCTGGGTGAACGTCCCCGACGCGGTGATGCGGAAGACGTGCACGGCTCCCGCGTCGACGGTCGTGGAGAGATCCTCGCCCGGAACGCCGACGGCGAGCAGGGACTCGGTGGTGGACGTGGCGCCCGTGGGGCGGTACGGGACCATGGCGAGCGACGTGCCGAAGCCGTCGCCCACCTCCTCGGCGCCGGAGATGACGTCCTGGTCCTGGGCCAGGCCGAGCAGCGGCTTGGGCACGCCCGACACCAGTGTGTGGCTGAAGACGGCGGTGCCTCCGGCGAAGGTCTTGGTCCCGATCGCCTCACCCGGGGCGCCGACGGCGATATGGGTGGGGGTCGCGGCGATCGACGAGCCGAACCGGTCGTCGATTTCGGCCACACCGGACACGTCGCCCGCCGTGACGGAGTCCTGGTTGGTCCCGCCGGCGGTCGCCCCGTTGGCGGAGACGTAGAAGAAGCCGCCCGCGTCCTCGACCGTGCCGATCGACTCGCCGGGGGCGCCGATCAGCAGGTACGAGGTACCCGCCGCGGTCTTGCCGCCGGCCAGCGCGTAGCCCGTCCAGTCGCCCGCCTCGGCGGCCCCGGCGAGGGACCAGCCCTCGCCCTGCCGGTGCTCCCTGACGGCCTTGCCCCCGCCGAGACCGGCCGGGGAACCGTAGTTGATCTGGACGAGGCCCGTGTCGGCGGTGCCGGTTTCCAGGTCCTCGTACGGGATGCCGACGGCGAGGTCGCTGCACCCGTCGGCGTCGGCGTCGTACACGGCAAGGGCGAAGCCGTACTGGTCGTCGTCCTCGGCGGCGCCCGGCACTCCGGCCGACTCCTGCGACAGCTCCAGGGAGCCCGCGCCCCCGCCGAGGACGATCCGGACGAGCCCGGCCCGCGGGCGGCCCGCGACGGTCGCCTCGGGGTCGGCGATCACCGTGTCCCGTACGCCGTCCCCGTTGAAGTCGGAGTCCACCCCCGAACACCCGGCGGTCACGGCGGCGGTGGCCGTCAGGGGCGCGGCGGGCCCGAAGCCGAACACGAGCGCCGTCAGTACGGCCGCGCCGGCGCCCCACGCCGTGCGTCTTCGCGGCGTGCCCGGTGGCACGCGTGGTGATGTGGTCACGTGGTCGTTCCTCCCCATGTCCCGCGTGTACCGCCGGCGCTGTCGGCGCGCCGGCGTCCTGAAATGCCCCGCGGCGTCAGCGCGCCGAGGCCCCGAACGCGACGTTCTCCGCCGGGATCCCGCCCTCGCCCGGCTTCCAGCTCCGGCCGGGCGCCCCGCCGTCGGGGGTGTTCCAGGCGAAGGCGTGGACGGCTCTCGACGCGGCGGGCCCGTACGGGACTCCCACGTAGAGCGCGTCCGGTGCGGCGCCGAGGCCCATCCCCGCGAGCGTCACGGGCGCCCGCTCGCCCGGGATCCCGTTGCCGGGTGAGATCCAGCTGTCGGCCGCGCCGGGCTCACCGAGCAGGGAGAAGAGCTGCACCCCGCCCTCGTCCCGGTACTCCTCGGTGGACTCCTCACCCGGTACGCCCACCGCGAAGCGCATCGTGGCGGCCGTACTGACCACGTTGGTCGTGGTGTTGACGGCGGCGATCCGCTGTCCGAAGAAGTCGCCGGCCTCCGCCTCCCCGTCGACTCCCGGCTGGTTCTGGTCGACCCACGCGAGGGCCTGGACGGTGCCGTCGGCCTTGATGTGGTACGTGTGCACCGCCCCGGCGTCGACGGTGGTGGACAGGTCCTCGCCCGGGACGCCGACGGCGAGGACCGAGTCGGTGATGGTGGCGGCGCCCGCGGGCCGGTAGGGCGCCATGGCCAGGGCGGAGCCGTACTGGTCGCCGGACTGGGCCGCGGTGTCGGCCGTGCCGGTACGTCCCTGACCCATGCCGAACAGCGGGTCGGGGATGCCGTCGGTGTTGATCGAGGGCCGGAAGGCGATCACCCCGCCGGCGAATTCGAGGTTGCTGGTCGCGGTGGCGATGGACTCGCCGGGCGCGCCGACCACGAAGTGCCGGTCGGTGGCGGCGATCGTGGCGCCGAAGCGGTCGTTCGGTTCGGGCTCCTCCCAGACGCCCGGGGAGTCCTGCGCGACGTTCGCGACCACGTACTGGGTGCCGGAGACGTAGTGGAACATCCCCATGTCGGCGCCCTCGCCGCCGTCCTCACCGGGCGCGCCGATCACGAGGAAGGGGTTGTTGGTCGTGGACTTCCCGGCGGCGACGGCGTACCCGACCCAGTCGTCCGCCTCGTATCCGCCGCCGAGCTTGCCGTCGGCGCCCTGCCGGAAGCCGAGGGTGCCGAGGGTGGGCGAGGCCACGCCGGTCGGCGAGCCGTAGACGAGGTGGACGAGTCCGGCGTCCCTGACGGTCCTGTCGGGCAGGTTGATGTCCTCGTACGGGATCCCCACCGCGATGTCGCTGCACCCGTCGAGGTTGGCGTCGTACACGGCGAACGAGAAGCCGAACTGGTCCCCGGCCTCCGCGCTGTCGGAGACGTTGGGCGAGTCCTGCGACAGGACGAAGGTGCCCTTGCCACCGCCGTACACGACATGGATCTGTCCGGCGCGTTCCTTGCCGGAGACGGTGGCCTCCGGGTCGGCGACGGCGATGTCGCGGATCCCGTCGCCGTTGAAGTCGGACTGTGCCGTCCCCGCGCAGACCGCGGCGGTGGCGGCCGGCGGCCCCGCCGTCGCTTCCTGAACCGGCACGGATAGGACGGCGGCGAGCCCGAAGGCCGCCACCCCCCTGCCCATGCGTCCACCCGCAAACGACATCGTTCTCCCCCACCCCTGTGCGGTCCGCCCGGCCGGCCGGGCCGGCGAACCTCTGACAACCGGTCAGGGAATCGCCGCTCCGTACGGGACGGCGAGTCCCCGCGTCCGGCCGGGGGCGGGGGTCGGACTCGGCGACAGGCAGCCGGGCGCGCACCGCCGTACGGCACGCGAAAAAGCCCCCGCTTCCCCCGTCACTCTCAGCTGCTCATCCCCACCCCACAGCCACGAGACGCGGTGCCGGACTATTCCACGCGCCTCTGACCTGCGCAAGAACACATGTCCGACATCATCCGTCACGCCTGAAACACGTTTTCGTCACATGGGGTACATGTAAAAAACACCGCTTCGCCATAGAACCGCCCTGAGCGAGGACGCACGCGGCCGCCGCGACACGGCGGGGAGAGACCGTGGCGCGGCGGCCGGGGAACAGGGGTGGATCAGGCGCGGATCACGTACGGATCAGGTACGGATCGGTCCTCGGTCAGGCGCAGTACTGGGCCTGTTTGCCGATGGAGCGATACATGCAGTCGGCGTTCTCGACGAGTTGGAGCACCGCGTCGCGGTTGCGGGACGTCTCGCGTTCGATCACCTCGTCGGGCGGGTAGAAGCCGCCGCCCGAGGAGCCGGCCGGGTACATCTCGAAGGTGTAGCTGAAGATCTTCTGGGTGCCCCACAGCCAGTCGTCGATCGAGCCGTCCGTGATGTAGAGGTCGCTCGACTGCTCCGCCGTGTACCCGTTGCTCGCGCCCATCTTCCGGCCGACGGCGGCGAAGGCGTCCCGGTCGTCCTGGGTCAGTCCCGGCGCGGTGTCGGCGTTGGTCCAGCCGAACGGCCAGAGCACCAGCTGGCTGTACGTGTGGAAGTCGATGGCCGCCTTGATCTGCTGCTTGCCTCCGACCACCCGCGAACGGACGAAGTCGGCGACGACCTTGACCTCGGGGGCGGACTCGGCGGCGCGGCCGCGGTACGTCTCGGAGCTGGCCGTGCCCGAAGAGCCGCCGCAGCAGCCGAACTTGTAGTCCCAGTTGCGGTTGAGGTCGGTGCCGATCGCCGTCGAACCGGTGTTGGGCTGGCGGTTCTTGCGCCAGCTGCGGTACGAGCCGGAGGCCACGTCGTACTCGCCGCCGTCCGGGTTGAGGTCCGGCACGATCCAGATCTCGCGGTTGTTGACGGCGCTCGTGACGCGCGAGTCGGAGCCGTACCCGGCGCCCAGCTCCCGTATCAGGTACAACGCCATCTCGACCGTGAGGTGTTCACGGGCGTGCTGGTGGTGGGTGAACAGGATCTCGGGCTCGGCCTCGTCCGTCGCGACGTTGTCGCTGATCTTGACGGCGATGATGTTCCGGCCCTCGTAGGTCCTGCCGATCACCCGCTTGGACATGAGGTTCGGGTACTGCTGGATCCGCTGGTCGATCTCCGTGTTCATCTCCGCGTAGTTGTGGTAGCGGGAGTCCGCGGAGGGGAAGTCGAAGGGCGCGACGGCCGACTTGCCGTTGTTCCTGGCGGGCGGCGCGGGAAGCGCGGTGAGCCGGTGGCCGAGGGCGCGGAGGCGCTTGGCCTGGGTGGTGTCGGCGCTGACGACCACCGTGTGGTCGCCGACCTCGTCGATCGACACTCCGGTCGCGAGGAGGGCGGTCCGGTCGGCGACGGTGGAGGGACCGTTGATGGTGTACTGCCGGATCACCTCCTCGGTGGCGGCGGCCGACGCGAGGTCCTTCGCGCCGGGCGCGCCGGAGGACGTGGCGGTGGCGGTGAGCGGCGCCGCGACGGCGAGCGCCACCAACGCCGCGAGGGTGGCGGTCCTTCTGGCGGTCTTTCCGCCGTGGATGCGTAGTCGCATGCTCTCTCCTGCTCGCGGGGGAAGTCTGGGGGTCTCCCCATGCGACGCATCGTGGGACCCTGGCATGAACCCGTCAAGGTACGGTCTTCGGCCACCGCTTTCCGGCGGTACGGAGCGTCAAGTGGCGGGCGGGCCGGGCCGGTTCGAGGACGGACAGGTCAGGCCGGTCGAGGACGGACAGGTCAGGCCGGTTCCAGGACGATCCACGTCCTGCCGGGACGCAGCCGCATCGTCGTACCGCTCCCTGACCCGCCGTCCCGCGTGTAGGTCGTGCCCGCGCCCTCCGAGGGCCTGCTCCACCGCACGGTGTACGACCGGCCGTCGCGCAGCACCACACCGGAGCCGCTGCCCACGGTCTCGGAGAACGGCACAAATCCGGTACGGCTCCGGAAGCGCGACTCCTTGACCTTCACGCGCTGCACGATCACGTTGTCGGCCGTCCAGGGGGACTTCGTACCGTCGAGGGCGACCGTGTACCGCGACCCGTTCCAGGTGAAGGTGAAGCGGGAGTGCGGCATCGACGCCGTGGTCGTGGTGTTGGCCGTCCCGCCGGACGGCGTCTTCGCGGAGAAGCGCAGCCCGATGTCCTTCGCCTCGCCCGCGCCGTCCGTGAGGCCCTTGGGATGGATGAACTCGTTGTGCGGGGCGGGCCGGTCGCGGTCCCGGAAGAAGGCGCTCGTCCCCGTCCTGGCGACGATGTCCGAATCCTCCAGCACGGGCAGCAACTGGCTCTGCGCCCCGGAGAACGCGAGGGCCGGCCGGTTGTACTCGGCGAGGATCTGGAGATCGGTCTCGCGGGCGCTCCGTACCGGACCGATCGTGTCCGGCAGATGGTCGCTGTCGAAGACGGCCATGAGCCGCGAGAGCCCGCCCTCCACCTCGATGCCGTACACGAGGTCCGCGCTGTTGAGACCGACCTGCGGGCGGGCCGCCGCCACGTTGTCCACCTTCACGGCGAGCACGCGGCCCGCGCCGCCCGGCTCACCCGTGAGGACGGACGTGGACGAGTCCCCGCTGCCGCCGTCGTTGTCCGACGACGAGCAGCCCGCGGCCAGCGCGACGACCAGCGCTCCCGCCACGCCGGTCCCGAGCACTCTTCGACTGTCCACTGACGCTCCTCAGGTTCGTACGGCCGGCCCCTCCCTCCGAGGATGATGACGCGCCGTCGCCCGCCGAGCGGGGAGCAACGCCCTACGGCCGACCGTGGGCCGCCGGGAGGACGCGGTCCACGTGGATGCCCGGGACGTCGACCTCGGAGCTGTGCAGCGGCTGCTTGTCCATCGCGTGCGTCTGGACCAGGGTCAGACCCCCGGCCTTGGCCATCCTGGCGTCGGTCCCCGTCGGCCCGGAGCCGAGGACGAGGTTGCCCGCGCCGTCCACCCGTACGGCCCTGATCAGCGCCGCGTCACAGCGCAGCGCCTCCTCGCGCCGGAACTTCGCGCGCCCCTGGGAGGGCCGCGACGGGTCGTCGTCGTCGGTGCCGCCCGTGCCGTCCGGGGCGATCGGGGCGAGAAAGGCGGGGATGCTGGCGTCCGCCGCCTCCAGCCGCTCGTTCAGGTCCGCCGGAGGCAGCCACCGTACGGTGATCTCCCCCGTGAGCCCTCCCGCCCGCCCGCCGTCCCCGGCGCAGGTCAGGCGGGCCACGCCACCGGCCGCCAGCAGGGTGCGTACGGGTTCGCTGAGCAGCACGGCCTCGGAACACACCACGTGCAGACCGCTCAGCCCGGCCTCCCGGACCGCGTCGACCAGCGCCCACGGCAGGGTCTCGGCGTCCTCGCCGCCGATCGCCACCGCGGAGCCATGGGCGATGCCCGCGACCGCGGCGGCACCGGAAGCAGCTCTTTCCATGGATCCAGTACACCACCGCCGGTCCCGCGCCACCTGGGGAGCGGGGCCGCGGGTGGCCGGCGGCGGAACGGGGTGATTTCCGGCTCCCTGTACACTCCGCGATCATGGTAGGCGAGAATTATCACGATTTCTTCCTCGGTTCGGCGAGTGCCGTCGGGGCATTGATCGGCCTGTTGTTCGTCGCGATCTCCGTGACCCCGAAGGCGGTCACCGGCAAGTCGGAGCACCACAAGGAACGGCTCAAGGCGGCCACCGCGATGTCGGCCTTCCTGGACGCGCTCGTGGTGTCCATGGTGGCGCTGATGCCCGGCGACAACCTCGGTACGGGCTCGTCGATCATGGCGGTCGCGGGGATCCTGTCGACCGCCGCGCTCGCGGTGACCGGGCTGCGGGCGGGGGTCCTGCGGGACCCGGCCCACCCCCTGTTCCGCTGGGCGCTGCTGATCAGCGCTTTCCTCGCCCTCTACACGATCCAGCTGGTGAGCGCCCTCCAGATCAACGGCACCGCGTCCGACGCCACGCACGTGAAGACCCACGCCATTCTGGTGATCTTCATGTTCATCATGGGGATCAGCAGGGCGTGGGAGCTGGTGGGAGGCAGTTCGCCGCGGCTGATCGCCACCTTCAGCCATCCCGGCGCCTCGGAGCCGCCCCGCGCGGACGAGCAGGGCGACACGGCGTGAAGGACGTGCGCGGGCCACGGTCCGGGCCGAGCCGGACCGTGGCCCGCACCGTATTCAGGCGACGGGGATCCAGGTAACGGAGATTCAGGTGACGGGGGTCAGTAGACCCGTACGCTCACCGCGCTGACCGTGAGGGGGCTGAGGCTTCCCGCGACGTTGAGCGAGGCGCCCGTGCAGTTCTCGCCCGCGTAGAGCGTCGCGGCCCGGGAGTTGGTGTTCACGGCCGAGAAGGCGCGGCCGGCCCAGCCGTGTTCCGCGAGGCTCACGCAGGCGCTCGTCGCCGGGGGGAGAGCCTGGACCGTGAACCGGGCACCGGCGTAGCCGGCCCCCTCGAACAGGCAGAGCGTGTTGCTGAACTCGCAGGAGCCGGCCAGGGCCGCCCCCTGGCCCGCCGGGGCCGCCTGGACCGTACCGGCACCCGCCGCGAGGAGGAGGGCGGCGGCGGCCGTGGCGGTCAGGGCGCCGGACCGGCCGGGACGCCGGGTGCCGAGGCGGGTGAGAGCGCTGAAAGAAAGCATGGTGGTGCCCTTCTGTGAGGAGTGTGTCGGTGTGATCGGTGTGATCGTGCGGAGGTACGGAGGTACAGGGGTACGGAGGTGTCGCGCGCGACCGTCAGTCGGTGGGCCCGGTCCCGCCCGCGCCGGCGGCGAGGAGCACCGCGGCCAGTCCGGTCAGGGCGGCGCAGACCCAGAAGACCTGGGTGTACCCCGTCCAGGTGGCCACCGTCCCGGTGACCAGGCCGCCGAGCAGGGTGCCGGTCTTGAACGCGCTGGAGTAGAGGGACGAGGCCACGCCCAGCCGGGAGGGCAGGCGGTCCTGGAGGATGACGACGGGGATGCTCAGGACCACGGCGGTCCAGAGCGCGTTGGGGACCTGGAGCAGGAGCAGGGCGGTCCGGCCTGACGCGAGGGGCAGCAGGCAGAAGAAGACGGTGGCCAGCGCCGAGGCCGCGACGACCAGGCGGCGCTTGCCGAGCTTCTCGGACCGGGCCCCCACCCACACCAGGGCGGGGATCTCCAGCGCGGCGCTCAGCCCGAGGAGCCATCCGACGAAGCCCTGGCCGAGGCCGAGGTCGCGGGTGACAAAGAGGGCCAGGTTGATCTGGTACATCATGTTGGCCGTCAGCAGCAGCACAACGGCCGTGAGGAGGGCCGCCGTTCCCCGGTCGAGTCCGGCGAACGGGTTACGGGTGGAAGGGGCGTTCGCGGCGGACCCACCGCCGGTCGTGCTGTCGGTCGTGCCGCCGGTCGTGCTGTCGGCCGGCGCCGGCCGCGAGGCCGACGGCAGGCCCCACCGGCTCAGCGCCGAGGCGACCAGCGACAGCGCGGCGGCGGCCAGGTACATCGCGGTGAAGCCCTGCCGGGCGATCAGGGTGAAGGCGAGCGGGGGCCCGATCACCCAGGACAGCGAGGTGATCGAGCGGAGGAAGCCGGTGAAGAAGGCCGCGCCCTGGCCGCGCGAGTCGGCCAGTTGCCTGCTGTACGCGAAGAGTTGGGCGAAGCTCGTACTGCCGATGCCGAAGCAGCACACCCCGGCTGCCAGCAGCAGGTAGTAGTCGCGCAGACCGGCGTAGGACAGCCCCCCGATCGCGAAGAGGAGGGTGCACAGGGCCAGCAGGCGCCTGCGGTCCCGTACCCGGTCGGAGAGCACACCGATCACGAGGTCGACGCCGATCTCACCGACGGCCCGTCCGGCGAAGAACAGACCGATCATCAGCGGGGTCGCCCCCACCTCGTCGGCGAGGAAGAGACTGGCCGAGGTCGAGACCATCGCGCCCGACACCCCGACGGCTCCGGTGACCCCAACGAGCCGGCCGATCGCGCCTTCGCGGAGGAAGGACAGACGGGTGCCCTTCGCTGTGGGGGACGCGGGCGAGGCGGCGGAGACGTCGGGGGTCGGTTCGGGTTCGGCGGTCATAACCGGCTCTTCCTTGGTCCGGCCGCCGGGGGCGGCAGCGGGAGACGCGACAGCGGGACCCACGATCCCACTCCGGCAACGGTGCGCTCCGGTCAGCCCCGTTCGCCGCCCGCCGGGGTGAGGACCTTGTGCGCGACGCGCTCGGCCTCGCGGAGGACGGCCTCCCGGTACCGCTCGCTCAATGTGGTGACCGCCGGCAGGACGCGGCACTCCTCGACGCTCTTGTCGCCGTAGGGCAGGGCGAATCCGGCCAGCGGCACCACGTCGAGCGGCGAGCGCGGGTCGAACAGCGCGTCGGTCTCCGGGGAGGGCCGGAGCGACCCGCCCTCCGTCACGGCACCGACCACCAGGCCGGTCCTGCCGTTGATCGTGCCCCGTACGACTCCGAGCGCGCGCCCTTCGCCCCCGGCGGCGGCGGCGAGTTCGCGCTCCACCTCCGGGTAGATCCGGTCGGTCTCCAACCAGCCGAAGACGAGGGCCAGTTCGAGGTCGAGACGGGGCCACTTGCCGAGGTAGTACCGGTTGTTGACGTGGGCCGTGGCGCCGTTGGCGGAGAGGTCCCGCGCGTGGGGCAGGTGCAGTCCCACGACGTCCTCGCGCAGCACGATCGGGGTCCCGGTCGAGGCGACCCGGAATCCCCATTCCTGGTCCTCGGGCCCCCATCCGTCGAAGCCCTCGTCGAAGAGGAGCCCGTGGCGGTGGAGCGTATCGGCGGACAGGGCGAGGAAGCCGCCCCGGGCGAACACCCAGGGGAAGCGGGCGATCGCCGACTCGTAGGCGGGCGACCAGCGTTCGTCCAGGACATCCGTCGTTCCCGCGTCGAGTACGGCGAGCGCCTCGCGGTAATGGCTGAACGGCAGCGCCTCGACCGCGTCCACCTGGCTGTCGACCACCTCGTCGTAGCCGATCATCTGGCCCACGACGCAGATGCTCTGACCGTGCGCGTAGTGACGGTCGTACAAGTTGCGCAGGCAGTTGGGGGGCAGCACCATGTCCGCGTCGAGGAACACGTACACCTGCCCCGTGGCCTGCTTGATCGCCAGGTTCCTGGCGCGGCTCAGGTTCCACTTCTCGTCCGACATGACCGTGACGATGTCGAGCCGGTCCATGAACTCCCGGCAGGTGGCGACGTACTCCCGCGAGTACTCCAGCGCGCCGACGACGACCTGGAACTCGGAGCGGTCCATGGTCTGTTCCGCCAGCGCGGCGAACACCAGCCTGATGTTGTCCAGGCGTTGTTTGTAAGGGATCACGACACTGAACTTGGGGCGACCCATCTCTGCTCCTCGCGTGGCTGCCGGAGATCTCCCGTGGGGAGGCGGGACCAGCTTGGCACAATATTGCCAAGCTAGGCAAGCGTGAGGCAATGATCAGGGTCGCCCACCCCGTCGAGACGTATCTACCCGAGGTCCGCGATCAGTTGGTCCAGGACGTGCAGCGCCGAGGCGGCCCGTACCGGGTCCTGGTAGTACGGGTCGTCGGGGACGGGCAGTGAGCCGGCCAGCGCCCAGCCCCGCCCGCGCGCCCAGGTCGCGTCGTCCACGCCGAGCGCCTCGCGGTAGACACCGCGCACCTCGTCGGGCAGGAAGTTCCAGGCGGGCAGCAGGTCCACGGCCGGATCGCCGGCGGCCAGCGTCCCGAAGTCGATGACCGCGTTCAGCCGGCCGTCGGCCAGCAGGATGTTCCCGGTCCCGAGGTCGCCGTGGATCCAGACCGGCGGCCCGGCCCAGGCGGGAGCCGTCAGCGCCGCCTGCCACACAGCGGCGAGCGCGTCGGTGTCGACCAGGCCCTTCATGGCCTCGATCTTGGGCAGGACACGCGCCTCGGAGGCCAGGGAGTCCCGCTCGTCCCCCATCGGCACACCACGGAACGCGTTGCTCCACTGCGGTCCCGGGGCGCCCGTGGCGTCGACCGCCTGGAGGGCGGAGACGAAGCCGGCCAGCTCGGTGGCGGCGCCTGCCGGGTCCACGAGGGCGGCGCCCGACGCGTTCTCCCCGGGCAGCCACCGGTAGACCGACCAGGAGAAGGGATAGCCCTCGGCCGGTTTGCCCATGGCCAGCGGCTCGGAGACGGGCAGCGGGAGGTGCGGCGCGATGCGCGGGAGCCACTCGTGCTCGCGCTCCACCTGTCCCGCCCAGCGCGGGAAGCGCGGCAGCCGTACGGACATGCCGTCGCCCAGCCGGAACGTCGCGTTGTCCATGCCGGGCACGGGGATGGTCGCCAGGGGCAGGTCGGCCCACTGCGGGAACTGGGCCGCGAGCAGGCGGCGCACGAGAGCCGCGTCGACGGGCACTTCGTCCGTACTGGTCGATGACACGCGTATCTCCTCGGTAGGGGCGGGGTGGACGGCCTCATCCTGCCGGGACAGGACGCCACCCTCCGACGACGGACATTGCCAAGCTAGGCAACATTGTGACAACCTATCACCTCACCCATCGACACCCGTACGGCCTCCCGGCCGTGCGCCGCCAGCATCCAGGGGAGTGGGACGGCGTGCAACCAGACCCGAAATGGACCGCGGGACGCCCCGGTGCCACCTCCGACGAAGGCCTGCACGAGACGTTCGCACGGACGGCGCGGGCCCGCCCGGACGCCGTCGCCCTGGCGGGAGACCGCCGGAGCATGACGTACGGGGAGTTGGACCGTACCGCCGACGCCTGGGCGGCCGAGCTGGTGGCCGCCGGGGTCGCGCCGGGCGCGTTCGTACCCGTTCTGCTGCCCAGGGGGCCGGAGTTGGTGGTCGCGCTGCTCGCGGTCCTCAAGGCGGGCGCGGCCTACGCCCCACTGGACCCGGAGTGGCCCGCGCGCCGTCTGCGCGAGGCGATGGCCGATCTGGCGGCGCCCCTCGTGGTGGCCCGGTCCGCCGCCGGGACCCCCGAGGGTCACGGCCTGCCGGTGTGGACACCACCCACCCGGCCGGTGGAGGCGCCGCCGGGTTTCCGGGCCGCCGAGGTCGCGGGCACCGACCCCGCGTGTGTCTTCTTCACGTCGGGGACGACCGGCCGGCCCAAGGGAGTGGTGACGCCCCACCGCGCGACGGCCCGCCTCTTCGCGCCGGACACCTTCGCGCACTTCGGCGCCAGTACGGTGACGCCCCTCGCGGCCCCGCCGCCGTGGGACGCGTTCTCGCTGGAGCTGTGGTCCGCCCTGCTCAACGGGGGCCGATCGGTGGTCGTCGAGGACCCGTACCTCTCCCCCGCCGCCCTGCGGGCCGGGGTGTCGGTCCACGGGACGGACACGGTCTGGCTCACCAGCAGCCTCTTCAACATGATCACCGACGAGGACCCGGCGGCCTTCGAGGGCGTGCGCCAGGTCATGATCGGCGGCGAGCGGCTCTCCACCGCGCACGTCAGGCGCTTCCTGCTGAGGCACCCGGGGATCGTGCTGCTCAACGGCTACGGGCCGGTCGAGAGCACGGTGTTCGCCACGACCCACCGCATCACACCGGCCGACTGCGACCTGCCCGGCGGAATTCCCCTGGGCCGCCCGGTCCCCGGCACGGGGGTCCATGTGCTGGACGGCACCCGGGTGTGCGCCGTGGGCGAGACGGGCGAGATCTGTGTCGCGGGGGAAGGCCTCGCGCTGCGCTACCTCGGCGATCCGGCCCTCACCGAGGCCGCGTTCACCCGGGTGACGATCGACGGCGAGGCCCTGCGCGTCTACCGGACGGGGGACCTGGGGGTGTGGGGCGCGGACGGGCTGCTGCACTTCCGGGGGCGGGCCGACCGGCAGGTGAAGATCCGGGGTCACCGGGTGGAGCCCGCCGAGGTCGAGCGCCAGGTGGAGCGGTGCCTGCCGGCCGTACGGGCGTGTCGCGTCCTGGCCAGGAAGGACGCCTCGGGAACGGCGCAGGAGTTGGTGGCGTTCTGTGTGCCCGTCGAGCCGGGGGATCCGCTGGAGGGCGCGACGGCCGCCTTGGCCGGGGCTCTTGTCTCGTACCAACGGCCGTCCCGGGTGGTCACGGTGGACGCCTTTCCGCTGACGGCCCGGGGGAAGCTGGACGAACGGGCACTGCTGCGGCTGGTGCCGGACGCGGGCGAGGGCGGCGAGGGGATCGTACGTACGGAGGACACGGGCCGCGCGGCCGGTACCGCCGACTTCACCGATCTCACTGATGCCGCTGACTTCGCCGATCCCGCCGATCCCGCCGATCCCGCCGATCTCGCCGATCCGACCGTACGCGCGGTCGCCGAGACGTTCGCCGCCGTGCTCGGGCGGGCGGATGTCCCGCTCGGCACACCCTTCGTCGCGCTGGGCGGCACCTCGCTCGGCGCCGGCCGGGTCTGTGCCCGGCTGGCCGCGCGGCTCCGCCGCCCCGTCCCGGTCGCCACGCTCTACGAGCGGCCGACCGTCGCCGCGCTCGCCCACTGGCTCCGCACGACCCCGCCGCCCGACCACCTGCCGGAGGCACCGCCGGAGAGCGGCGACACCCCTCTCACCTCCCTGCAAACCGTCTATCTGACACGGCAGTTGCTCGCCCCCTCGGACCTGACGGCACACTGCGTGCTGGCCTGGCTCGTGGAGGGGGACCTGGACACGGCGGCCCTGGAGACGGCGGTCGCCGAGACCCACCGGCGCCACGAGTCCCTGAGTGCCGCGTACGTCCTGGACCCCGCGCCGTACGCGCTGCTCGTGGACGCTCCCCCGCCCCCCGTCGAGATCCTGCCGCCCGCGCACACCGTCGACAGCGCCGTCTCGGCGGTGCGTGCCACGCTCTCCGGTGAACTGGACCCGGAGCAGGGCGTGTTGTGGCGCACCGTGCTGGTCCCGGTGGCCGGGGGGCGGTCCTCGGTGTTCGGGGTCGTGGTGCACCACATCGCCTTCGACGGCTGGTCGGAGTCCGTCCTCGCGCGCGACCTCGCGGCGGCGTACGACGCGGCGAAAGGCGGCGGGCGGACGGCCGAGCCCCCGCCTCCCTCGCTGGCGGAGGTCCACCAGGAACGCGCGCGCTACCGGCGGCAGACCGCGTCGGCCGCCCATGAGGAGTACGTACGGGGCGAGTTGACCGGCGTACCGGATCTCCGGTGGCCGGCCGCGCCTCCGGAGCCGGCGACCGGAGTGCCTGGCCGCGTCGACATGCCGCTGTCGTCCGCCGTACTGGCCGGCGTGGACGACCTGGCCGGGGAGGCGGGCGTCACCCGCTTCGCGGTGCTGTTGTCGAACTGGGCCGCGGCCCTGGCGGAGGTGACCGGCCGGCGCGACTTCGCCGTCGGCGTGCCCGTGGCGCGGCGCGACGGCGCGCGGCTCGACGGTGTGGTCGGCTGCCACATCATCATGCTGTGCCTGCGGTTGCGTGGTGCCGCCCTGGGCGGTGGTACGGACGCCGCGCGCGAGACCTCTCGTATCACCGCGCGTGCCGTCGCCGCGCAGGACGTCTCCCTCGGGGAGATCCTCAGCCTGACGGGCCGGCCCCGCACCGGCCGGCCGCCGCTCTACCAGGCGCTGTTCGCGCTCCAGGACAACGCGGTCCCCCGGCTCGAACTGGCCGGCGTACGGACCGAGTTCCTGCGTCAGCCGTATCTGGACCTCCCGCTCGAACTGCACACCGAACTGTGGCCCGACGAGCGCGGCGGGCTGCGGGTGGAGGTCTCCTTCCGCCCGGAGGCGGTCGCGGAGACCACCGCGCAGGAGATCGCCAAGCGCTTCACGGACCGGCTGCGGAGCCTGTCGCCGGGCGTGGTGTGACGGTACGGAACGGTACGGAGTCCAAGGGTGACGTGGACATGGCACAGCCCAGCACTGCCCGGCACGGCCCGGCACAACAGGCCCCGGGAACAGGTCAGGAACAACGGAAGGGTGAAGGACATGGTCATGAAACAGCGGCGGCTCACGCACATCTCGGCCCCGGAGGGCGTCGAGCCGAGTTCCGGCTACACCCACGTGGTGACGGGACCGGGGAGGCTGGCCGCACTCGCCGGTCAGATGCCGTTCGACGAGAAGGGCACGCTCGTCGGCGAGGGCGACCCGGCCGCCCAGGCCCGGCAGGTCTTCACCAACATGCGGGCCTGTCTGGCCGCCACGGGGGCCACCTTCGACGACGTCATCAAGCTGACGTACTACGTCACCGACGTGGCGTTCGTACCGGCCGTCCTCGCCGTACGCGACGAGTTCATCGACACCGCGCGCCCGCCGGCCAGCACCGTGGTGCAGGTCGTGGCGCTGTTCCGGCCCGAACTGCTGCTCGAAGTGGACGCGTTCGCGCTGGTCGGTGACACCGACGGCGCCGACGCCCGCTGATCCGGGAAACCACCCACGCGACGACCCCAGGAGCACCGACGACCATGACCGCGACCACGACCTCACTGCGACCACACCCGTGCACCGGGCAAATACCCCCGTTCGACGTCGAGTTGGGGGCGCCACTGCGCGCCATCCTCGCGGAGCTGCCCATGCCGCTGACTCCCGCGCTCGTCGCCGACCGGCGGCGCAGGAGCCTGCGCGGCCGGCTCTCCGACGACGCGATCCGCCGGGACGGGGCGTTCACGATCGAGGAGCTTGCCGTGCCCGCGACGGCCGGCCGGCCCGAGATCCCCCTGCTGCTCTGCCGGCCGGCCGGGACGGAGGCGCCGCGCGGTGTCATCTACCACACGCACGGCGGTGGCATGGTGGCCGGCAGCCACCGTAGTACGGAGCTGACGGGCGAGCTCAACCGCGCCGAGGAGCTTCGGCTCGCCGTGCTGTCGGTGGACTACCGGCTCGCCCCGGAGCACCCGGACCCGGCCCCGGTGGAGGACTGTTACGCCGGTCTGCTCTGGCTGGCGGAGAACGCCGGGCGGCTCGGGCTGCCCGCGGACCGTACCGTCGTCAGCGGCAACAGCGCGGGCGGCGCCCTCGCCGCCGGGCTCGCCCTGCTGGCCCGGGACCGCCAGGGGCCGCCGCTGCTGGGGCAGTTCCTCCAGTTCCCGATGCTCGACGACCGGTGCGACAGCTTCTCGGCACGGCAGATGGGCCGGGTGGGGCTCTGGGACGGGGAGTCCGACGCCGCGGGGTGGGCGGCGCTGCTCGGCAACCGGCGGGGCACCGACGACGTCTCCTGCTACGCCGCGCCCGCCCGGGCGGACGACGTCTCGGGGCTTCCGCCGGCCTGGATCGAGGTCGGGTCGGTGGAGGCGCTGCGCGACACGGCCGTCGCCTACGCGTCCCGGCTCTGGCAGGCCGGCGGGGAGGCGGAACTGCACGTGTGGGCGGGCGCCTTCCACAGCTTCGACGAGTGGGTCCCCGACGCGGTCGTCTCCCGGACGGCGCATCACGCGCGGGTCGGCTGGCTGAGGCGCGTACTGGCCCTCTGAACACACTCATCCCCTCGTCCCCCACCCTGATGTTTCCGGTGGGGGACGAGGGGATCCGTACGTACCGGCGACGTATCGGCGGCCTGGGGGCCGCGCCGCTCTCAGCCCTCGGCCGCCGACCTCCGCCGGCGGGACGTCTCCAGCGCGCCCGCGAGGATGCGCCAGATGTCCGCCGCGAGGTCGATGTTCGACGCCTGCCTCGCCTGCTCGCCCAGCTCCCTGAGCTGCCCCAGGCCGCGCTCCTCGTCGCCCTCCAGAAGCAGCAGCTGGCTGTCGAGGATGCTGAGCCTGATCCGGTCACGGTAGGTCATGCGCATGTCGTCGCAGTTGAGTTCGTCGTGCGCGGCGCGGGCGTCCTCGTACCGGCCCTCGTGGAAGGCGAGATACGCCTGGAGCATCAGCAGCTCCTGCCGCATCACCGACGTACCGACGAGGGCGAGCGCGCCCTCCACCTCCTGGAGGTACGCGCGCCCGAGCGTGGTGAGCGGCGGCTCGGTCTGGAGGCAGAGCGAGGCGGTGGCCAGCCGGAGCCGTACCCAGAGAGTGAGGTCGACCCGGCTGTCCAGCTCGTTCATCGCGCGTTCGAGGAACTCCCGGGCCCGCTCGTGGTCGCCCTGCCGGAAACGCACCGTGGCCGCCGACCAGAGCGCCTCGGTCCGCATGACCTCCGAGCCGCCGTTCTCGACCAGGGCGACCAGTTCGTCCACGTGGGCCCTGGCGTCGGGCAGCCGGCCCGCCTCGGCCTCGGCCGCGACGAGCGTCTGCAACGCCGTCCCGACGTCGGAGACGGACAGTTTGCCCTGCGTGGCCAACTGATAGGCGTGGGTGGCCATGTCGATGGCGCGGGTCACCTCGCCCGTCGCCCTCAGCAACCGGGCGAGCTGGGACTGGGCCCTGCACTGCAACTCGGGCAGCGCCAGTTCGTCGGCGATCCTGACCAGTTCCTCCAGGGCTTCCCGCTCCTCGGCGTGTTCGCCGCGGCGCTGCCAGTGCCGGGAGATGATCCACAGGGCCTGCCAGCGCAGCAGGAGATCCTCGTCCTCCGCCTGGTCCAGCGCGATGATCAGGCGCTCGACCGTCTCGTCGCTGTCGGAGGAGGTCGCGAGGGAGAGGGCCTGGGCCAGCGAACCACCGCTCGGCGGCACGTCGAACGCCGACCGCTCCACGGCAAGTTTCTTGACAAGGTATGTGACAACCCGCTCGGTGGGTTGTCGGGCACCGGACTCCAGTCGTGACAGGTACCCGGTGGAGATTTCCTCACCCGCCAGAGCGGCCTGGGAGAGCCGGCGCGCCCTCCTCAGCTCTTTGAGGCGACGACCGAAATAGGGCTGTTCCATCATGGCGGTCCCACTATTCACGGGGATCCAGATACACACGGATCCAGTTTTCGGCCGACGGTCGACCTCCTGCCTCAGCGTCTCAGACACCTCAGAAGAGTCCCCATTATGCCTGACGGTCACTGTAGCGGCCACACTGCGTGCTGACAAAGTTCCGGACCTGTTGGCAATTGATCTCCCCGGGCCGGGATCACCCTGAGTCACACTTTGGCAGATCCTAGGCAAGTACTTGCCAAACAGCTTTTCCAGTTACTAGCTTTATTCCTCGTCAGCACCCGGCGTCGCAGCGCCGCCCGAACCGTCAACGGATCCACTGGAGTTCCCATGCGCAAGTTCACCGGCACCTCGTCCACCTCGGCCGTCGCGGCGTTTTTACTGACACTGCCGGCCGCCACCGCTCTCCTGGCACTTCCGCTCGCCGCCGCGGTGGCTGACATCGACTGGCCGGGGAACAACCTCACGGTTTCCTCCGCCTTCGACACGACAGGCAGCATCGACTGGCCGGGGCCGAACCCCGTGGTCAGCCCGGCCGGCGCCCCCGGCACGGACGACATCGACTGGCCGTAGGGCCCCTCCGGGAGACGGGACCCCCGCCCGTTTCCCTCGCTCTCCCCGTACCACTCGCACCACCCGGCTCCCCCAGTGCCGACCCGTTGAGGACTCTCCGGCGTCGCCGCCCCTGTCTCCCGGTGTGCCGTGCCGACCGCGCACACCGACCCGGCCGTACGAGGCCATCGCGGCGCACTGCCCTCTCTTCCCCTCTGTTCTCCTCTCTTCTCCCCGACCCACCTTTCCTCCCTTCACCCGGCCCATCCATCAAGGAGCATCGATGTCAGCTGAGCAGCAACTCCCGGTGAACACCCCCACCGTCGCGGTGATCATCCCGGCCCGTAACGGCGCCGCGTACATCGACCGCGCGCTGGCCTCCCTCGTGACCCAGACGGTCACCCCGAACGAGGTCGTCGTCGTCGACGACGGCTCGGACGACGACACCTACCACCGGGCGCGCCGGTGGGTCGACCTGCTGCCCCTCAAGGTCATCCGGTCCGAACCGCGGGGCACGTGGCACGCCCGCCACACCGCGATCGAGGCCACCAGCTCGGAGTTCATCCTCCAGCTCGACGCGGACGACACCCTGCTGCCCGGCGCGGTGGCCGGCATGACCCAGGCGTACGCGCGGCAGCCCGGCCTCATCGCGCCCCGGCGGTTCCTGCTGGTGGAGGGCGAGACCGAGAACATCCCGCGCCCGGTGGTCGAGCGGCTGCCGGAGTCCAAGGACCAGTACGTCTACATGCTGGTGCGCAACTACATCGGCGTCGGCTGCCTGTACAGCAGGAAGGACTACGAGGCGGTCGGCGGCTACCGGTCGTGCCGTTACGCCGAGGACTGGGACCTGTGGCTGCGGTTCGCCGCCGCCGGCATCCCGATCTCGCTGCCGACGGAAGCCACGTACGTCTACAACATGCACAGCAAGAACATCTCCACGAACATCGACATCGGCGCCACCGACCTGGAGATCCTGCGGCGCTTCCTCGACGCGGGGACGGAGACCCACCGCCGTACCGCCAAGCTGGCGTTCCTCCAGCGCGCGGGCATCGACTACGTCGAGGAACTCGACAAGGCCACCGTCGCCGAGGCCTCGGTGGACCTGGCCGCGCTCGGCCTGATCGAGGACGAGCACCTCCAGGTGCGCAAGGAGACCGACCTCGGGCACGTCCTCGTCGGCAGCTCGACGGCCGGGGACGGGCAGCGGCTCGTCGTCGTGTCGCCCGACGGGAGCGAGACACGGCTCCGTTCCCTCGTGGCGGCCGGCGGAATCCTGGAGGCCAACGAGACCGACCAGCCGTCCCTGCGCTGGGAGGGCTGCGACCTGACCTGGTTCGGCTGGCACTGAGCCGGTCCTGCGGGCACTGCCCCGGTCCGGCGGGCACCGACCCGGTCCAGCAGGCACTGACCTGGCCCGAATCCGACCACCACGCACCACAACAGATCACGACAGAGCGGAGTCCGACCTCATGACGCTAGAGACACTGACCCTCGCCGCGCCGGCTCTGGACGGCGCCGACCTCGACCGCTTCGAGCGGCTGGGCTACCTGGTCCTCCCCGGTTTCCTCCCCACCGAACTGGTGTCCAAGGTCAAACCCGAAGTCGACAGCTGGGTGGACGACGGCCTGCGGACCCGGTCCATCGCCTCGGCGACCCACCCGGAGATCCACGGCGTGCCCCCGGTCATGGAGCTGGAACTCCCCAGCCACGGTGAGCTGATCAATCACCGGCCCCTGCTGTCGCTGCTCACGCAGTTGATGGGTCCCTCGTTCGTCTTCCACCACCTGCACAGCGACCGCCAGGCCCCCGGCATCGCCGGAAAGCCCTGGCACCACGACTACGAGCAGACACCGCAGACCGACCGCGCCCACAGCATGATCCACACACTGCACTACCTCGACGGGCTCTCCCCCGACACCTCCTCGCTGGTCGTGCTGCCCGGCTCGCACCACGAGGTGGCGGAGAAGACGGCCCGTGGTCACCTGGGGACGCGGGAGCTGCCCGGTGAGGTGGTCATCGACCGGCTGCCCAGCGGGTCGACGGTCGTCCTGCACTCGGCGCTGTTCCACGCCCGCCGTCCCCGGCCCGACAGCCCCGGGAAGCCCCGCTACTTCGTCGACGCCTCCTACTGCCAGACCGGGACCCTCTGGCCGCCGGTGAAGCCGTACTGGCGCCACATGCTGCGCCGGGCCCAGGAGTTGGGGCTCGACGGCGGCGGCTGGCCCGAGCTGTTCGCCGAGCGGCACTTCACCGAATACGTCAAGCCCGTCTGAGCGGATGACATCGAGGGGGAACAGCATGCTGTACGCGGGAGTCGCCTGGAGCGCCGCCGGCTACGAGGTCGAGACGGTCGACGGGGACGGCCGGCGGATGACGTCCCCGGTGTCGTTCGACGCCCGGCGCACCGATGAACTCATCGGCCACCTACGGGGAATGGACCACCGGCTCGTCACCGTGGTGGACAGTACGAACGGGATACTCGACGGCCGGATGATGGCCGCGGGGCTGGACGTGTACCGCGCGGACCCCCATCTCCTGCCGCCGCGGCCGGTGTTCGGCTCGGTCGGCGCCGGGGAGCTGGCGCGGACGGCGGCACGGCGCGGGACGGCCTCCCTCGCCAGGCTGGAGAGAGGCCGCGGTACGCAGACCGGCCGGGAGGACCTGCTCGCGGAGTGGATCGCCTCGGCGGAGACCGAGTTGGCCGCCATGACCACGGCGGGCCTCTGTCTGAGCCACGGCCGGCGCGACCGGCGCGAGGTCGCCCTGACCTTCGACGACGGTCCGCTGCCCCCGTACACCGGGCGGATACTCGACGTCCTCGAACGGTACGGCGTACCCGCGACGTTCTTCTGTGTCGGGATGAACGCCCGCGCGTACGGCGAGGAGATCGTCCGGATGCGTGAGCAGGGGCACGGGGTCGCCAATCACACCTGGTCGCACCCGTTCCTGCCCGATCTGACCCGGGCGCAGCTCGTGGAGCAGATCGACCGGACCGGGGAGGGGATCGCCGAGGCGGGGGGCGGTGCCGTGCCGACCCTGTTCCGGCCGCCGTACGGGTCGCGTACGCCGGAGGTGATGGGGTGGCTGGCCGGGACCGACGCGAGGACCGTCCTGTGGGACGTCGCGCCGGACGACTGGGCCATGCCCGGCGCTGACTTCATCGCCACGACGATCCTCGACCAGGCGCGTCCCGGATCGGTGGTTCTCCTGCACGACGGGGGCGGCGACCGGTCGCAGACCGTGGACGCGCTGCCCGCCGTCATCGAGGGCCTCCTGGAACGGGGTTTCCGCTTCGTCCTGGTCGACGAGATGGTGCCGGCCGCGGTGGTGTGACCACCGTCCCCGGCAGTGGTACGACCGCCCGTGGTGTGCGTGCGCACGACCGCCACGGGCGTGTTCCTGGTGTCATCCGCGTCCCGCCGGCCCGGTGCTCCGTACCGGGCCGGCGGGCGCGGGCCTTTTCCCGATGCGGCGCCACGCGCCCCGGCGCCGTCCGTCCCGCTCATTGGAGTCGAAGCGATGACACAGCTCGAAGCCACCACAGACCTGCCGCGGACGAACTGGGCCGGCAACGTGTCCTACGACCCCGGCCGGGTCCACCGGCCGCGCACGCTGGACGAGTTGCGGCGGCTCGTCGCGGAGCGCACGAGGATACGGGCGCTCGGCAGCGGTCACTCCTTCAGCGCCGTCGCCGAGGCGCCGGGGGACCGCGTCCTGCTGGACGGCCTGCCGCGCACCGTCCGACTCGACCGGCAGGAGGCGACGGTCACGGTCGCCGCCGGTACGCGCTACGCGGACCTGGCGTTCGGGTTGCAGCGGGCCGGGCTCGCCCTGGCCAACCTGGCGTCGCTGCCGCACATCTCGGTCGCCGGTTCGTGCGCGACCGGTACGCACGGTTCGGGCGACGGTCAGCGCTGTCTCGCGTCCTCGGTGGCCGGGCTCCGGCTCGTGGGCCCGGAGGGTGATCTGGTGGAGCTGCGCCGGGACACCGACCGGGACACCTTCGCGGGGTCGGTGGTCGCGCTCGGCGCGCTGGGTGTGGTCACCGAGGTCACCCTGGACGTGGAGCCGACGTACGACATGACACAGCGGGTCCGCGTCCGGGCGCCGCTGACGGAGGTCGCGGAGCGGTTCGACGACGTGTTCTCCGCCGCGTACAGCGTCAGTGTGTTCACGGACTGGCTCGGTGACGGGACCCAGGTGTGGCTCAAGGACCGGCTCGACCGGGGCGGGAACGGAAAGAACGGTGGCTGGGCGGGCGGAGAGCCCGCGCGCGTACCCCTGAATCCCGTGCCCGGCATGCCGCCGGAGTTCAGTACGGAGCAACTGGGCACCGCGGGGCCCTGGTTCGAGCGGCTGCCGCACTTCAGGCCCGAGCTGACGCCGGGTGCCGGTGAGGAGTTCCAGTCCGAGTACTACCTCCCCCGCGAGGCGGCTCCCGCCGCCTTCGCGGCCCTGCGCGGCATCGGGCATCTGCTGGCACCCGCGCTGCACATCGCGGAGGTCCGTACGGTCCGGGCGGACGACCTGTGGCTCAGCCCCGCGTACGGCAGGGACTCGGTCACGTTCCACTTCACCTGGATCAAGGACGCGGCGGCCATCACGCCGCTGATCGACGCGGTCGAGGAGCTGCTTGTGCCGTTGGGGGCCCGTCCCCACTGGGGCAAGCTGACCTCCCTGGGTGCGTCCGAGATCGCCGCCGGGTACGAACGGGCCGTGGAATTCGGGCGGTTGGCGCGGAAGTACGACCCGGAGGGGAAGTTCTCCAACGGCTTCCTGGATGCGCTGTTCCCCGAGGGGTAGCGCCCTGGGCCCCGTGGGCCGTCCGCTCACCGGGACGCCCGTTGTGCCTCGACGATCCGGTCGACGGCGGGGTTCGCCCCGCCGCGGCCGGCCGACCTCTCCGCGTAACCGGGGAACTGGCCGGCCACGGCGCAGCGCAGCCGCAGTTTGGCCGGCGCGACGTTGACCTCGCACCGGTTCTCCTCGATCGCGCGCAGGACGGCGTCCGCCACCTGGTCGGGGCTGACCGTGCCGACCCCGCTCGGCACCTCGGCCCCGGTCGCGGCGAACATCCCGGCCTCGCGCACAAAACCCGGCTGGATGAGCGACACACCGACGCCGGTGCCGTGCAGATCCTGCCGGAGGCTGTGGGAGAAGCCGCGCAGGCCGAACTTGGTCGCGGTGTAGAGGGAGGAGTACGGGGTCGCGGCCTTGCCGGACAGCGAGCCGACGAAGGCGAGGTGCCCGCTGCCCGCGCTCACCATGCGCGGGGCCAGGAACCGCGCGAGCAGGATGGGCGAGCTGAGGTTGACGGTGAGGGCGCGCTCGATCTGAGCGGGGGTGTAGTCGAGCAGGTCGCCGCTGGCGGGCAGGGCCGCGTTGGCGAGGAGGATGTCGACGTCCGCGCACTGCTCGGCGAGAGCGGTGACCTGCTCGGGGTCCGCGAGGTCGGCGACCACGGGACGGGCGCCGAGCTGGGCCGCGAGAGGGGCCAGGGTCTCGGCGTGACGGCCCGTCACCACCAGGCGCGTGCCCCGGCCGGACAGTTTCAGCGCGAGGGCGCGGCCTATGCCGCCCGTCACACCGGTGAGCAGAACAGTTGCGCCAGCGATACGCATCAGGGCGACCTCCCGGTCCGTGCTTCGGGCCTCTGCCGACGCACAGAACGATACGCACCTGGCAACTCCACGTCCATCATCTTGCCAAAACTCCCCCGGAGTTGGGCAGCGTACGCCCAGCTCCAGCACTCGACCCCGGTACGTGGATCGGGGGCGCCGGACTTCATTTGCCAGATGCCCGGCACCCCTTGGCAAGGAAAAGGAGGCTCAGGGGAAGCAGGTCAGAGGGCCGCCTTCGTACGGCCGGTCGCGCGGTGGATCCACACGACGAGCGCCAGGCAGACGAGCGCGGTCGCGCACAGCAGCACCGGCACCATCCGTGGCCCCGACCACTCGATCACCCCGCCGAACGCCGGTCCCGCCGCGACGCCCCCGATCATCGACGCGGCGATGACGTACGCGCCGGCGCGCCGTGCCGTGGGCACGGTCCGGTTCAGCCAGGTCAGGCCGGTGGGGAAGATGGGGGCGATGAACAGGCCGACCCCCGCGTACGCGTAGGGCGCGGCGGCCGGGACGGTCGC
The DNA here is from genome assembly GCF_009865405.1 of Streptomyces sp. SID3212. Lineage (GTDB taxonomy): Bacteria > Actinomycetota > Actinomycetes > Streptomycetales > Streptomycetaceae > Streptomyces. The sequence goes on along the minus strand of NZ_WWJY01000454.1, from coordinate 39,377 downwards.
CAGCGCCAGGCAGCCGACCATGCCCACGCAGCTGACGCCCACGATCACGGGCTCCGACAGGCGCAGGGTGAGGGGCACCACCAGGAAGCGGCCCACCGTCATCATGAACCAGTAGACGGAGGTGGCGGAGGCCGCGAAGGCCGAGCCGTACCCGACGGTCTCCAGGTGGGTGGGCTCCCAGCCGCCCACTCCGGCCTCGACGGCCACGTGCAGGACGTACAGCGCGACAAACGCGGCGAGAATGCCGCCCATGCTGCGGCGCAGCACCGCCGTGCCCGTGGCGTCCGCCGCCGCGTCCGCCGTGACAGGTGCGACGGGCGAGCCGCCCTTGTCACTGACGCCCCGGAGCGAGAACAGCAGCAGCGCCGAGACGACGCCGAAGGCGGCGAACACCATCATGTACCGGTCGGGGCCCAGCAGTCCGATGAGCGCGGGGCCCGCGACGGCGCCGATGCCGAAATGCGCGTTGAGTACGTTGAGCATGGCGGCGCCCCGGTTCCCGAAGCCCACCGCGAACAGCTGGTTGAGGCCGTAGTCGATCCCGCCGAAGCCGAGTCCGGAGACGAGCGCGGCGATCAGCGCGGCCGGCCAGGACGGGGCGAGGGCGAAGCCCAGGCTGCCGAGTGCCATCAGCGCGTACGAGGTCCCGAGCAGGGAGCGGTTGCCCACCCTCCCGTGCACCCGGTTGAAGACGAGGACACCGGCGACCCCGCCGGTGAAGTGGGCGCTCAGGGCGAGCCCGGCGGCCGAGGGTGTCAGCCCGTACTCCTGGCGCAGCGCGGGAATGGCGGGCCCGTACAGCGACTGGAGCGCCCCGATCAGGGCGAAGCCGACGCACGAGGCGATCAGGGCCGCGGTGCTGAACATCCTTGCCCCTGGCGCCTCTTGGGGCCGGTCGGCCTCGGGTGCCGTACGGCTCGTGAGCGGCGGCTCAGTCATGGTTCCTCCCTGACGACTCGGCGTAGCGGGCGGCGATCTCGTGGGCGAAGGCCATGATCGTGCCCTGCGGGCTGATGCCCGTGACCCCCGGCAGCACACTGGCGTCGCAGATCCGCAGCCCGGTGGAGCCGTAGGGGCGGCCGTCGGTGTCACACACCCCGCCTCGGTCGGCGGCGCCCATCCGCGCGGACGCCATGCCGTGCACCGACACCAGCTCCCAGTCGGCCGGCCGCACGCGGTCGCAGAAGGTGTCGGCGGCGGCCGGGGTACGGAGGGGTGGTGCCGACGACACCGGCGGCAGCAACTCGGTGGCGCCGGCGGCGAACAGCACTTTCGCCGTGGCGCGGAAGGCGTCGCGCAGGGCGGTGTGGTCGCCGGTGGTCATGCCGTGGCGCAGCAGCACTCCCCCGCCCGGCATGGCTCTCACGCGTGCGGTGCCGGCCAGGCGTACCTGGGTGGTGTACACACCGAGGCGGCCGAAGTCGGCGAGCAGGCGTTCGGTGTCCGCCGGGCCGCGTGCCGCCACGGCGGCGGCCAGGGAGCCCCGGGACACGTTGGACGGCATGATCAGCACGCCCCGGTCGTCGAACTCCTGGACCTGGGCGGTGAAGAGGGTGCCGCGCTCGGCGCGGACCTCCTCGGGGAACCGCGCCACGGTCCGCAGATTGACGTGGAGGGCCAACTCCCGTCCCGCCAGGCGCCGGTGGATGTGGCTGCGTTGCAGGAGGGCGGGGGTGCCCAGCGGGCCCGCGGCGAGGAACACCGCGCGGGCCCGGTGGACCGTACGTCTGCCGTCCGCGTCCACGGCCAGCACCCCCCGGACGGAGCCGCCGTCGTGCAGGACGCGCAGGACGCGGGTGCCGGGCCGTACGGTGGCGCCTCGCGCCTCGGCCAGGGGCAGGTAGCTGACGGCCATGCTCTGTTTGGCGCCGCTCGGGCAGCCGGTGGTGCAGCGGTTGCTGTGCAGGCAGCCACGCACCGCCCGCCGGGCGTGCTTCCAGCGCCAGCCGAGCCGGTCGGCGCCCTCCGTGAGGAGCGAGGAGTCGCGGTTGCCGTCGCCGTGCCGCTGGACGGCGACGCCGAGGCGCTCGGTGACGGTCCGCAGGTGGGCCGCCAGGTCGGCGGCGCGGTAGCCGTCGATGCCGGAACGTTCGGCCCAGCGCAGGAGCAGCGGGGGCGGGGGTTCCCACAGCAGGCCGCCGTTGACGACGGTGGTGCCGCCCACGCAGCGTCCTTCGCCGTACGGGAAGGTCGGTTCGCCGAGGACGGGGATCAGCCCGCCGTGGCGGTACAGCGCGCGCATGTTCTCGGCGGGTCCGGCGGCGGCGATGCGGGCGGTGCCGACCCTCGGGCCCTCCTCCAGGACCGTCACCTCCAGCCCGGCGGCGGCCAGTTCGAGGGCGGCGACGCTTCCCCCGGCGCCCGAGCCGACGACCACGACGTCCGTGTCGACGGTACGGGCCCCGCGTACGCCGCCGCGGCCTGTCGCTCTCATACCGGTCCCCTTCCGCTACCACCGCTCCTGCTCCTGCTCCTGCCACTGCCACTGCCACTGCTCCTGCCACTGCCGTCCGTACGCCGGTCGAGCGCGCCGAGCAGCGCCAGCGCCGTACTCGACCGGACCACCTCGGTGAATCCGGGCAGCGCCGTGAGGGCGGCCATGCCCCGGCACGCCTGGTCCGGGGAGGCGCGGCGCAGGGAGCGTCCGGTCCTGAGCCGGTACGCCACGGGCAGGGCGCGCAGGGCGACGGCGTATCCGGCGCGGTAGGGCAGGGGCAGGGTCCTGAGGGTGCCGAGGACGTGGTCCTCGGCCGCCGCCCGGGCGCCGGGTTCGCGCAGGCAGGGGTAGTTCCTGACCCAGTAGGTACGGAGCCCGCTCGCCCGGAGTGCGCCGCGCATCGGTGTGCCGGACATCGGTGTGCCGGGCATCAACGTGCCTTCCCGGCGGCCGGTGCGAAGCGTTCCACCACGAAGTCCGTGAGGAGCCGCAGCGCGCCCCTGGCCAGTACGGCGTCCAGGGCCCGCAGGAAGAGCGCGACTTCCTCCTCCCCCGCCACCAGCGGGGGCGAGACCATCAGCGCGATCCGCCGGTTGGAGCCGAAGAAGGTGAGCACGCCGTGGTCCCGGTAGAGCGCGGCGATGACCGCGCCGGTGAGCAGCTTGGCGAAGATCTGGGGGTCCCCGGCCAGCGGCCCCGGCAGGATCTCCCGTACCGCGGCCGGCAGTTGGGGGCCCTGCCGTAGATACACGCCGTGCAGCGCCCCCCGTCCCGCCGTCCCGGTGATCAGTGCGGGGTATCTGGCCGCCAGGTCCGCGAGACCCGCCGACAGGAGGTCGCCCAACTTGCGCGCCCGGCCCGGGAAGTCCTCCTCGACCGCGACCGCCACGGCCTCCAGCGCCGTCGCGGTCTCCTCGCCGAAGCCGTAGTAGGTGGTGCTGTGCAGGGTGGCGTCGCCGAGGTTGTCGTAGGCGGCGCGGAAGACCGGCTCGCGGGTGACGTACCCCGAGATGGAGGCCTTGCCGCCGCCGAACGACTTCGACATGGTCACGACGTCGGGGACCAGTCCGGGGTGGCGCATGAAGTGGAACAGCTCGCCGGTCTTGCCCCAGCCGGTGTACACCTCGTCGAAGATCAGGACGATGTCCCGCTCGGTGCAGATACGACGCACCTCCCGCAGGAACCCGGCGGAGCATTCGCGCAGGCTGGAGGCGCTGAACGGTTCGAGGACCACCGCGTAGACGTCGCTGTCACCGCGGGTGCCGGTGTGCCGCTCCAGGGCCAGTGCGAAGGAGGCGAGGTCGTCGTAGGCGAAGGAGTCGGTCCCGGGGATCCCGGGGAAGTCGAAGTGGATCTCCGGGGAGGCGGTCAGGCTGCCCGCGCCGAGCAGTTTGCCGTGGAAGGCGATGTCCGTGTGCAGGACGGTGCCCCGGCGTCCGCGATGGTATTTGTACGCGAGTTTCAGGGCGCCCTCGACCGCCTCCGCACCGGAGTTGGGGAAGTAGGAGATGTTCAGGTCGCCGGGGAGGAGGGCGGCGAGGTTGTGGCTGAGGGCCGCGACGTACGGCGAGAAGTAGTTCTTGTGCACCTCCATCCGGTGCCGCCGGCGGAACCGGTCGCGGGCGGCGAGGACGCGGGGGTGGTTGTGCCCGTGGTTGAGTACGCCCACCCCGCCGGTGAAGTCGAGGACGCGCCGCCCGTCCTTGAGCCGGATCCAGCAGCCCTCGGCGCTCTCGGCGAGGTCCTTGCCGAAGCCGAACGCGCCGATCAGGGAGACCTGGCTGCGGCTGACGTACCGGCCGTAGAGGTCGTGGACCTCGCCGATGGAGAGGTCTTCGGCCTGGTCGAGGGTGAGCAGCTCAGTCACGGGAGGCCTCCGTGGCACGGGCGGCGGGCAGGGTGCGCAGGCGGTCGGCCATCAGCCGGCCGGCCGACCGGCCTTCCCGTACGGCGTAGTTGGTGCCGCGGTCCTCGGGGAACACCTGGGCCATGCTCGCCAGGTAGAGGCCGGGGAGCCGGGTCTCCAGCGGGGGCATGTCCTCGCGGTAGCCGGGGGTGATCACGGGCTGCGCGTGCTCGGCCCGCCACACGTGGTAGTCGTCCACCCAGGAGCGGTCGAAGCGCGGGAACATCCGCCGCAGGTGCGGAAGGCTGTGGTCAAAGACCTCCTCGTCGCTCATCCGGTACAGCTCGGCGTCGGCCGGGAGGTATTTGGAGAGGTAGACCACGTGTTTGCCGCCGTACCTGCCGGGGTCGTCCATGTTGGTGTGCTCGATCACCCCGACGTACGGGAACGACGGGTCGTTGACGTTGAGCCAGTAGGTGTCGGAGAGGCGGCGGTTGTTCTCCAGGACGAGGCACACGTTCGCCAGGTACGGGACACGGCGCAGCTGCCGGAGCAGCGCGGGGGCGGCGGGGTGGGGTTCGTCGCCGGACGGTCCTGACTCCAGCAGGGCGGCGGCCTGTTCGGGGGCCACGGTGAGCAACACCTGTCGCGCGGGCAGGAGTTCGCCCGCCACGGTCCGTACGCCGCTGACCCGGCCGTCCTGGAAGGTGACGGAGCCGACGGGCGTGTCGGTGAGCACGTCGACGCCGAGCGCGGTCAGCCGTTTGTGCAGGGCGGTGAGGAGGGTCTCGCTGCCGCCGCGCAGGTAGTACAGGGTCTCGCTGCCCGACTTGGTGCGGCTGCCGCCGCGCAGGTGCAGCTTGGTCCACATCCAGGTGGCGCCGACCTGGTCCGCGTAGTGGCCGAACTTCCCTTCGAGGAGCGGGCGCCACACCACGTCGTACACCCGGCGTCCGCCCAGCGAGACGAGCCATTCCTCGGCGGTACGGTGCTCCAGCTCGCGCCAGTCCTTGACGCGCTGGGCGCGCAGCGCCAGGAGGCCGAGCCGCAGCCGGTCGCGGAGCGGGAGCGGGGCGAAGCGCAGGAGATCGGTGGGCCGGGAGAGGCGGTAGATGGAGTTGGCGTAGAACATGCCGGTCCGGGTGACGTGCGCCTCGACGGCGTCGGACACCCCCAACTCCGCGCAGAGGCGGAGGATTTCCTCGTCGGAGGCGAACCAGTGGTGGTAGAAGCGCTCGATGCGCCGGCCGCCGCCGACGTCGAAGCTGCCGGCCAGGCCGCCGATCTCGGGGTCCCGCTCGACGATCCGTACGCGGTGGCCCCGCGTGGCCAGTTCGAGGGCGGCGGACAGGCCGGTGAAGCCCGCGCCGACGACGATGACGTCCGCGGTGAGATCCGCGGTGCCGTCCGGGCCGGCGTCCTGGATGGGTGCGGGATTCCTCAATTCGCCGTTCACACGAACTCCTTGATGGGTCGTCGCGGTTCGCTGCCGTTCGCCGTACGCGGCTCGGGGGTCCGCCGGGCGACCAGATAGGGCGGTCGGCCCTGGACCTGCTGGAAGGCCGCGAGAAGGTACTCGCCGAGCACTCCGCTCGCCAGGGACTGGAGCCCGAACACCCCCAGGGGCACGGCCCGCCGGACGCTCCGGCGGGCCGCCGCCACGCCCGCCGCGCCCAGCAGCGACGCGGCGCCGATGTACGTCGGCAGGCGCAGGGGCAGCGCGCTGCCGCTGGCGAGCAGACCGCTGCGGGAGAGGGCGAGCATCTTGCGCGGGGTGTACTTCGTCCCGCCCGCGAGCCGGGCGTCACGTTCGTACTCGATGCTGGTCTCGGCGAAGCCCGACCAGCTGATCGCCCCGCGCAGGAAGAGCGCGCGCTCGCCCGACAGGCCGGTGAGGAAGTCGACCACCTGCCGGTCGAGCAGCCGGAAGTCCCCGGTGTCCAGGGCGACCGGGCGTTCGGAGAGCCCGGCCAGGATCCGGTAGTACGCGTACGCCGTGGCCTTCTTGAGGTGGCTCTCGCCGTGACGCGCGGTCCGGCGCGCGGAGACCACGGACCAGCCGTCGAGCCACGCGCGCGCCATGCGCGGGATGAGTTCGGGCGGGTCCTGGAGGTCGGCGTCCATCAGGACCACCGCGTCCCCGGCGGCCTCCGCGAGGCCGGCCAGGCACGCGGCCTGGTGTCCGAAGTTCCGGCTGAACCGGACGGCCCGCACGGTGGAGTCCTGGGCGGCGAACCCCTCGATGAGGGACCAGGTGGAGTCGGAGCTGCCGTCGTCCACGTAGATGATCTCGTGCGGCAGGTCCCGTACGGCCTCGGTGACACGTCGGTGGGTCCGGTCGAGCACCTCCTCCTCGTTGTAGCAGGGCAGGACGATGCTGATGAGGTGGTCGTGGGGCCGGTCGGGGTTCCGTTCGTCGGTGGTCATGGTGCCCTCCGGGATGGGGCCGCTCAGTGCTCGGCGGGGGCTGCGACGGAGTTGAGGACCAGGGCGTACGGGGGCTCGGGGACCAGGTAGAAGTGGTCGCCGGGCACCCGCTGTTCGCGGAATCCGCCGCCGGTCAGTTCGCTCCACGGGCGCCGGTCGGCGTCGGGGTCGTCGTCGCCGACGATCGTGGTGACCGGGCAGCGCAGAAGGGGTTCCGGGCGGGGGAGGTAGGAGTGGAACATGTGGCTGTCGCCCCGGATGTACGGCAGGACCAGCTCCTGGAAGACGGGGTCGGCGGCCAGTTCGGGGTCGGTGCCGCCGAGGGTGATCAGCCGGGTGACGACCTCGTCGTCCTCGTCGATCTCGGTGGCGGGCTCGGGGGGCGGGTAGGCGGCGTCGCGGGAGCCGGAGGCGATGAGGTGGGCGGGGGTGATGCCACGCGCCTCCAGGGCCCGCGCCGTCTCCAGGGCCACGGCGGCGCCCATGCTGTGCCCGAACAGCACGAGTGGCAGATCGGGCACGCCCGGGAGAGCGGCCACGGCGTCGGCGGTGGCGCGGGCGAGTTCCCGCAGGTCGGTGGGGACGGGCTCGGCGAGACGCTCGGCGCGCCCCGGGTAGCGGACGGCGTGGACGCGGACGCCGGGCAGGTGGTGGCCCCAGTCGCGGAAGAACGAGGCCGAACCGCCCGCGTGGGGGAAGCAGACGAGCTGCCACCGGGGGTCCGCCACCGGGACGGCGCACTGCAACCAGGTCGAGGGATGGTGCGTTGCTTCGCTCACTTGACTGTCTCCTGTTCCGTACGCTGCCGCTGGGCCCGCAGGACGCGGGCGCGCCGGGCGGTGGCCTGCCGGGAGGCCGTGAGGACCGCGTCCGACTCCGTACCGCTGTCGCGGATCAGCGCGACCTGGGCCAGGACGGTGGTGTGCCGGAAGAGCGCGACGACCGAGGGCCGCTTTCCGGTGTGGCGTTCCAGGGCCTCCTGGAGCTGGAACATGGCGAGGGAGTGGCCGCCCATGTCGAAGAAGTTGACGTCCGTGGGGACGGAGGTGCTCTGGAGCACCTCGGCCCAGGCGGCGGAGACGCGGGCGGCCAGATCGGTGTCGGTGTGCTGGGCGGTGTCCGTATCCGGGTGCGGCGCGGTGCCGGCGCCGGTGTGCTGGCCGGTGTCCGTGTCGGTGTGCTCGGCCGCGTCCGTGTCGGTGTGACGTCGGTCGGCGGCAGCGGTGCGGGTGCCTTCCGCCGCCCGCAGCGCCAGTGCCGTACGGTCCGCCTTGCCGTTGACCGTACGGGGAAGGTCGTCCAGCACCGTGACCCGGGCCGGGACCATCACGGCGGGCAGCCTCAGCGCCAGCTCTTCCCGCAGCGCCGCGCCCTCGGGACCCGACGGCGCGAGCACGAACGCGGCCAGGCCCGTGTCCCCGCCGACCGGTACGACCACCGCCTCGCGCACTCCGGGGAGCGCGCACAACTGGGCCTCGACAAAGCCGAGTTCGACGCGCTGGCCACGGATCTTCACCTGATGGTCGCGGCGGCCGACGAAGTCGAGCGTCCCCGCGTCGTTCCAGCGGACGAAGTCGCCCGTACGGTACATGCGCGCGCCCGGCGCACCCGCGAACGGATCGCCGACGAAGGCGCGGGCGGTGGTGTCGGGACGGCCGAAGTAGCCGCGTGCCACGCCTGCGCCGCCGACGTACAACTCCCCCTCGGCGCCTCGCGGCACCGGCCGCATCAGCTCGTCCAGTACGTAGAGCCGGGCCCCCGGCACCGGGCGTCCGACGGACACCGGGCCCGCGCTGTCGAAGCGGTGGTAACTGGCCCACACGGTCGCCTCGGTGGGGCCGTACTCGTTGACGAGCGACACCGGGTCGCCGTGTGCCGCGAAATGGCGCGTGACCAGCTCGGCGGGGAGCGGCTCGCCCGCCACGATCACGGTACGGAGCGAGCGGAGCCGTCGCGCGCCCAGCCGTTCGGCGGCGTCGAGCACCACCCGGTAGAGCGAGGGGACGCACAACATCTGTGTCACCTGGTGCCGTTCGACCAGTTCCACGAGCCGCTCGGGGTCACGGACCTCGTCCGCCGTGGCCACCACCAGACGGCCGCCCGCCGTGAGGGTGCCCCACAGGCCGGCCACCGAGGAGTCGAAGGCCAGGGGCGAGACCAGGAGGAAGACGGGCTCGCCCGGGTAGACCGTACGGCGGGCGAGGGTCGAGGCCGCCAGCTGGCCGTGCTCGACCAGGACGCCCTTGGGCTCGCCCGTGCTCCCGGAGGTGTAGATGAGATACGCCGGGTCCTGCGGGCCGACCCGGTTCTTGGGCGGGTCCACCGTGTGGGCCCCGGGCCGGGCAGCCTCACCCTCCGCGTCCACGAGCGGCAGCCCGAGCCCCGCCAGGCGCGCGCCGGCCTCCGAGGTGACGACGACGGCGCCCACCCGGGCGTCGGCCAGGATGTCGGCGACACGCCGGTCGGGGTGGGACGGATCCACCGGGACGTACGCCGCCCCGGACCGCAGGATGCCCAGTACGGAGGCGATCATGGCCGTCGACGGCTCGGCGACCACGCCGACCCGGGAGCCCAGGCCGACGCCGTGCGCGGCGAGTCGGGCCGCGATCCGGCCGGCCCACGCGTCCAGGGCGCGGTAGCTGAGGGCGGTGTCGCCGCTGTGCACGGCGGTACGGGCCGGTTCCGTACGGGCGTAGTGCGCGACGAGCTCGTGCACCGGGGTGCGCCCGGACAGGGGCAGGGGGGCGCCGCGTCCGAGCGCCATCAAAACCTCCTGGTCCCTCGCCCGGGTCTCCGTACGGCTGGGCAGCAGGTCCGTTCCAGGTGAATCCGACATCAGAACTCCTCCGCGGGTCGTCGTTCGGTCGTCGTTCGGTCGTCCATGGCTCGTCGTTCGTTCTTTGTCGTCCGTCGAAAAGGGGTGCCTGAGGCACACTTTTGGCAACTCGGGGCGCGCGCCGGCCGGCTACACGCGCCGCAGTCCCGTACTCACCGTGACGGCCAGCACCACCAGCAGCCCGGCGAGTGTCATGGTCAGCCCGAACCCGTCCGCGAACAGGCCGACCAGCATGGGACCGGCGAGGAACCCGCCGTACGTCAGGGTGTTGACCTTCGCCAGCGCGGCGGTCGCGCTGCCGGTCTCGCCGTCGGCGGCGCCGTGGCCCACCGCGCTGAAGATGATCGGCACGATCACCGACAGCCCCGCGCCGTGCAGCCCGAACCCCACCACCGCGACCGCGGGCGTGGGGCTGAACACCACCACCGTGAGACCGGCCACCGCGATGGCGCCGCCCCACCGGACCAGGACGGAGGGACCGTACTTCTGGTTCAGCCGGTCCCCGACCAGCCGGCCGCCGGTCTGGCAGAAGCTGAACGCGATGTACGCGAGTGACGCCGTGGCGAGGGTCGCGCCGAGTTCGTCGCGCAGGAAGATCCCGCTCCAGTCGCCCACCGCCGACTCGGACACCAGCACGACGGTCCCGGTGAGACCGAGCACCACCACGCGGGGTGTCCAGCCGTCCCGCCAGCCCACGCGTTCGCGCTTGCCGTCCGCCTCCTTCTTGCCCTGGTCGGCGGAGCCCGGCAGCATCGAACGGCCCGCCACCGCCCCGATGACCGCCAGCACCACGCTGACCAGCAGGAAGTGCTGGGTGAAGGAGAGTCCGGTCTTCACGGCGATGCCGCCGAGGACGGCGCCGACCATCGTCCCGATGCTCCAGGCGGCGTGACAGCTGTTCATGATGGGGCGCTCCAGGGCCCGTTCGACGGCGATGGCGTGGGCGTTCATGGAGACGTCCACCAGGCCGTTGACCGCGCCGAACACCAGCAGGGCCGCGCCGAACTGGACCCGGTCGCCGGCGAGCGCGATCCCGGCCAGCGAGAGGGGCAGCGCGACCATGGTCGTCCGCGCGATCGGGCCGCTGCCGAAGCGCGCGACCAGGGCCCCGGCCGTCTGGAGCGTGACCAGGCCGGTGACGACCGGCAGGAGGAGGAAGAGGCCGAGCTGGCCGTTGGAGAGCGCGTACTCCGTCTTCAACGACGGCATCCGCAGGTAGTAGTTGGCGAAGAGCAGCCCGGCGATCAGGAACGGCGCGGGCGCCGCCCAGCGGGCGCGGCCCGGCAGAGCCGCCCCCTTGCCCGGCGCGATCCCGCCGGGATCCACCGGCCCCACCCGGTCCGCCTCGGTCACCGAAGTGGCCCGGTCGGGTACCACGTCCTCAGGCACGGTCATCGCGGGCCCACCTCACTGTCAGCCGAAGCACGGGTGGCTTCAGGCACTTGAAAGCCTGTCAGGATGACAACACCTTGCCCTATAGTTGCCATCTCTGGCAATGTCGTCTCGCGGAAAGGACCTCATCGATGAGGAGTCCGGGTCGGGTGGCCCTGGTGACGGGGGCGAACAAGGGGATCGGCAAGGCGACGGCACGCGCGCTGGCCCGGCGGGGCGTGACGGTCCTGCTCGGCAGCCGCAGTCTCGGCCGGGGCGAGGAGGCCGCACGCGAACTGGCCTGGGAGGGACTGCCCGTGACAGCCCTTCAGCTCGACGTCACGGATCCCGCCGGGGTCGAGGCGGCGGCGGAGCGCGTACGGGACGAACACGGACGGCTCGACGTCCTGGTCAACAACGCGGGCCTGTTCGTCGGTTCGACGGCGGTGGAGACGACCCCGGACCGGATGCGTGACATGTTCGACGTGAACGTCTTCGGCGTCGTGACCGTCACCCACGCCTCGCTGCCCCTGTTACGCCGCTCCTCCGCGCCCCGGATCGTCAACGTGTCCAGCACCACGGCCTCGCTGACCCTCACGGGCGACGGGGCCGAGCTGCCCGGCAACGCGGACCGGCGCTTCGCCTACACCAGCTCCAAGGCCGCGCTCAACATGCTGACCCTCCAGTACGCGAGAGCCTTCGCCCACGACCCCGGCCTGGCCCACCTCAAGATCAACTCGGCGTCGCCCGGCTACACCGCGACGGGCATGAACGACTTCCGAGCGCCGCGCTCCGCCGACGAGGGGGCGCGCGTCATCGTGGACCTGGCCACCCTGCCCGACGACGGGCCGACGGGCGGATTCTTCGACGACCAGGGCCCCGTGGCCTGGTAACACCCGCCACCGATCCCGCCCTTGACCGCACCTACGACCCGGACCCAGAAGGAACGCCCCCACACGCCCCCACATCCCTTGGAGTCAGCAACGCCATGGACGCAACCCGGACCACCCCCGCACCCCGTCAGCACCGCACCGCCGAGTCCCGGCCCGAACAGGCCCGGACGGAAGAGGCCCGCCTCGAACAGGCCCGGGTCGAAGAGGCCCGGGCGCGGGACCGGCGGCACGTGTGGCACACCTGGTCGCCCCTGGCGGCCGACCGTACGGCGCTGATGGTCTCGCACGGCGCCGGCCACCGCGTGTGGGACGTCGACGGCAAGGAGTACCTCGACGCCGCGTCCCTCAACTCCACGTGTGGGTACGCGCGTCCCGAGGTGATCAGGGCCATCGGTGAACAGGCAGCCCGGCTCCACCACTTCGACCTCTCGCTCGCCGGCCAGGAGCCCGCGGGGCTGCTCGCCGAACGCCTGGCCTCCTACCTGCCCCCGGAGTTGTCGAAGACCCTGTTCGTCAACAGCGGCTCCGAGGGCTTCGAGGCGGCCCTCATGATCGCCTCCGCCTACTGGTCGCACCTGGGCCGCCCCCGGTCGAGGGTCGTCGGCTTCGCGCGCGGCTACCAGGGCTCCACCCTGCTCACGCGCAGCATGTCGACCCTGCCGCGCAGCCGGCACCTCCTCCGGTCGCCGGTGGACGCCACCCTGGTGGAACTGCCGCTGCTGCCAAGGGAGTTGCGCCGCCCCGAGTCGGCACCCCTGCTGCTCGCCGCCTTCGAGCGGGCCCTGTACGAGAACCCGGAGGACCCGCCGGCCGCCGTGGTGGTCGAGCCGTTCCTGAACGTCGGCGGCGCCATCGTCCTGCCGCCCGGCTTCCTGCGGGGCCTGCGCGAACTGTGCGACGCCACCGGCACGTTGCTGATCGTGGACGAGGTGTTCACGGCGTACGGCCGCTCCGGGCGGATGTTCGCCTCGCTGCGCGAGGACGTCACGCCGGACATCCTCGTGTCGAGCAAGGGCCTGAGCGGCGGGTACGTACCGATCGCGGCGGTCAACGTCCAGCAGCGCGTCCACGACACGTTCGGCGAGGACCCGGTCATCGGCGGCCTGCGCTACGGCCACACCACCTCCGGGCACTCGGTGGCCTGCGCCGCCGCCCTCGCCACCCTGGACGTGGTCGAGAAGGACGGTCTGGTCGAGCGGGCCGAGCGGCTCGGGGGCGTCATGCTCGACCGGCTGGCCCCGCTGGCGGACGACGAGCACGTGGTCGACGTCCGGGGGCTCGGGCTCATCCTCGTCGTGGAGACCGCGTCGCCGGAGACCGCCGCGAGCGTGGTGGTCCGGGCCAGGGAACAGGGGCTGCTGCTGCGCCAGGCGGGCCCGTCCGTGATGGCCGTACCCCCGCTGGTGATCGACGACGAGGGCGCCCGCGCGGTGGTCGACGGTCTCGCGGGCGCGCTGGCGGACACGGTCGCGTAGCCGGCGGTACGGAAGGGTCGCGCGGAGGCCCCTGGGCGGCGGGTGCCGCACAGGGGCCGACGCACGTGGTCGCGCGGGTCGGTCGGCGGGGTGTCAGATGCCCTGGGACGCCATCTCGATCGCGGACCGGTAGTTCGCCGCACCCGTGACGACACACGCGCGGTAGGTGCGGTTGTCCCGGACCGCCAGGAAGTAGTCCTTGACCTGCTTCCAGTACTGCCGCAGGTAGCTCGGGCCGGGGAAGAACGCGGGCGGCCTCGGCACCAGCGCGAACGCGCGGGAGCATTCGAGGATCTCGTTCGTCACGGTCGAGAGCACGGCCTCGACCTCACTGTTCATGTTCCACCCGGCGGCCAGCTCGGGCGTCCAGATCGTCCCGGCCACCTCCCGCAGGTGCGCCTGCTCCTCGGGGGTCGGCTCGCTCTCGGCCCCGAACGCGGCGGCCGACACGGCGGTCCCGGACGCCGACGGGTGTGCCTGCGCCGTGACCGCCGTACCGACGGACAGCGTCGCCAGGACGGCGACCAGTGTGACAGCGGACACAGAACGCGATCTTTCCGCCTTCATCGTTCTCCCTCGACACGTCGTGCCCGGGGCGCGTCCCCGGGCGGCACCCAAGCTGACATGTACCGATTCGGACGGTCAACGGGGCCGAACGCGCCGGGCCGGAACCGGCCAGTCCCGGGCCCCGCCGCCTGAGACGGACCCGCGCCTAGACGGAACCGCCGGGCTCGCCCAGGTCCCGCGCGAGCCGGCGCAGGTGCGGGCCGTACTCGGGGTCGGCGAGCGCCACCGCGAACTGCGCGGTGAGGTACGCCAGCGGGTTGCCGGTGTCGTACCACGTCCCGCGCATCACCTGCCCGTACGCCGCGTGGCGCCGCGCGTACGCGTTGATGGCGTCGGTCAGGTAGATCTCGCCGGTGCGGTGTTCGTGCCAGCACCGCGTCTGTTCGCGCAGTTCGTCGATGATGGCGGGGGTGATGACGTACCCGCCGATGGCCGCGTACGCGGAGGGCGCGTCCTCGGGCTTGGGCTTCTCGACCAGGCCGGTGATCCGCAGCAGCCCGTCGTCCAGGTCCTCCGCGACCACCGGGACGCCGTAGCGGCGGGAGTCCGCGGGGTCCATCGGGATGAGGGCGAGAACAGGGCTGTTGGTCATCTCGTAGGCCCTGATGAGCTGTTGGGCGCGCGGGACCTCCGCCACGAACACGTCGTCGGGCCACAGGACGAGCATCGGTTCGTCGTCGAAGTTGCGGGCCGCGTTCAGGACGGGGGTGCCGTTGCCGTACGGGCCGTGCTGGTCGAGGTAGGTGATGTGCCCGAGCCGGGACAGCTCGGCGACGTCCTCCACCGCGTCCGCGTACGCCGACTTGCCGTCGACACGCAGCTGTTCGGCCAGTGCCGGGTTGGGCCGGAAGTGCTCCTGGATCATGCCCTTGCCCCCGGAGACCACAATGGTGATGTCCGTGATGCCGGACGCCACCAGCTCTCTGACGGTGTGTTCGATGACGGGCTTGTCACCGATGGGCAGCATCTCCTTCGGTGTCGACTTCGTCAGCGGCAGCAGGCGCGAGCCCAGGCCGGCGGCGGGAATGACAGCCCTGCGGATCGTCGTGGTCATGGGACCCTCTCGGTTCGACGGGCGGAGGCTCGGTTCGAAGGGCGGGCGCCCGGTCCGGCGGGCGGACGCTCAGGCGACACCGGCGCTGTACGTGGAGGTGTCCCCGCTCACGGTCACACTGGGGCGGCCGTCGGTCCCGACCGGGACGGAGCCCACGACCGTGCAGCGCTCGGCGCGGCGGGCCTCGGTGCCGTAGTCGTGGATCGCGTAGTGCTGGGTCGCGCGGTTGTCCCAGATGGCCAGGTCACCGACGCGCCAGGTCCACCGGACGGTGTGCTCGGGCCGGACCACGTACTCCTGGAGGATCCGCATCAGGTCGCGCGAGGCCTGCGGACCGAAGCCCACCGCGCGGCGCGCGAAGCCCCCGAGGAGCAGCGACCGCTCGCCGGTCTCCGGGTGCACGTGGACGGCGGGGTGCTCGGTCTCGTACAGCGTGGAGATGTACTCCGCGCGGGCCGCGACCGTCTCGTCGGTGTAGTCGGAGTCGTTGCTGTGCACGATCCGCAGGCGGTCGGCCAGTGCGCGGAGCGGCTCGGGCAGGCTCTCGTACGCGGCGACGGTGTTCGCCCACATCGTGTCGCCGCCCACCGGCGGGATGACCTTGTTGTGGAGGAAGGCGAGGGCCGGCGGCCGTTCGACGAAGGTGAGGTCGGTGTGCCAGTGGTTGGCGCGGGTGCCCGCGCGGGAGTCGATCTCCCGTACGGCGGGGCGGTCCTGGGGCGCGGCGTAGACGGGGTGACCCAGCGTCAGGTCGCCGAACCGGCGGGCGAACGCCGCCTGGCTGTCGTAGTCCAGCCGCTGGCCGCGCAGGAACACCACCTTGTGGGCGAGGAGGGCGCGGCGCACCTGCGCGACGGTCTCGTCGGCGAGCGGTCCTGCCGAGTCCACACCGGTGAGTTCGGCGCCGATACCGCCGGCCAGCGGGACGATCCCCACGTCGGTCAAGGGCAGTTGGGTCATGGTCACGGTGCACGCCTTTCTGACGGGTTTCGGGAAGGGCGGGCGGGGTGCCCGACGGCAAGTTTGCCAGCCATTGCCCAACGTGGCAACGGTATCGAGCCGTTGGGGTCATCTCATTGTGCCAAGTTGAGGCAGAACATTGCCAGCACATGAGGCGGCTCGTAGAGTGGCGATCACGAACTCCCGAGAAGCCGAGGAGCGGTCATGGGACAGCAGGATCTCCACGTGGTGTTCGCGGTGGACCAGAACTATGTCGACGCCGCCGCGGTGGTGGCCCACTCGATCGGGGCCGGCCTGCGTGACACGAGCAGCCGCCCGGCCTTCCACGTCATCGACTCGGGACTCGGGGCCGACGGCAGGCGGTTCCTCGCCGACGCCCTGGGCCGGGTGGGGGACGTGGACCTCTACACCGTCCCCGACCGGCTGGAGATGGCCACCCCGCGCAAGCACTGGACGGCCGCCACGCTGCACCGGCTGCACATCGGCGACGTCGTGCCCCGCGACATCGGCCGGGTCATCTACCTCGACGTCGACACGCTGGTCCTGGACGACCTGACGGAGCTGTACCGGCACGACCTGGCGGGGAACACCATCGGCGCCGTGATCAACGAGGTGGCGCCGGCCCGGGTGCTGACCCTGGGCGACCGGGCGAGCCTGAGCCAGACCGGCGCCAAGCCGCCCGGCTACTTCAACGCGGGTGTGCTGCTGATCGACATGGACCGGTGGCGGGCCGAGAACACCACGGAACGGTCCCTGGACATCTACCGGACGTACGGGAAGGACATCCCGACGCTCGACCAGGACATCCTCAACTACCTTTACGCGGAACGCTGGACGCCCGTACCCGACAAGTGGAACAAGCTCATCGAGCACCCGGTCCACGGGCGTTTCGGCAGCGGCCGGCTCGACTACCTGACGCGCCGTGAGGGCATCATCCACTTCATCGGCGGGGACAAGCCCTGGGGGGACGTCTTCCCCGACAACGCGCTGCGCCGGCTGTACGAGGAGTACTCCTCCGTGCTCGCCCTGACCGGTTCGTCGTGACCGTCGTCCGCCTGGTGTCGGTCGTGGGCGGGGACACCTCGCTCCTGCCGCACATGCTGGCCCACTACGAAGGGCTCGGCGTCGAGGCGTTCCACGTGATCCGCCATGTGGAGAGCAGGGAGGACCCCACCCTCCCGTCGTCCGTCGAGGTCGTCCGGGACGCGGGGCACGACTTCACCCGGATCAGCGTCGGGCCGTGGCACGAACATCTCAACCCGCGGCTGATCCGGGAAACGATGGCCGAACACCCCGACGACTGGTGGGTGGTGGCCGACCTGGACGAGTTCCAGGTCTACCCGGACTCCCTGAAGGAGACGGTCGCCCACTGCGAGCGGCACGGATTCGACTACGTGGAAGGGGCGTTCCTCGACCGGGTGGCCGCCGACGGCTCCTTCCCCGACCCCGGACCGTTCGGCTCGGCGCCGCTGTGGCGGCAGTACCCCCTCGCCGGGCTGGTGACCCTGCGGCTCATGGGAGCCCGGCCGACGAAGGTGCCGCTGGCACGTGGCCGGATGGAGCTGGGGTACGGGCAGCACAACAGCTGGACCGGCCGGGGCGCCCCGGCCGCGCGGGTGTACGCACAGGTGCACCACTTCAAGTGGACCGCCTCGGCGGGCGAGCGGCTGGCCAAGCGGGTCGCCGCGTACTCCTCCGGGGAGTGGCACATCAACAACGCGAAGATCATCGACGAGTCGCGGGCGTTCCTGGACCATGTGGCGGCCCACAGCGGCCGTCTGGCGGTGGACGACCCCCGACTGGGCTTCCAGCGCTGTGCGTTGGAGTACGGCGACTACGCGGGCTGGGCGGACCTGGCCGAAACGCTGAGCCGGCAGTACGTGGAATTCGACGCGGCCCGGGCGGCGACGGGCCGCCGGGAGGCGGGCTGACCCGGAGGCCCCCGCCCCTGGCCCTGGCCCCTGGCCTCCGCCGAAACGAACCGCCCCGGGCGGTGCGCCTCCGTACGGAACACGGATCGGCGCGCCGCCCGGGGCGGTTCGCGTATGCGGCCGGTGACGTGTGGGTCCCGCCGGTGTCAGTGCGACACCGCCACCGCCGCCGGCTCCACCTCGAACGACAGCAGGGCCGTCACCTCCGCCGCCAGCTCGCGTGCCTCCCGGGGCGTGGCCCCGCCGACCACCACGAATCCGGCCCGGTCGCCGGAGTTCCGTACCGGAGCGATGACGTCCCCCGGCACCACGCCCAACTCCGCCCGCAGGACGGCCGGATGGGCCAGGACCCGCTCCCAGCCGGTCACCTCGACCAGCCGCCCCGGCTCCGGGGCGAGGAAGGCGACGGCGGCGGCGCGGGTCGGGGTGAGGTCCCGGGCGTGGTCGCGTCCCAGCGCGTCGTCGTAGAGCAGGCCGAACAGTTCAAGACCGGGGATGGCGTGGGACAGCAGCAGGTGGAGCCAGTCGCCGCCGGGGCGCGTGTGCACCTCGCCGAGGACGATCCCGGCGTCCGTCACCCACAGTTCGGCGTGGAAGACGCCGAAGCGCAGGTCCAGCGCAGTCAGGGCCCGGACGACCTCGTCCTCCACCTCGCGCCGTACGATGTCGGACAGTTCGGCGGGGAGGACGTGGCCGATCTCCACGAAGTACGGCGGCGGCAGTTTCTCCTTCGCGGTGATCGCGAGCACCTTGGGCCCGTCCTGGAGGAGGACGCCCTCCACACTGAACTCCGGTCCCTCCACGAACTCCTCCACGAGGAACGGCTCGCTGGTGGGGAGTTCCTCCACGGCGCGCGGCAGGTCGGCGGGCCCGGTCACCTTCCGTACCCCGACACTGCCCATGCCGTCCCGTGGCTTCACCACCCAGGGGCCGTACGACTCCGCGAGAAACGCCTCCGCCTGGCCGAGGCCCGCGCACAGCCGCACCCGTGGCTGCCGGAACCCGGCTGCGGCCAGGGCCGCCCGGCAGGCGTCCTTGTCCCGTACGCGCCGGACGGCCTCCGTTGTGTTCCCGGGCGCCCCGGCGACCGCCGCACACCGCGCCACACTGAGCTGTACGGGGTCCCGCAGCCCGAGGACCAGGTCGAAGGAGTCCCCGGCCGCGAGGCGTCGGCGCGCCCAGGCCTCGGACAGCACCGGATCGTCGGGGTCGACCGGCGAGACCTCGTCGGCCAGTTCGGTGACGGCGGGGGTCGCGGCGAGTACCTCGCTCCTGCCGGTCACATGGGTACGGATGCCCCGGGCGCGCGCCTGGGTCAGCGCGGCGGTGACGATGTCCAGGCTGGACGCGAGCGGGCTGGCCCCGCCGACGAAGAGCAGGTGGGGAGGGAGAGGGGTCACAGATGCTCCTGAATGAGGGCCGGACGGAATCAAGTCTGCTGTGGACAAGGGCAGTCGGGCCTCTCAGGGCGAGGTGAGCACGCTCTGTTCCGCGAACCAGCCCGCCAGTCGGCGGATGCGGTCGGCCGTGTGCGCCTCGTCCTTGCCCTCGACCACCGCCGTCCCGGCGAAGACGCTCGACGCCTGCGCCGCGTCCGCCAGCAGGTCCCCGGGCCGGGCCTGGAGCGACACGTACCGTACGCCGTCCCGGGCCGCCACCTCGTCGTCGGCCGGGCGGGACACGAGCCGGCCCGGGGCGGTGGCGAGGAAGACGTCACCGAACCAGGTGGCGGCGGTCGTCGGGGTCGCAACCGACGGGAGGCCGAGCACCGACCTGGCCCACTCGTCGTGCAGGTCGACGCCGTGCTGGAGGCGGATCATCTCGTCGAAGGACCCGCCCGGAATCCGGCCGCCGCACTCCCCGAAGACGAGGGTGTCGCCCTGCTCGAAGACCTCCAGGTGGAACACGCCGTCGTGGTGTCCCAGCGCCGTCATCACCCGCCCGGCGACCGCGTGCGCTCGGGCGTAGAGGTCCGGGCACTCCTCGGGGTGCTGCATCACGGACGCCACGATCCCGCCCTCGCGGATCGCGATGACGTTCTGGAGGTAGCGCCCCACGGACGTGAAGACCACCTCGCCACCGCGCACCACGCCGTCGATGTGCAGTTCGCCGCCGTCCACCCACTCCTCGGCGAGCCAGGGCGCGCCGACGCTGTCCTGCTCCAACTGCCGTGCGATCTCCTCGCGTTCGGGGTGGCTGTTCCAGGTCCTTACGCCCCGGGTGGAGGAGTCGGCGAGCGGCTTGAGCACGCCGCGTACGGAGGGGAAGCCGGCCAGGTCGCGGGGGGGGACGATCACCCGCGAGTCGGCGACGGGGATGCCGGCGGCCCGGATGCGGCGCTTCTGGATGTCCTTGTCGCGCAGGGCCAGGGCCTCCACGGGTGTCATCGGGCTGCGGGCGCCGCCGAGCACGGCCGCGTTGACCAGGGTGAACTCGAACTGGCTGGTGACGACGTCGAACCGGTCGGCGTCCAGCCCGTGGCGGACCAGCCCCGCGAGGGTCGACTCGGTGTCGGACGGGTCGTGCACGGCGACGGTGTGCACGTCGTCCAACAGGTCGCCGCGGCGGTCGAGTTCGGCCGCCGTGAGAACACAGGTCACCTCGGCGCCGAGGCGGTGGAGGGCGGTCACCGCGTCGGGCCGCCAGCCGATCAGGAGTACGTGCGGGTGGGCCATCTGAGCTTCTCCTGGGGAGGGTTGAGGGTCTGCCGGTATCAGTTGGAAGGGGTGGTCAGCGCCCCGCGAGGGACAGCGGGATGCTCTCGGGACCGGCGACATGGATCGAACGCAGCCGTACGACCGGGCCGTTCAGCTCGATACGGCCCACGGTGTCGAGGATCTCGGTGAGCAGGATCCGCATCTCGGCGCGGGCCAGGGTGCTGCCGATGCAGAAGTGCTCCCCGGCGGCGAGGGCGATGTGCCGGTTCGGCGCGCGCCCGATGTCGAAGCGGTCCGCGTGGTCGAAGATCTCCTCGTCGCGGTTGCCCGACGGCACCCAGACGACCACCCGCTCGCCCGCCTCGATCCGCTGTCCCCGGACGACGGTGGGCGTGGTGACGGTACGCATGCTGTGGGTCGCGCTGGAGGTCCAGCGCAGGATCTCCTCCCCGGCGCCCGGCAGCAGGCTCCGGTCCTCGCGCAACCGGCGCAGTTCGCCGGGGTGTTCGAGGAGGGCGAGCATGCCGCCCGCGAGGGCCAGCCGGCCGTTCTCCGTGGCGCCGACCAGGTTCTCGCAGTTGAGGAGGATCTCCTCCTCGGTCAGCGGCTCGCCGTCGATCGTGCCGTGGACCAGGGAGGTGACCAGGTCGTCGGTGGGGTGCTCCAGCCGCTGGTCCATGAGGTCGACGAAGTACGCCATGAAGCGGTGGTGCGCGGCCAGGGACGTATGGGCGAGGAACGCCTCGTTCGTCCACCGGAACAGGTCCTCGTGGTCCTTCGGCGGGACGCCGAGGATGCGGCCGATGACGTACAGCGAGATCCGGCCCGCGATGTCGTGGACGAAGTCGCAGGTGCCCTGCTCGACCGCGCGGGCCAGGACGGCGCGGATCGCGTCCCGCATGTACCCCTCCAGCTCGCGGACGGCCCGCGTGCTGAACCAGTCGGCCATGAGTCCGCGCAGCGCCTTGTGGCGAGGGGGGTCGGTGAGCGCCAGGGTCGTACCGCCGCCGGGATCCTCGCCCATGGCCACGGGCCGCAGCAGGACACCGCGCGCGGAGCTGAACGTACCGGGGTCGCGGTAGACGGACCTGATGTCGGTGTACCGCGTCAGCGACCAGAACGCGGGCAGATCCCCTGCCTCGTGGTGGTGCACGGGCGCGTGCGCGCGCATCCAGCGCCACACCTCGTGGGGGTCGCCGGTGGCGTGCAGTCCGGGGTCGACGAGCTGTTCTGGCCTCAGGCCAACGGTGACCGTCATGACAGGGCTCCTGGGGACGCGTGGTACGTACGGTCCAATGTGAGGCAATAGGTTGCCACATGAGTCACAGTCAAGGCAATCTGTTGCCAACAGAGTGCTGTCAGGACACGCCCCGGCGCGGACGGCACCGCCCAGCGACCGAAGGGGAAGCATGTCCCGTGACCGTTCTCTCGACATCGCCGTCACCGGCCTCGCCGCACGGTTTCCCGGCGCGACGGACCTCGCGGAGTGGTGGTCCGCCCTGGTGGCGGGACGCGTCCTGACGCGGCGGCACACCCGTGGCGAACTGCTCGACGCCGGGATGCCGCGGAGCCTCCTGGACGACCCGGACTTCGTCCCCGTACACGGCCATCTGGACGACGCGGACCGCTTCGAGAACACGCTCTTCCGGGTCAGCCCCCGGGAGGCGGAGATGATGGACCCGCAGCACCGCCTGATGCTGGAGGTCGCGTGGGGGGCGCTGGAGGACGCCGGGTGCCGGCCCGGGGACACCTCGGTCACCGGGGTCTTCGCGTCCGCGAGCAGCAGCGGCTACCTGCGCGCCATGGTGGCGGGCGGCGGGCTCGACCCGCTCACCCTGGAAGACGCGCTGCACGGCACCGAGCCGGACTTCATGGCGAGCCTCCTCTCGTACAAACTCGGCCTGACCGGGCCCGCGGTGGCCGTGCAGACCGCGTGCTCCTCCTCGCTGGTCGCCGTCCACCTCGCCGTACAGGCCCTGTTGAACGGGGACTGCGACCAGGCGCTCGTGGTCGGGGCGGGCATCGCGCACCCGCAGGGCGGCCATCTCCACGTGCCGGGCGGCATCCACTCGGCGGCCGGCGCCTGCCGCCCCTTCGACGAGAGCGCCGACGGGGTGGTGGCCGGTTCCGGGGTCGCCTGTGTGGTCCTGCGTCGTCTGGACGACGCCTTGGCGGACGGGCCTGAGCCGTACGGCGTGGTGCTCGGGACGGCGATCAACAACGACGGCGCGTCGAAGGCCGGTTACTACGCGCCGTCCGTGGACGGCCAGGAGGCCGTCATCCGGGCGGCGTTGGCGGCGGCGGACGTGGACGGCGGGTCACTCGGATACCTGGAGGCGCACGCCACCGGGACGCGCGTGGGCGACCCGATCGAGTGGACCGCCGCGTCTGCGGCACTCGGTGGTACGGGGGCGGGCCCGGGCACGATCGCGGTCGGCGCCCTCAAGGCCAACACCGGCCACCTGGACAACGCGGCCGGGGTCGCCTCGCTCATCAAGGCCCTGCTGGTGGTCAAGGAGGGGGTGGTACCGCCGGTGGCGGGCTTCACCCGGCTCAACCCGCTGCTGGAGACGGAGGATTCACCGCTGTACGTGCCCGCCGAGGCGCGGGAGTGGCGGGGGCCGCTGCCGCGCAGGGCCGGGATCAGCTCGTTCGGCGTCGGCGGGACGAACGCGCATGTGGTCATCGAGCAGGCGCCGCCGGTACGGGCCGCGGAGACCGGCGGCGAGGAGGAGTCAGGTCGTCTCTTCCTGCTGTCCGCCGCCGATCCCGAGGCCCTCGCGCGCTCCGCCCGGCGCCTCGGCACCCATCTGCGACGCGAGGAACCGGCCCTGGCCGACGCGGCGTTCACCCTCGCCGCCGCGCGTGCCGAACTGCCCGTACGGCTGGCGGTGGCGGGGCGCACCGGCGCGGAGATCGCCGAGCGCCTCGCGTCCGGTGAGGGGGTCGTACGGGACGAGGTCACGACGGGTGGCCTGCCGGCCCCGGCGCTGTTCCTCTTCCCGGGGCAGGGGTCCCAATACCCCGGCATGGCACGGCCGTTCGCCGAGGCGCTGCCCGGCTTCGAGGACGCCCTGCGGGACTGCCTCGGCGCGTTCGACCCCGTGACGGCCGGAGTCGTACGCCGGGCGCTGCTGGACGAGTCGTTCCCGGCGGCGGAACTGGAGGCCACCGAGCTGGCCCAACCCGCGCTGTTCGCCGTGGAGTACGCGGCCTCGGTCGCGCTGCGCGCCCTCGGTGTCACCCCGGCCGCCGTGGCGGGTCACAGCCTCGGCGAGATCACGGCGGCCTGTGTCGCGGGCGCGCTCGACCTGGCCGACGCGGCCCGTCTACTGACGGTACGCGGCCGGGCCATGGCCGACTGCCCGCCGGGCGCGATGCTCGCGGTGGGCTGCGACGAGGCGTCGCTCCGTACGCTGCTCGCGGAGAGCGGGCCGGAGCTCGAACTCGCCGCGCACAACGCACCGGAGAGCTGTGTCGTGGCGGGCACCGAGGACGCCGTCGAGGCGTTCCGTACCCGGCTGGGCGACGGCGTGCCCACCAAGCGGCTGCGGACGAGCCACGCGTTCCACTCGGCGCTCGTCGAGCCGGCGCTGGCCCCGCTGTCGGCTGCGCTCGCGGGGATCACCCTGCGGCGGCCGGTGCTGCCGTTCGCGGCCAACACCACCGGGGAGCTGGTGCCGGCGGGCGCCCGGATCACCGCGGACCGGTTCGTGGCACAGGCGCGGGGGACGGTGCGGTTCGCCGAGGCGATGGAGACCCTGGCGCGGCGCTTCCCGGGTGCGGTCGCCGTCGAGATCGGCCCGGGGCGGGTGTTGTCGGCCCTGGCCGTCGCCGCCGGGCTGACGCCGGTCGCGCTGTCCCCGGCCCGTACCGCCCGGCCGGGCGAGGAGGTACTGACGGCCCTGGGCACGCTCTGGGCGAAGGGGCTGCCGCTCGCGCCGACGGCACTGAGCGGCCCGGGACGCCGCGTACACCTGCCGGGATACGCGTTCGCCGGGCCGCGCTGGACGGCCCCGGAGGCCCTTCCCCGCGAGGCCGCGCCCCCGGGGGCCGCCGGACGGACGCAGGACACGGCGTCGGTGAACGGGCCCTTGCCGGACGTTCCTCCGGCCGAGGAAGCGACAGCCGCGGAGGACCCCGCGACCGTCCTCGCCGGGCTCTGGGCCGACCTCCTCGGCCACACCGGCCTCTCCGCCGACGCGGACTTCTTCGACCTGGGCGGCGACTCGCTGGCGACCACCCATCTGGCGCGCCGGATCAAGGTGCGGCTGGGGGTCTCCGTCTCCCTCCGCGATCTCCTGATCGGCCGCACGCTGGGCCGTCAGACCGAGATCGTCCTCGGCCTCCTCGACCGGCCCGTCGTCCGAAGCTGAACCTGGACCCCGTACCGCACACGCCCCGGGGTCGCGGGCGCGAACGCGGACATGGGCGAGCCGGACCGACGACGCGGAAGCCCCGCCCACCTGTGCTCGGTGGGCGGGGCTCCGTGTGGCCCGTGCGCTGGTCAGGCATGACGGGCGAGGGAGAGGGATTTACTGCCAGAGGTACAGGTCAAAGCGGCCGGCGGAGTTCATGGGGCCCTTGCACTGGCCGAGGTAGCCGGTTGTTTTCTTGATCAGCTCGGCCGCCGCGTCGCAGTCCTTCCGGTTCAGGTACCAGCTGTTGTAGACCCACTGGGCGGGTACGGCGGCCGACACGCCGGCCTGCTGCGGCTGGTGGGCGTCGGGGGCGGCTGAGGCGGGTGCGGCGACGGCGAGCGTGCCCAGCATGGCTGCACCGTTGAAGGGATGCCCCCCCCTGTCAGGTACGGGACGTCCCCGGCCGGACCAGGAACGCCAGCAGCCCCGTGCACACCAGCGTGACCACGCCCAGCACGTCCCAGTACAGCCACGCCTCTCCCGCGTCGTGGAGCATGAGGAACAGCGACCCGCCCGCCAGCGACCCCAGCGCCTCCCCCGTGGACCAGCAGACCTGCCGCAGGTGCATGACCTCCAGGCTGGAGCCCACCCCGAGCCCGGCGAACGCGGTGCTCATCATCGGCGCGAACATCATCTCGGCGAGGGCGAACACCAGGACCGCGACACCCGCTCCGAACAGAGGCGGCAGGCCCACCCCGAGCAGCAGCATGGACACGCCGAAGAGGATGTTGGCGCGGCCGAGGACGGCGAAGGGTGTCTTCCCCGCCGCCATCAGCTTGCTGATCAGCGCCGTGACCGCCGTCTGGAACAGGACGATCGACACGGCGGGCGCGGCGATCAGCACGGAGCGGGCCGCCGCCGACTCGAAGTCCCGGCCCACGGACAGCGCGAACGCCGAGTAGAACTGCGCGTACACGAACGTGCCCAGGGTGCTCACCACCACCAGCCGCAGCATGGCGGGGGTCCGCACGACCCGCAGCAGGACCGCCCTGCTCACCGGCCACGTGCCGGAGGTGGCGGGCGGCCTGCGGCGAGGCGGGATGCCGGGCACCATGACCGCGCCGGCCCCCAGGTAGCAGAGCGCCACGAACCCCATCAGCAGCCGGGGATCGGAGTCCTGGTAGAGCAGGTTGGCGACGAACGGGCCCAGCATCGCACCCGCGTTGACGGCTATCTGGAACAGGGAGAAGATCCGGTTCCGCCCGATGCTGTCGTGCACGACCTCGGCGATGAGCACCCGGGACAGCGTGAAGTGCACGCTCACACCGGTGCCGGCGAGGACGAGCAGCGCGCACAGGGCCCAGGCGGTATTGGCGTACGGCAGCGAGCCGAAGGCGGCGGCGGTGAGCAGGACCCCGCCCACCATCCCGGTGCGGTAACCCACCCGGTGCAGCCACCGGTTGAGGGCCAGCGCGGCGAGTCCGGCGGACGCGGTGTAGCAGAAGAGCCCGGCGCCCACCACGGCGGTCCCGGACCCCGGCGCCCGCGCCGCGAGCAGCAGGCCGAGCACGGGGAAAACGGTGAACAGGCCCAGGCTGCCGAAGAGATGGTCGAGCGAGAGCGCGGAGCGCAGGCGGCGCGGAGCCGGCACCGCGGGCGCGTCGAGGGGGGTGAGGGTCCCCGGCCGGGGGGTCATGGCCGGTCCCCCGCCTTCACCCACCGTACGGAAAGAGCGCGTTCCGCCATGTCGATCAACTCCTTGGAGGCATCGCTTGCCTGAATGCCCGACACAGTGTCAATATCTTGCCAAGCTTGTCAATCGGGAGGCAGGACATGGCACACGGACATCGGACGGCACCGTACGGAAGCTGGCCGTCCCCGCTCGGCGCCGCCGACGTCGCCCGGGGCGAGGCCCAGCTCGACTGGGTGGGCTTCGTCGGGGACGAGGTCTGGTGGACCGAGGCGCTCCCCGAGGAGGGCGGTCGCGCCGCCCTCATGCGCGGTGGTCCCGACGGCCCGGTGGAGGCCCTGCCCGGCGGCGGTTGGGACGTACGGACCCGGGTGATCGAGTACGGGGGCCGGCCCTGGCTCGCGCTCTCCGACCGGGCCGAGGACGGCGTCGTCTTCACCCACGCCGGGGACCAGCGTGCGTACCTCTGGCGCCCGGGGACGGAGCCGGTGCCCCTCAGCCCGCCCGGCGCGTGGCAGGCCGAGCTGCGCCACGCCGACTTCGCGGTGCGCGGCGACGAGGTCTGGTGCCTGCGCGAGCGGGTCGAGGACGAGGAGGGCACCCGGGTCACCCGCCACCTCGTGGCGCTGCCCCTGGACGGCGGCGCGGCCGACGATCCCTCGCGGGTACGGGAGTTGGCGGCCAGTCACCACTTCATGAGCGGCCCCCGCGTCGAGCCGGGCGGCGACCGGGTGGTGTGGCTGGGCTGGAACCACCCCGACATGCCGTGGGACGCCACCGAGCTCGTGGGAGCCGTGATCCGGGCCGACGGCACCCTGAGCGAGCCGGCCGTCCTCGTCGGGGACCGCCTGGCGGTGACGCAGGCGGAGTGGGCCGCCGACGGCTCGGGCACGCTGTACGCGCTCGCCGACCCGGACGGGTGGTGGAACGTCCACGAGGTCGCGCCGGACGGCGGCCTCCTGCGCAACCTGTGCCCGCGCGAGGAGGAGTTCGGCGACGCGCTGTGGCGGATCGGGCTGCGCTGGTGCCTCCCGCTGCGCGACGGCTCGCTCGCCGTCGTGCACGGCACAGGCACCCGCACGCTGGGGATCCTCTCCCCCGACGGCACCCTCACCGACCCGGAGGGCTTCGGCGGGGCGGGCGCGGAGTGGTTCTCCCTGGCGACCGACGGCCGGCGCGTCGCCGCGGTCTGCGCCGGGCCGCGGCAGCGCCGCAGTGTGGTCCTGGCCGACCCGGCGGACGGCAGTGTGCGTGTCGTACGGCCCCCCTCGGGCACCGCGCTCGACGCGTGGGCGACCACCCCGTACCGCCGTGCCTTCCGCGGTGACGACGGCCAGGACGTGTACGCCCACGTGTATCCGCCGTACAGCCCCACCCACACCGGGCCCGCCGGCGAACTCCCGCCGTGGGTGGTCTTCGTGCACGGGGGTCCGACGAGCGGCACGCCGCTGGTGCTCAACCAGGAGATCGGCTTCTTCACCAGCCGGGGCATCGGTGTGGTGGACGTGCAGTACGGCGGCTCCACCGGCTACGGCCGCGCCTACCGGGAGCGGCTGCGCGGCAACTGGGGTGTCACGGACGTGCGGGACTGTGCCGCCGTGGCCCGGGGGCTGGTGGCCGAGGGGCTCGCGGACCCGGCCGGACTCGCCGTCCGGGGCGCGAGCGCGGGCGGTTGGACGGCCGCCGCGTCGCTGTGCGCCGAGCCGGAGCTGTACGCCGCCGCCGGGATCTACTACCCGCTCCTCGACCCGGTGATCTGGAGCGCGGGCGGGACGCACGACTTCGAATCGCGGTACCTGGACGGGCTGATCGGGCCCTGGCCGGAGGCGAAGGACCGGTACGAGCGGCGCTCGCCGCTGGCCGGCGCCGACCGTATCCGCGCGCCGTTCGTCCTGCTCCAGGGGCTGGACGACCGCGTCTGCCCGCCCGCCCAGAGCCTGCGGATGGCGGAGCGGATCGCGGAGACCGGCGGGGAGTGCCGCTACCTCCGCTTCGAGGGTGAGGGGCACGGATTCCGGAAGGCGGGCAACACCATCACCGCGCTCCACGCCGAACTGGAGCTGTACGGGGACGTGTTCGGGTTCACGCCGTCCCTTCCGGCGGCGTCCTCGTAGGCCGGGGGCCGTACGGGGAATCCCGTACGGCCCCCGGTCCTCACCCGCCGAAAAAGCGCTCCAGGACCACCGCGACACCGTCCTCGTCGTTGCCCGGGGCCACCTCGTCGGCCGCCGCCTTCACCTCGGCGGGAGCGGCGGCCATGGCCACCCCGTGCGCCGCCCAGTCGAGCATCGGGATGTCGTTCGCCATGTCCCCGAACGCGATGGTGTCGGCGCCGCTCAGGCCCAGGCGGTGGGCGGCGAAGGCGAGGCCGGTGGCCTTGGTGAGGCCCTTCGGCAGCAGTTCCACCTCGCCGGGACCCGCCTTGACGACCCCGACGAGGTCCCCGGCGACCCGTACCGCGACCGAGGCCAGCTCGTCCTCGGTGAGGGTCGCGTGCTGGACGTAGAACTTGCGGACGGGGTGCGCCCACAGCTCCTCCTCGTCCGCGTCCGGGACGAGCGGGGTCTCCCCGGCGAGGTCGTGCAGGTAGCCGGGCGCGGCCACCACCACCCCGTCCAGTCCCGCCCGGTCGGCGGCCAGGGTCAGCGGCCCTGTCACCGCCTCGATCAGGGCGACCGCCTGTCTGGCCGTCCGCCGGTCCAGCGTGACGGACGTCAACTGCCGGTGCGCGGCGGTGTCGTACACCTGACCGCCCTGCCCGCAGACCGCGAGCCCGGTGTACCCGAGATCCGCGAGGACGTGCCGGGTCCAGGAGACGGACCGGCCGGTGACGACGATGTGCCGCGCCCCCCGCTCGGTGGCGAGGGTCAGGGCGGCCCGGGTCCGCGCGCCGATCGTACGGTCGGAGCGCAGGAGCGTGCCGTCCAGGTCGGTGGCGATCAGGGCGTACGGCAACGGGCTTGGGGCGTCGGCCACTTCGGCCTCCGCCGCTCCGGTACGGGGTCGCGCGTCGGTCACTTCAGCCTCCGTTGCTCTGGTAGTGGCGCAGGTTCCAGTTCCAGAAGCGCTTGGCGACGAGGAACAGCAGGACGCAGACCGCCGGCGACCACTGGGCGAGCCAGGCGAGCGGCCCGTGCTCCGGTTCCTTGTCCAGGAGGACGAGGACGGGGAAGTAGGCGACGAAGGCCAGCGGCAGGACGTACGTGAAGATCCCGCGCAGCACGACGGGCAGGATCGACAGCGGGTAGTTGCCGATCGTCGCCATGATGTCGTCGATCCACTTGCCCACCCCGTGGGCGAACGGCGAGCGCAACAGCAGCGCGGCCAGCGGGAGTTGGACGGCGGCCTCCAGGAAGACCCCGCCGACGATCGCGGCGCCGAGGTAGAGCACGGCTCCCGCGGTCCAGTCGACGGGAGCCTGGGCCACGGCCATGGCGCACACGGTGACGCCGACGAAGAAGTCACCGAGGGCGTTGATGTTGAAGCGGCTGATGAGGATCTGGGTGAGGACGGACATGGGGCGGAGGAAGTAGCCCTCGACCCGGCCCTCCTCGACCAGTTCGAGCAGTTGGTCCGAGAGGTTCCCGAAGACCATGGTGAACAGTCCGTGCGACATGAGCCGCATGCCGACGATCAGCAGGACGCCGCCGTTCGGGAAGTCGCCCAGACCGTCGAAGCGGGTGATGAGGACGGCGGCGAAGGCGAGCGTCGAGGTCTGCCAGAGGATGCCGAAGATGATCTCGAACGCGAAGTCGCCGGGGTATTCGAGGCGTCCCCGGATGTTGACCGCGGTGGTCCGCAGGATGATCCGCAGGACGCGGACCGTCCGGCGGACGCGGACGCGGACGCGGGCACCGGCACCGGCACCGGCGTCCGTGCCGGCACGCGGCCCGGCCGGCCGGGGTGCCTTGACCGTGGTGGTCATGGTTCAGCCTCCCTGTGAGGTGACGCGCCGGGCCGCACGGGACCAGACGAACTTGGTCAGCACGGCCAGAGCGACCACCCAGCACACCTCGCGCAGCAGGTTCTCGGGCGCGTCGGCGAGCGGGATGCGACCGACGTAGATCGAGATGGGCACGTTGATGGTGGCGGCGAACGGGAGCACCGACGCCGTGGTGAGCAGCCAGCCCGGCAGGAACCACAGGGGGACGAAGACCCCGGAGAGGAGGTCCTGGACGAAGCTGTACATGCGGGTCAGGCCGCTGTTGGAGGTCAGCCAGAACGTGGCGAGGTCGACGAGCTGGCCGAGGTAGTAAAGGATCATCTGCCCGAGGACGAGGCTGACCACGAAGACCAGTCCGACGGTGGCGGACGCGGGTGGTCGGATCACGCCGGTCGCGAGGGCGATGAGGTAGCCGATGAGCGCCCACATCGCGCCGTACCCCATGTCGCCCACGGCCCGGTACATGTAGTAGCGGCCGGGTGAGATCGGCCGGAGGAACCAGTAGATGACCGTGCCCTCGCGGGTGCGCTGCGGCAGGTTGTCCTTGGTGACCATCCGGTTGCTCCACCGGATCCGCCCGACGAGGATCGCGAGGGCCGCGTACGTGACGGCCTGGTGGACGTCGAGTCCGGCGACCGACTCCTTGCCCTCGTAGACCGCCGTCCACAGCAGGTAGTACAGGTAGACCTGCACGCCCATCATGAACGGGGCGAGGAAGAACCGGCCCCGGTAGGCGATCGTCTGGTAGAGCGGCACGATCCGCCAGATCCGCCAGGCGCGACCGCCGCCCGGTCTGCCGCCGGGCCTGCCGCCCGGCCTGCCGTCCGCCCGGCCGCTGCTCGCTTCGGTGGTGACCGCGGCGCTCACGGGACGAGGATTTCGTTCTTGGCCTCGTAGGCGTTCCGCATGAGTTCCTCCAGGTCGGTCTCCTCCACGGTCATGCCGACCACGGGGAACCCGGCGATCAGGGCGCGCACCACGTCCTCCGGTGTGTGGCCGTCCTCGGGGGCGAGTGTGGCGCGGGTCCCCTCGTGGGAGAGGACGCGCGCGCCCGCCACCCGTACCTCGGCGACCGGTTCCCCGAAGGTGACGTTGACCGTCCTGCTCGCGCCGTACTGGAGCTTCATCCGGTCGAGGGTCCCGTCGAACACCAGCCTGCCGTGGTTGATCAGCAGGACGCGCTCGCACAGCCGGGCCACGTCGGTCATGTCGTGGGTGGTGAGGACGACCGCCCGGCCGCGCTCGTGGACCTGCTGGAGGAGGAACGCGCGGGTGCGTTCCTTCGCCACCACGTCCATGCCGATCGTGGGCTCGTCGAGGAAGAGGATCGCGGGATCGTGGAGGACGGCGGCGGCCATGTCGCAGCGGACGCGCTGCCCCAGCGACATGAGGCGTACCGGTGTGTCCCAGAACTCGGAGATGCCCAAGACCTGGTCGACGTCGTGGAGTTGACGCTCGTAGTCGCGGGGCGCGATGTCGAAGATGTCCTGGATCAGGCCGAAGGAGTGCCGGGCGGGCAGGTCCCACCAGAGCTGGGTCTTCTGCCCGAACACCGCCCCGATCGACCGCGCGTTGTCCGCCCGGTTCTGGTGGGGGACACGTCCGTCGACGTACACCTCGCCGGACGTCGGTGTCAGGATCCCGGTCAGCATCTTGATGGACGTCGACTTGCCGGCGCCGTTGGGGCCGAGCAGGCCCACCAACTCGCCCCGGCCGACGGTCAGATCAAGATCGGAGACCACGGTGCGCTCGTCCCTCGCAGGGCTCATGAGCGACCTGAACGTGGCGAGGCGCCCGGTGGTCGGGCGCCTCACCTTGTACGTCTTCGTCAGGCCACGCGTCACGATGGCCGCCGATTCGTGCGGCATTACGGTTCCTTTCGGTGGGGGTGGGTGAAGGGGGTGGGGGGACGGTTCAGTGGGCGTAGAGCGAGCTGAGCGCGGCGATGCCCGGGAGGTCACCGACGAGGTCGGGGTCCTTGAGGGCGTGCAGGTCGGTCTCCCACAACTCCCCCGCGGAGGTGACCAGTACGGAGTCGGCGGCGGCCGAGGGCGACGGCGGCGGCGATACGGGCGCCGTCACGCGGTCCCACTCGACACCGGTGAACGGTATCCCCAGCACACCCGACACCGACTTCACCGCGCTCTCCGCCGCCAGGGGCGCGAGGGTCAGTTTCGACGGGCTGACGACCACCGCCCGGCCCCCGAGGAAGTCGTGGCTGAACTCGTCCGCCACCGTGCCGCTGCTCGGCAGCAGCCCGGACTTGACCGCCGCGTACCCGGATATCAGCCGCACGCCCGCCAGCGGGCCCGGCCTGACGACCCCGCGCAGGGTGGACAGGACGCGGTGGGCCCACCACCCGGCCAGCTGTCCCCCGGCGCCCCGCGCGCTGTCGAACGACTGGAAGTCGGAGACGAGCCAGGTCGTCCCGCTCTCGTGCCCCGTCCGGCCGGCGACGAACAGTCCGTGCTCCTCGCGCTCGGGGAAGACGGCGCTCAGGACGGGCAGGTGCCCGCGCAGCACCAGCATGAAGGACTTCCTGCACCGCACGACGGGCGGCAGCCCCGAGCGGGCGAGGATGCCGGGCGCGCCCGCGCCGGCCGCGACGACCACGGCGCGGCTCGCAATCGTCTCCGTGACGCCGTCCGGACGGACCAGCTCGCTGAGCGCACCGCCCGGTTCGTCGGCGGTCCGGCTGATGCTGCCCCGCGCGAGGTCGATGCCGGTGGACGCGGTCAGCTCGCCGAGACGGCGCAGGACGGGGCCGAAGTCGTACGTCTCCTCCTCGCTCCGGAACGACGCGAGAAAACCGTCCCCGAGCCACGGCGGCGGTTCCACGGGGCGGACCGGGAGGCCGGACGCCTGCCAGTGCTCCTGGGCACGGCGTAACGCGTTCGGGTTGGAGAACGACACCACCGAGCCCGCCGTGACGGGCGCCAGACCGGCCGTGAGAGCGCGCCAGTGGTCCCGCGCGCGGTCGAAGAGGAGCGGCAGGCGCGGCTCGTTCGGGCCGAACGCGTAGCCCCGGTGCAGGTATCCGTGCGACTGCCCCGACTGGCCCCCGCCGAGCCGCCGTTCCTCGACCAGCAGCACTCGGGCGCCGCGTGCGGTCAGTCCCAGTGCCGTGAGTATTCCCGCCATGCCCGCACCCGCGACCACGACGTCATAGCTGCGTGTCACTGTTGTCCCTGTCCTGGATTCGGGCACCGACCTGTCCCGGGCGTGTCCGCCTGTCTAGGCCGTGTCCGCGAACGGGTTGACGTGTTCGACCGAGGCGACGAGCCCGGACGCCTCCGAGAGGCCCACCAGCCACTGCTCGCCCCGGGCGGTCTCCAGCAGCAGACCGGTGTTGCCGCGTCGCGACACGGAGCGCAGCGGACCGAGCCCCGCCAGCAGCAGCCGGTCCTGCGCGTCCGACGACGCGCCGGGGTGCCGGGCCACCACGTTCCCGCTGACGAGGCTGATCCGTACGTCGATGAAGAGCGAGACGGCGATCTCCATGGTGTCAACGGTCATCGTTCAGCACCTCGGCCAGGGCCAGCGCGGCGAGTGTGGCGGAGTCCTGGATGCCGCCGTCGCGGGCCAGTTGGCGCAGCTCCGGCCACGACAGGGTCCGTACCG
The DNA here is from genome assembly GCF_009865405.1 of Streptomyces sp. SID3212. Taxonomy (GTDB): domain Bacteria; phylum Actinomycetota; class Actinomycetes; order Streptomycetales; family Streptomycetaceae; genus Streptomyces. The sequence goes on along the minus strand of NZ_WWJY01000454.1, from coordinate 5,308 downwards.
TCATGCTCTCCTCGAACGGATCCCGGTCCGTGGCGCCGGCCTCCGCCACGGCACGCGCGCTGTACGCGTGGCAGGAGGTCGTCGAGAAGCCGCTGCTCTCGGCGAAGGTCCCGAGGTGCCGCAGGTCCGTCACCCGCAGGCCGGTCTCCTCCAGCACCTCGCGCCGTGCGGCGGACTCGGGTGACTCCCCCGCCTCGATGCCCCCTTGGGGGAATTCGACGCTGCGCGCGCCGCCGAAGGTCTGCCGGGGCAGGTCCACGACGACGAAGCGGTCCTCGTGCCGTACGACCACCAGGACGGAGTCCGGCTTGCTGACCATGAAGTACGCGTGCCGGTCCCCCAGGCCGTCCTCGTACCGCTTGCGCAGGACGGAGAACCAGGGATTGCGGTGGACCGTCTCGCTTCCGATCTCACGCATGGCCGCCACCGGCTCAGGCCGGCGAGGTCAGATAGGTCTTGGACAGGGGATGGCCGCCCCGGCACAGGTCGTCGTAGGCGGCGGCCAGTTCGCGGGCCCGGTCGGTCGCCCTCGGGTCGCGGGGAGCGACGCCGTCCGTGCTGTCGACCAGGCGGATCCCCAGCAGCGTCCCGGCGAGGAGGACCTGCCCGTCGTACAACTCCTCGCGCAGGACGCGGCGTTCGGTCACCTGGTGGCCGAGGTCGCGCGCGATGTCGAGGAGGATGCGCTTGGTGATGGAGTCCAGGACGCCGGTGTCCACGGAGGGGACGATGATCTCCTGGTCGCGGACGATCAGGATGGCGGCGCCGTCCGCCTCGGCGACGTGGCCGTCCTCGTTGAGGATGAAGATGTGCTCGGCGCCCCGCTCGGTCCTCTCCCGCTCGAACACCCGGAAGTCCAGGTACGATCCGCCGGACTTGGCGAGGGGACCGATGGGTCCGCCGAAGCGGCGGTGGGCGCTGACCACGGCACGTACCCGCGGCGGCGCCACCGGGGCGAACTCGAATCCGCCGATGTACATGGCCCCTTCGCTCTCGGGCGCCAGGGTCGACCGGCCGCGTGCGGCGTAGAACGTCGGACGCAGGTAGACGTCCTTCCCGGGGTGGTGGGAGGCGACCTCGGCCAGCGCGGCGAAGACCTCGTCCCGGGTCTCCGGCGCCGGGATGTCCGCGATGCGGGCGGAGTTGAAGAGGCGGTCCACGTGCTGCTCGGCGGCGAGCATCAGGTGGTGGTCCCGGGCCGCGTCCCAGAACGCGGTCATTCCTTCGAAGACGTTGGCGCCGCGCAGCGCCAGCTCGTCCCAGACATGGACCCGTGCGTCCTCCCAGGGCACGACGGATCCGTTGAACCACATGACTCTGTCACCCATGACTTCCCCCAGCCGTTCGGTAGTTCAGTCGTTCGGTCGTTCGGCAGTACAGTCGTTCGGAATTCAGGCGTTCAGGCGCTCAGGCGCTCAGGCGCTCAGGCGTTCCGCGGCCCGGCCGCCAGCTCTATCCCGCTGATCTCCAGGCGTGCCTTGCCTTCCGTACAGACCAGGAAGGGCACGTCGACATGAGCGAAGTCGACACCCGCGTCCGCCAGTTCGGACAGCGGCACGGAGATCCGTGTCCACTCCCCGGCGGGCAGGGCGGTCAGCCGGGCGGAGATGTCGAGTGCGGGCTGCCGCGGGTAGTCGTTGTGGCAGGCCAGGTGGAAGGGATCGGTCGGCGGCTCGACCACGCGTACGTCGAACGACAGCGTCCCGTCCCGCGCCACCAGATCCCGCAGGTCGACCGGCCGGCCGCCGTGCGCCTGCGCGTACACGAACGTCCTGGTGCCCTTGAAGGTCAGGGACACCCCGTCCCGCCCGCCCGGCGTCCCGACCGGTTCCGTCGTGATGAAGACGGTCTCGTGCCGGCCGTCCGAGGGGATCGGCTGCGGTCCGTTGGCGGTGGCGCTGACCTCGAAGAGGTACGCGGGGTCGCCCGGCCCGACCACCAGCGTGTCGCCGGTGAACAGCTCGGCCGGCGGGGCGTCGTCGCCCTCGTCCAGCGGCAGCGGGTACGGCCCCGGGCCGTCCGTCGCGGCAGGGCCGTACAGGGTCAGCCCCGACCCGTACGGGAAGAGCGGCGCGTGCTTGCCGACGGGCTCCTCCTCGCCGGGCGGCACCTGGTAGTCCGGGATGTGGGGCGGGACGCGGTGCGAGGTCGTCGTACGCCGGCCGCGCGGCCAGCTGAAGCTCAACCGTCCCTGGAAGTCGTACGGTTGCTCCCCCTCGGCGGGGGCGAAGAGGAGGTCGGTGATGCCCTGCGCGGCGGGTCCGGGAAGCCACGCGGCCACAAACGCGTCGGAGAGGTTGATCTCCTCCGTCACGTAGAGCGGACGGCCACTGAACAGGACCGTGACCACCGTCGCGCCGGCGGCGCGCAGTTCGCGCAGGATCTCCAGGTCGCGGGCGTAGGACGGCTTGAGCGCGGCGTACTCGACGGTGTGCCACGGGCTGATGGACCCGAGCATCTCCGCGTAGGTGTCCTCGCCGATGCCGACCACGACGACGTCGTGCTCGGACACGTCCGCGTGTTCCAGGAGGGGGTCGACCGTGCACCGGCCGTCGCCCACGACCTCGGCGACGGCACCCGCCAGTGTGGCCCCGCCGGGGAAGTCGTCCAGCGTGACGTCGTCGCCCTGCCAGGTGACGGTGAAGCCGCCCGTCTGCTTCGTGATGGCGTCGGCGGCGCTCCCGGTGACCAGGACCTTCGCGTTGCGGGCGAGGGGCAGTACGGCGTTCTCGTGCTTGAGCAGCACGAGTGACTTCCGTACGGACTCACGGGCCAGCGCCCGGTGTTCGGGGGCTCCGAGGATCTCCTGACGCCCCGCCAGGGAGCGGTCCTGGGGCCTGGGCTTGTCCCACAGCCCGCCCCGCATCTTGACCCGCAGGACGCGCAGTACGGCGTCGTCGATGCGGGACATCGGGATGTCGCCGGAGTTCACGCGCGCCAGCGCGTCGCGGTAGACGGCCTGCCACTTCTCGCGGGACGAGATCATGAGGATGTCGACCCCGGCCTTGATCACGTTCCCGGCGTCGCCCTGGGTACAGCCCTCCACGTAGGGGTGGGCGTCCCAGTCGCCGACGACGATGCCGTCGAACCCGAGCGCGTTCTTGAGGACGTCGGTGATCAGGTAGGCGCTGCCGTGGGCGCGCTCCTCGGACCGGTCCTCGCTCTCCCAGCCGCTGTAGGAGACCATCACGGACTGGGAACCGGCCTCGATGCCGGAGAAGAAGCCCATGGCGTGGATGTTGCGCAGGAGGTCCTCGCTGCACCGCGCGATGCCCCGGTCCTCACCCCCGAAGGTGCCGCCGTCGCCCACCCAGTGCTTGACGCAGGAGATGACCCGGGAGTCGGTACGCAGCCCCTCGGCGTCGCCCTGGAGGCCTTCGACCATCGCACGCGCGTAGACATGCACGATCTCGGGGTCTTCGGAATAGCCCTCGTAGCAGCGGCCCCAGCGCAGGTCCCTCGGGGTGGCGACCGTCGGGGCGAAGGTCCAGTCGATGCCGGTGGCCGCGATCTCGCGCGCGGTGACCGCGCCGACGCGCCGGATCAGGTCCGCGTCATGTGCCGCGCCGAGACCGATGTTGTGGGGGAAGATCGTCGCCCCGTGCACGTTGTTGTGGCCGTGCACCGCGTCGCTCGCCCACATGAAGGGGATGGTGAACGGCCGGTCCTTGTACGCCTCTTGTGCGGCTTCCCAGAAGCCGCCGACCGTCTCGGCCCAGGCCTCGGCGCCCGCCCGCCGGTCCCCGCCGGGCCAGCGCCCCGCGCCGTTCAGCGCCGAGCCGATCCGGTACGTCCGTACGTCGTCGGCGGTGAGCTCCACCAGGTCGGGCTGGATCATCTGCCCGATCTTCTCCTCGACCGTCATGCGCGCGAGGATGCCGCGGACGGCCTGTTCGAGCGCCGGGTCGGGGGCGATGTCGGACCGTAACGACGGCCACGCCGGGAGATGTGTCAATTGGTTCACGTGCTTCTCCTAAACGTGCGGAAACGCCGTGCGATACCGGGGGCCGCCCGACGGATCGCGGTCCTCGTTGACCGACTCGGGCTCGACGCGGATGAACCCTCGCATTCGACTGATGCCTTGTCAATCTTGTTTGTACAAAGCTCATTTGGGGCATCCACGGCGTTCATCACCGCTCTGACCTGCGGCGGAGCACCGGGCACGCCAAATCGGCGGCCCCCTTCCCGGCGCCGGGAAGGGGGCTGCCGAAAGCGTCTCAGCCTTCCACGGTGAAGCCCGCCCGGAGCAGCGCCTCCTCACGGGAGGAGGGGCCGACGAGCAGCTCGAAGGCGCCCGGTTCGACGATGCGGTCGCCTCCGGCGTCCACGAGGGTGCACGCGGACACCGGCAGTTCGATGAAGACCTCGCGCGACTCGCCCGGTGCGAGGGACACCTGCTGGTACGCCTTCAGTTCCTTCTCCGCCCAGGTGACGGACGTGACGGTGTCGCTGACGTACACCTGGACGGTCTCCAGCGCGGGACGGCTGCCCGTGTTGGTCACCACGACCCGCGCGCGCACCGCGTCGGCCGCCCCGAGGGTGGTCGTGAGCACCTTGAGGTCCGAGTACTCGACGGTCGTGTAGCCGAGGCCCTCGCCGAAGACGAACGCCGGGCTCTGGGTGAGGTCGGCGTACCGGCTGCCGTGCTGGCCGCGCACCTGGTTGTAGTACGTGGGCTGCTGGCCGGCGTGCCGGGCGAAGGAGATCGGCAGGCGCCCCGAGGGCTCGACCAGGCCGAGGAGCACCTCGGCCACCGCGCGGCCCCCGAGCATGCCCGGGTTGAAGGCGTGCAGGATCGCCGCCGCGCCCAGCGCGGAGGGCGGCAGGACGAGCGGCTTCGAGCTGATCACCACGACGACGAGCGGCTTGCCGGTGGCGGCGAGCGCGTCGAGCAACGCGACCTGTCCGCCGATGAGTTCGAGGGTCGCGGTCGACCGGCCCTCGCCGACCAGCTCGATCCGGTCCCCCACCACCGCGACGACGTAGTCGGCGGCCTCGGCCGCGGCGACGGCCTCGGCGATCAGGGCGTCGTCCGGCTCAACGGGGACCACGACGTGCGGCCGGGGCTGCCCGTCGGGGAAGAACTCCCCCTCGGGGTCGGGGCCGACGGTGACGATGTCGGCGCCGCGCGCGTACGACACGGTCCAGTCGGCGGGGACGTGCTCCCGGAATCCGTCCAGGACGGTACGGATCATGTCGCGCGGCTGGCCGTCCGGCAGCCAGTCGGCCTGGCCCGACGACCCGGCCCAGTCGCCGAGTTGGGTCTGCGCGTCGTCGGCGTTGGGCCCGACGACGGCGACCGTACGGG
>NZ_WWJY01000044.1 GCF_009865405.1 Streptomyces sp. SID3212 | reverse complement strand
GTCGCCGGGCAGCCCGCGCGGCGCCCGCCGGGAGGCCGGATCGCCGATGCGGGGGAACGCGGCGGACAGCGCGCGCCCGTACGGGTGCTCGGCCGCGTCGTACACCGCCCGCGCCGGGCCCTCCTCCACGACGCGCCCCGCGTACATCACCGCGAGCCGGTCGCAGGTGTCCGCGAGGACCGTCAGGTCGTGGCTGATCATCAGCAGGCTGATGTCCTGCTCGGCGACGAGCCGTTCGATGAGCCGCAGGATCTGCGCCTGGATCATCACGTCCAGCGCGGTGGTCGGCTCGTCGGCGACGATCAGCCGGGGATCGCACGCCAGGGCCATCGCGATCATCACGCGCTGGCGCTGCCCGCCGGAGAGTTCGTGCGGATAGGCGCCCGCCCGGGCGGCCGGCAGCCCGACCTGTTCGAGCAGGGCGCCCGCCCGGCGCCGGGCCGCCGCCGGGGTGGCGTGCTGGTGCAGCACCACCGGTTCGGCGATCTGGTCGCCGATCCGGTGCACCGCGTTGAGCGAGTGCATCGCGCCCTGGAAGACGATCGACGCCCCCGCCCACCGTACGGCTCGCAGCCGCCCCCACTTCATGGTGAGGACGTCCTCGCCGTCGAGGAGGATCTCGCCGGTCACGCTCGCCGAGGCGGGCAGCAGGCGCAGCAGGGCCAGGGCCAGCGTGGACTTGCCGCAGCCCGACTCGCCGGCGATGCCGAGCTTCGTACCGGCCCCGACGGTGAGGTCGACGCCGCGTACGGCCGCCGCGCCGGAGGCGTAGGTGACATGGAGATCCTTGATCTCCAGCAGGGCGTGGGCAGGTGTGGTCGGAGTGGTCAACGAGTCGCCCCTAGCTTGGGGTTGAGCACGGCCTCGACGGTGCGGCCGCAGAGTGTGAAGGCCAGCGCGACCACCGCGATCGCGACGCCGGGCGGCGCGAGGTACCACCAGTGTCCGGAGGAGACGGCGCCCGCCTCCCGCGCGTCCTGGAGCAGGCCGCCCCAGGAGACGACGGTGGGGTCGCCGAGCCCGAGGAAGGCCAGGGTGGCCTCGGTGAGGATGGCGCTGGAGATGCCGAGTGTGGTCTGGGCGAGCACCAGCGGCATGACGTTGGGCAGTACGTGGCGCGTCATGATGTGCCGGTGGCCGCCGCCCAGCGCCCGGGCCCGCTCGATGTACGGCCGGGACTCGACCGCGATGGTCTGTGCCCGTACGAGCCGTGCCGTCGTCGGCCAGCTGGTCACCCCGATCGCCACGACGACCGTCCAGATGGAGCGGGACATGACGGTGGCGAGCACGATCGCGAGGACCAGGGTGGGCATCACCAGGAACCAGTCGGTGATCCGCATGATGACGGTGGAGTACCACCGGCCGTAGTGTCCGGCGATGACGCCGACCAGGGTGCCGATGGCGACGGACAGGGCCGCAGCCAGCAGTCCGACGGTGAGCGAGATGCGCGAGCCCCAGACGAGCAGGCCGAGGAGCGACCGCCCGAACTGGTCGGTGCCCAGGGGGAACGCGCCGCTCGGCGACTCCAGCGCCGTCCCGGGCGCGTGGGTCACACTCCGCACGTCGTCGCCGACGAGCAGCGGCGCGAGGAGGGCGGTCAGGGAGATCAGTGCGAGGGCCGCGAGACCGAAGAGTCCTGACCGGTGCGTACGGTACTGCCGCCAGAAGCGGGCCACCGAGTCGCGCCGCCGGGTCCAGGCGAGGGAGGACGCGGTCGGCAGGGCGGGATCCGGTGCGGAGGGGAGCGGAGGGGTCTTCTCCGGTGTCATCGGCCCACCCGGGGATCGAGCAGCGGATAGAGCAGGTCGGCGAGCAGGTTCATCAGGATCATCGCGCCGGCGAAGACGACGAACAGGCCTTGTACGAGGGGGAGATCGGGCACGCTGAGCGCCTGGTAGAAGAGCCCGCCGAGGCCCGGCCAGGAGAAGACCGTCTCGACGAGGATCGAACCGGCCGCCACATGGCCCAGGTTGATGAACACCATCGTGACGGTGGGCAGCAGGGCGTTGGGTACCGCGTGCCGGCGTCGTACGAGATCGTCCCGCAGGCCCTTCGCGCGGGCCGTCGTCAGATAGTCGCTGCCCATCTCGTCCAGCAGCGAGGAGCGCATGACGAGGAGCGTCTGCGCGTATCCGACGGCGACCAGGGTCACGACGGGCAGCACCATGTGGTGCGCCACGTCGGTGACGTACCCGAAGCCGCTCGAACTGCCCGACGACATACCGCCGGTGGGGAACATCCCCGGGATCGGGCCGATGCCGACGGAGAAGACGATGATGAGCAGCAGGCCCAGCCAGAAGGACGGGACGGACCAGAGGGTCAGCGCCACGCCCGTGTTGATCCGGTCGCCGAGGCCGCCGTTGTGCCAGGCGGAGCGGGTGCCGAGCCAGAGCCCGAGCGCCGAGTAGATCACCGCGGCGACCCCCATGAGCAGCAGGGTCGCGGGCAGCTTCTCGCCGATCAGCTCACCGACCGGCGCGTGGAACTGGTACGAGGTGCCGAGGTCGCCGGTCAGGGCGTCGGCGCAGTAGTCGGTGAACTGCCGCCACATGGGCAGGTCGAGGCCGAACTGCCTGCGCATCGTGGCCAGTTGTTCGGCCGACGTCGGGACGCCGCGCGTCATGGCCTTCACCGGGTCACCGGGGATGATCCGGAACAGGAAGAAGCTGGTGACGAGCACGGCGACCAGCGAGACGACCGCCCCGCCCAACTTCCCCGCCACGTAGAGGAGATAAGCGGTCGCGGTGCCCGACGAGCGGCGGTCCGCCGCGTCCGGCGGCCCGGTCGTCCCCGGGCCGTCGGCGGCGTCCCGCACCGCACCGGGGGTGCTTGCGGTACTCATGGGTTATTCACGGTCTTCCGCGGTGGAACGGCGGCGCATCACGACGAAGAGCCCGAGAGCGGCCACGACCACGACGGCGGCTCCGATCCCGATCACCACGCCGGTGGAGGACGAACTGTCCGCGCTGTTGTCACCCGCGGCCGGAACCGCGGACCACCAGCTCCAGTAGCCGTCCTGGCCCCAGAGGTTGCCGGCGGCCTCCGGCATCGTCGTGATCGACTTGATCTGGTCCGTACGGTACGCCTCGACGGCGTTCGGGTAGGCCATGACGTTCATGTACCCGGTGTCGTACAGCCGCGACTCCAGCTGCTTGACCAGCTCCGCGCGCCGGGCGGGGTCGTACTCCGCGGCCTGTCGCGCGTAGAGGTCGTCGTACGTCCTGTCGCAGATGAAGTTGTCCGTGGCACCGCTGTCCTTGGGCGTGGCGGGCAGCGCGTCGCACGTGTGTATGGAGAGGACGTAGTCGGGATCGGGGTTGACGGACCAGCCGTCGAAGGCGAGGTCGTAGTCACCGGAGAGCCAGGGGTCCGAGACGTTGTCGAGGCACTCGACCTCCAGCCCGATGCCCAGGTCGCCCCACCACTCCTGGAGGTACTTGCCGACGGCCTTGTCGTTGGGGTCGGTGGCGTGGCAGAGGATACGGAAGTCGAGCGGCTTGCCGTCCTTGCCGACGCGCTTGCCCGAGCTGTTCTTCTTGTAGCCCGCCCGGTCGAGGATCTCGGCCGCGGCGGCCGGGTCGTACCCGAGCGCCTGGTCGGGAGAGGGCTGCCAGAAGTACGACGCGAAGCGGGGCGGGATGTAGCCCTGGCCCTCGACCGCGTGGCCCTGGAAGACCTTGTCGATGACGGTCTTGCGGTCGACGGCCCGGAAGAGCGCTTCCCGTACGGCCGGGTCGAGCAGCGCCGGATGGCCGTTGCCGAACTTCTTGCCGTCCTTGGACCGCGGGCCGGGGTTGGTGGCGAGGGCGTAGAAGCGGCGGCCGGGCGCGTCGTTGACCTTGATGTCGGCGGTGGCCTTGAGCGAAGCGGCCTGGGCCGGGGTGAGGTTGGGGACGAACGAGACCTCGCCCTTGCGCAGCGCGGCGACGGCCGCGTCCCCGTCCTTGTAGTACTTGAGCACCAGCTCGTCGAACTTGGGCGCACCGCGCCAGAAGGTCTTGTTCGGCTTGAGCTTGATGTACTGGTCGACCTTGAAGTCCGTAATGACAAAAGGCCCGTTGCCGACGATCGGGAACTCTTTGTCGTTGTTGAACTTGGAGAAGTCGCCGACCTTCTCCCAGATGTGCTTCGGCACGATCGGCACGTCGAGCGCGGTCATCGTGGCCTGCGGCTTGTTCAGCTCGATGACGAGCGTCCGCGGGTCCGGGGCGGTCACCTTCTTGAAGTTGGAGGTGAAACTGCCGTTGGCGGTCGCCGCGTTCTCGTCCGTCATCATCTTGTTGAACGTCCACGCGGCGTCCTCGGCGGTCGCCTGCACGCCGTCGGACCACTTGGAGTTGTCGCGGATGGTGAACGTCCACGTCAGCTTGTCCGCCGACGGCTTCCACGCCGTCGCGAACCCCGGGATCGTGTGCGCGTCCTTGGGGTCGTAGTTCGTCAGGTACTCGTACGTCAGGCGGTGAACCGTCGTACCGAGCAAGGTCTGGGACAGGAACGGGCTCAGGGAGTCGACACTCTGGCTGACCGCGAGCGTGAGCACCTTCTTGCCGTCGGCGGCCCGGGCCTGCTGGGGCGCCGGGAGCAGCGGGGAGAACGGGATCACGGTCCCGGCGACGAGCGCGCCGGACAGGGCGCCGGAGGCCAGGAGCAGACGGAATCGGGAGGAGCGGGAGGAGTGCCTCAGGGGCTGTCGCGTCGGGCGTGGGGGAACGCTGTGGACCATAAGACGGTGACCTCGTGTCATCACTCGCACGGAGAAGCCGGGTGGATTCTGGATCGCCAACTGGTGAAGCGCAGGTCTATCAGCGGTCGTCCGGCCGCGTCAACGGCGGCCGGACACCCCGTGTGGGCTGCGGGAATGCCCGGAGGGTCCGCTCCTCGAACCAGGAACGGACCCTCATTGGTATCTACCTCTGCCGCCTCACTGCTGAGGCGCTGGCGGTGCCTGCGGGGGCTGCTGCCAGCCGGGCGGGACGCCGGGGTGTCCCTGGTGGGGTTCGGGCTGGTGGGGCGGTTGTTGGGGTGAGTGTTGGGGTGACTGCTGGGGTGCGTGGTGCGGTGCCTGCTGGGGTGGCTGCTGCCCCGCTTGGGCGTACGGCTGCTGCTGTGGGTGAGGCTGAGGGGCCTGGTGCTGCTGTTGGGGTTGCTGGGGTGCGTACTGCTGCGGGTACTGCTGCTGCGGATAGGGCTGTGGGGCGTACGGCTGCTGCTGCGGGTACGGCTGCGCCTGCTGCGGCTGCCCCGGTCCGCCGCCCGGCCCCGGCATCGGAGGCGCGTACTGCGGCGGCGGGCTGTTGCCGTCCGACGTCCACAGCCCCTGCGCCTGCTGGGCCCGCGCGAAGTCCTCCGCGACCAGCGCGGAGAGGTGGAAGTACGCCTCGCGCGTCTTCGGCCGCATCATGTCGAGGTCGACCTCCGCGCCGGCGGCGAGGTGTTCGTCGAACGGCACCACGACCACCCCGCGGCAGCGGGTCTCGAAGTGCTGCACGATGTCGTCGACCTTGATCATCTTTCCGGTCTCGCGAACCCCCGAGATGACCGTGAGGGAGCGCTGCACCAGATCGGCGTAGCCGTGCGCGGACAGCCAGTCGAGCGTCGTGGAGGCGCTGCTGGCGCCGTCCACCGACGGCGTCGAGATGATGATCAGCTGGTCGGCGAGATCCAGCACCCCGCGCATCGCGCTGTAGAGCAGACCGGTGCCGGAGTCCGTCAGGATGATCGGGTACTGCTTGCCGAGCACCTCGATCGCACGCCGGTAGTCCTCGTCGTTGAACGCCGTGGAGACCGCCGGATCCACGTCGTTGGCGATGATCTCAAGACCGGACGACGCCTGCGAGGTGAAGCGGCGGATGTCCATGTAGCTCTGGAGGTACGGGATCGCCTGGACCAGGTCGCGGATGGTCGCCCCGGTCTCGCGCCGCACGCGGCGGCCGAGCGTACCGGCGTCCGGGTTGGCGTCGATCGCCAGGATCTTGTCCTGCCGCTCGGTGGCCAGCGTCGACCCCAGGGCGGTGGTGGTGGTCGTCTTGCCGACCCCGCCCTTGAGGCTGATGACCGCGATCCGGTAGCAGGAGAGCACCGGCGTACGGATCAGCTCCAGCTTGCGCTGCCGCTCGGCCTCCGCCGCCTTGCCGCCGATCTTGAAGCGGGAGGCGCTGGACGGATTGCGACTGCTCTTCGCCTTCGGCTTGGTGTTGCGCAGGAGCCGGTCGGAGGACAGCTCGACGGCGGCGGTGTAGCCGAGCGGCGCGCCCGGCACGGACCGCTCGC
>NZ_WWJY01000005.1 GCF_009865405.1 Streptomyces sp. SID3212 | reverse complement strand
TCCTACGAACCGGCGGGGGCGGGCAGGATCGGCTCCATCGTCTTCCAGCGGGCGATCTCGCAGCCGTTCTTGCGGTTGAAGGTGGCGTCCACGTTCCTGCCCCGCCAGATGCCGGTGACGCGGGCGGTGGCGTCACCGCCGTACTGCATGGTGCACATCTGGTCCTTGGCGACCGGCGCGAACGGGTCCTTGTCGCTGCCGGCCAGCTCCGTCAGCCGGTCGCAGGCGGCCTTGGCCCGGGGGTGTGTCCCGCCGACCGGACCGCATTCCAGTTTGAACGAACCATCCGCCCGGGTGACGCCCGAACCGGCGACGGTCACGGTGAACGAGTCGGGCCGCTCTTCGAGGAGCGGCAGCGGAAGCGGCGCGAGCCGCCCGAGGGGGGAGGCGAGCGGGGAGGCACCGGAACCGGCGACGGGCCCCGCGAGGGCGCCGGAGGCGCCTGAGGCGGCGGGCGCGAGGGCGGTGAGCGCGGCGACGGACGCGGCGGCGGTGAGGACGAGGCGGCGCAGCATGAAAGCTCCTGACGGGTTACGGATCCGGGGTCGGCCCCCGACACGTCTAACGCTCGTCGGGCCCAGGCGTTGCGCAACCGGAGCCGCGCGAACGCGGCAGGGCGGCCGGAGATGCTTTGCTCTACGCCCCGCCCGCCTAGTACCGTGAGCGGCGATTGGTGAGAGCCCACCCGGCTGTGTCATCATCTGCACGCACCGTCCGCGCCCGCGCGGTGGTGTGCTGGAGGCGTCGCCTAGTCCGGTCTATGGCGCCGCACTGCTAATGCGGTTTGGGCCTTAAAGCCCATCGAGGGTTCAAATCCCTCCGCCTCCGCGCAAGCACCACCGAAGCCCCGGCCACCCGGCCGGGGCTTCACCTGTTCCGGACCCGTTCCGGACCCGTTCCAAGGCTCGCGCGCCACCCGGCCCACCCACTCCACGAACCGCACTTCCCGGGCATCTCCGCAGGTCAGCCCCGGTATGACGAATGGATTTCACCTGGCGCCACAGGTCATGTAATGTTGTTCTCGCAACGCCGCCCAGGCAGAAAAGCCCGGAACGCCAAGCACTCGTAGCTTAACGGATAGAGCATCTGACTACGGATCAGAAGGTTGCAGGTTCGAATCCTGCCGAGTGCACACAGGTGAGAGCCCCTCTGGATATGTCCAGAGGGGCTCTTGCGTTGCCCGTACAGCAACGAAGTACAGCAACCGTGTCAGCCGGTACTGCCCATCGCGTCGGACAGCTTGCCGAGAGCCGTGCGTACTTCCTCTTCGCCTGCTTCGGCGTACACCTCCATCGTCATCGCGATCTGCGAGTGCCGCAGGATCCGCTGCGCGATCTTCGGATGGACTCCGAGGACGACGAGAAGTGCGGCCACCGTGTGCCGGGTGTTCCGGAGCGGGATGATCCGCAGGCCGGCGCGCCGGGTGCGGAGGGCGAACATCCGCGTGAGGTTTCCGGGCTCGATCGGCGTGCCGTACTTGGTCGTGAAGACCAGCCCGTGAACGTCCTGCCAGAGCTCTCCGGCGGCGCTCCGGTCGCCGATCTGCTGGGCCCGGCGCATCCGCAGCGCCTTGAGGCAGAGCGCCGGCAGCGGCAAGAAGTCGTCCGAGTCCTCGGTCTTGGTCTCGCGATGGAGGAGCTGCCGACCGGCCCGCTGGATCTGGTGATCCACGTACAGCTCGCCGGAGTCGAAGTCGATGGACGTCCACGTCAGCCCCAGGACCTCCCCGCGGCGCAGGCCCAGCGTCAGGACGAGCACCCAGGCCGCGAAGAGGTGGTCATCACGAGCGGCGGCATCAGCGAGGAAATGCCCGGCCTCGGCGACAGACCACGGCTTGACCCGGCGCCGGCGAGGTTTGGGCACCTTCACGAGGGAGGCCACGTTCTTGTTGATCTCCTCTTCTGTGACCGCATGCGTCAGCGCAGCCCGAAGAGCGTCACGGGATCCCTGGACCACCCGACGGGAGGCGTACGACTCACAGCAGTCCCCGACCGCGCAGCACTTCCTCCGAGCCGGTGCCCGCTTCGCATCCTTCCCCTGGGCACAGCACTGGCACAGAGTGCCCAGCTTGCTCAGCCACTCCCGCACGTCTCGCACGGTGAGCTTGTCCAGTCGCTTGGCGCCGAGGTGCGGGGAGATGTAGAGCCGCACGTACCCCTCGTACGAGACATACGAGAGCGGGGCCAGGTTGGGCTTCACGATCGAGTCGAGCCAGTACGCGAGGAAGGCCGCGAGGGTGCGGTGCCGAGTGGCCACTGGCCCTCTCTTCGATTCGGCATGGAGCTTGAGCCACTTGTCGTGGACCTCTTCGCGGGTCTTGCCGTAGGCGTACTTCCTCGCCCGCCTCCCGTCCGGCTTGGTGACCCAGGCGTAGGCCGCGTAGCCGTTCTTGTACGGGTAGATGGACCCTTCCCCGTTGCCACGCTTCCCGGTCATGCCGCCCACCCTTCGGCGTCCGCGGTGACGCGCTGGACGTATTCGTCCACCCAGGTCGGGAGGATGCGCCGATTGCGGCCGATCTTCACCGAACGGATCTCGCCAGCGAGCACGAGCATCTTGGTCTTGGAGAGGCCGAAGCCGAGCATTTCGGCCACCTCGGCAGTGGTGTGCCACTTCCGCTCGATCACGGTGGTGGTCATGAGTGCCCCTCTTCCAGGTCTTCCAGCTCGGCACGGTGTTCACGGGCGGTCAGGCGGTTGTGTTGGAGGTCGCGGTGGATGTTGGCGGCGAGCCAGGATTCGCCGGGGGTGTGGCCGTGGCCGGCGTAGGCCCAGTGGGCGACGGTGAGCGTGGTGGCGTCGGGGTGGTCGTCGGGGTTGGGCAGGCCGAGGGCGGCGCGTTGTTGGTTGGCGCGGTAGTCGGCGCGGACCTGTCGTAGGGCGCCGAGGGTGGTGGAGTAGCGGCGGGATTTGGTGGAGAAGTGGCCCCGGAAGCCGAGCATGTGAGCCCACGCCCAGAGGCGGCGGTCGGGGTAGGCAGCGTCGAGGTCCCAGCAGGCGCGGATGAGGCGGCGGGTGTGGTCGGGCAGGTCGGGGAGCTTGTCGAGTTCGGCGAGTTCTCCGATGCGGCGGTCGACGGTGCCGGTGGTCTCTGCGGCTTTGGTGGCGTATTTGGCGACGTAGGAGGCGACGGCTTGCTCGGTGAGGTCTTCGCCGTTGCCGAAGGCGCCAATGGGTTGGACGTCGAGCTGCGTGCCCCAGCGCAGGACCCGGGCCGGGTAGTCGCCCGCGGCGGGGAGGGCGATCTCGGCGCGGGCTGCGGCGGCGCGTAGGGCGTCGGTGAGCAGGTCGAGGGTGGCCCAGGTCGGCGGTGGGGAGTCCGGTCCGTCGGGTCCGTCGAAGCGGATCACGGCGTGGAAGTGGATGGCGCCGCGCTTTTGGTACTCAGCAACCTTGCCGTAGGAGACCCGCAGGCACTTCCGAAGAGCCTTCTGGGTGATGCCGGCGCGAGCGGCCAGTTCCCGGGGGAGGTAGATGGTGACGTAGCGCCAGAGGTGCCCGGCGTGGTTGTTCCACAGCACCGCCCCGGCGTAGTCGTACGTACCGGGGTCCAGTGCGGTCCCCAACTCGGTTGCTCCGTCTGCGTGTTGGGTGCCACAGCGGCAACGCCCCGAGGTGGGCCGGTTGTGAACGGGGCCGAAGGACGGGGCGGTGAGGGTGGCGAAGACGCGGGGGTGGTCGCGGACGGTGTGGGGGGTGCCTTTGGCGGGGTCGCCGGTGAGGCCGGCGCGGATGAGGTGGTAGGTGTCGCCGGCGTAGGTCCAGGCGCAGGAGGGGCAGCGGGAGGCCCGCCGGTTGCCGCACGCGATCCGCAGCCGGCCGCCCGGTTCTCCGTCGGTGGTGTAGGTGGAGAAGACGGTGCCGGTGGCGGGGTCGATGGTCTTGGTGGAGCCGGAGAGGTGGATGGGGTCGGCGCAGCCGCCGGTGCGGCGGATCTGGTCTTGCCAGCGGTCGAAGCCGGGGGACCCGGCCACCCTCAGGAGGTCTGTGAGGGTGGTCGGGTCCAGGCCCGCCGTGGTGGCGGTGTCGTTCATCAGCGGCCCTCGCAGGTTTTCTTGTGGTCGGTGTAGCGGTCGACCAGGGCCTTGACGTTGGCGTCGCCGTTGGCGTGGTCTTCGTCTCCGCAGCGGCAGAGATAGTCGCCCTGTGAGCTCGTGTACTTCGTGCCGCTGCGGACCCTCAGCCCCGGGGAGGCCGGTGTGGGGGTGAGGTCGGCGGGAAGTTTGCGACGCATGCCGGTCACCTCGCCACGAAGATGCGAGCGGCGGTGAGAGCGGCCCGGCCGGTGCCGTGGCAGGTCCGGCAGGCCACGGTGATCGTCTGGCGGGAGCCGTCCGGGGTGCGGGTGCCGGTGGTGATGGCGACGGTGGGGAAGCCGTCGCAGTCCTGGCAAAGGCGCGTCCGGGCAGGGCTGTGCTGGGGCATCATGGGTGGGTCCTTCCGGGTCTTCGGATCGGGATGGGTGGGCGCCCGGGGCGGCGGAAGTTTGGCGACCGAGGCCGCCCCGGGGGCTACTTGCTGTGGCGCTTGAGGGTGAGGCCGACGCCGCCGGTGGCCGAGAGAACGGCGACCGTCGCGGCGGCGGCGACGTGCAGGGTCACCGCGATCATGAGAATGATCAGGGCGATGCCGCCGGTGATCGTGACCGCGAGCAGGATGGGGCCGGTGTAGTTGCGGGGTGCGGCCCGGACGATGACGATCTGTTTCGGGTCGGTGCCGGGCGGAAGCTGTCCGAGCAGGTCAGCGGGGATGTGGCCGGCGTTGAACTGGTCCTCGGGGTAGCGCATGGTGCTCACCTCCGGTCAGGGGTTGCAGTGGTGGGTGCGGGCGGCGAGTTCGGCGGCCGGGCGGCTGTCGTAGTCGGCGGAGAACCCGCACTTGGGGGCGGTGCAGGCAGCGGTGTGCTTGGTCCGTCCCCGGCCGTCGGTGTGGGTGCCGACCTGGACCGGACCGATACGCAGCAGGTCGCGGAAGCGGTTCGGACGCGGCATGAACTTCCCTCCTTGTCAGGCGAGTTGGGCGACGATTGCGTCAGCGAGCTGAGGCGGGACACCGAGCCGAGCCCGCAGCGTTCCGGGGTCGATCTCGTTGCCGGTTGCGGTGTGGTGTGCGTCCGCGATCTTCCGGGCGTGATCGAGCAGAGCCGGAGGCACTGGCGAAACGGCGACCGGCAGCGGCCCCGGTAGCAGTTCGGGGACGAACGGGTCAGCGTCAGGAACCCGCTCAACCTCGATATCCGCGACTTCGGCCGGGGCCGGTTCTGTTTCCGGTTCGGCCAGCGGGGCGGGGCCGTCGTCAGCCGGGGTGGCGACGAGGTTGTGAACCTGTCGCATGAGGGCGCCGAAGGCGAGGAGCGCGGCCGAGGGCGGTACGGCGGCGACGACGTAGTGCAGGCGTGGTGCTCCGGCGCCGACTCCGGCGACGTTGAGACCGATCGACCCGAGCGACCCGGCGACCGTGAGGCCGATGGCCCACCAGTCGGTGACACCGCGCAACGCGGCCCGGAACATGAGGACTTCACCGGCCACGATGAATAGGTCGAGGGTGGCGGGCCAGGCCCAGGTGCGGGCGTTGGAGGCGGCGAGGCCGTTGGTCTTAGCGACGTCGGCGAGGTGGGCGTAGGAGAGCCAGAACGCCACCGCCGTCAGGGCGAGGATCACGACTCCCGCGGTGAGGATCGCGGTCCGTTCGGCTTCCTGCTTCGTCATCACAGGGTCCTTCCGTGTGGTCAGGAGGTGGTGGTGCCGGTGCCGAAGCAGGCCAGGCAAAAGCCCTCCTGCTGTCCGACGTTGCGGTGTTTGCGGCCGACGCGGACACTCACGGCGACCTGTCCCGAGCCCTTGCACACCCCGCACGCGGCAGGCGGGACGGGAACCGTCTTCGGGGTGGTGCGAGGGGTGGTCTTCCGGGCCATGGCGGTGATTCCTTCCGGTTTCAGGCATGGGCGGGGTAGGGACCTGGCGCGAGAAGGCCGCGCCGACCTGTGGAGCAAGGGGGGGTGTTACTCGGTCACGGGCCGAGCGGTGACCAGCGGCGGAGCTCCATCCGGAACCACCACGTCGGGAACGGCCGGGCGGAACGGGGCCAGGACCGGAAGGTGCGGGGTGAGGTGCGCATACTCCCGGCAGATCGCCACCGCCTCAGCGGGAGACATCTCGGGAGTGCGAATACGGGACCAGCCGCCCGACGAGTCACCGGCCACCGCGACACCGGGGCGGTCCGGGGCGATCGTCGTCACGGCCGAGACCGCGTCGGGGGCGATGTCCCCGAGGCCCATTTCAGCGGTCTGCTTGTCGTTGACCCGGTGGATCACACGGCCGGTGAGCTGAGCTCGCAGAGTGGTGGCGCCCTTGCCGAGGTCGGAGCCGAAGCGCTGCCCGCAGATCTCCAGATAGATCCCGACCGCGCGGGCCATCTGACCGAGACGGATCATCTGCATGACCATCCGGTCCCGCCGCTCCTCATCCTTCCTCGCCGCCGTGAGGAACAGCTCCGCCACCTCATCCACCAGAACCACCAGCGGCACCGGCCGAACCCGCTTCGGCAGCTCCCACAAGTCCGAGACCTGATGCTCACTCAGCAGCGAAAACCGGGACTCCATCTCCCCCACCAGCGCATCCAGCAGGGCGGACGCCTCATCCGGTGTGGTGGCCAGGGCGGACAGGCGGGAGGCGAAGCGGCCCTGCTCGACACCGCGTTTGCAGTCGATCCCGACCAAGCTCACGGGGAGCCTGGCCAGACCGGCGATGAGGTTGCGCTGATACATCGACTTGCCCGACTGATTCGCACCCAGCGTCAGCGCGTGCGGGATCTTCCGGTAGTCGCGGACGAACGCCCTCCCGTCCTCCCGCAGCGCCACCGGCACCACCAGCTCCCCCGACGCAATCCGGCGGGGCATCCGCACCCGGCGCAGCACGTCGTACCCGGTCATCCGCAGCTCTACGACCCCCGGCTTGGCCTCCACCACGTGGACGGAGTGGACACCCCAGGCGTGCCGCAACCGCTCCGAAGCGGCGGCCACGTCGGCAGGCTCCAGACCGGCCGGGAGCCGCAGCGACACGAGCAGACCGGTCGAAGTACCCCTGACGCGGCGGACTTTCGGCGGGACCGGCTGGACGTCGCGGCGGGCGACGTTGCGGACCATGAACGCCCGCAGCCGGGAGGGTTGGACCGTCAGCCCGCACACGTCCATCGTCGATCCGTACGTCACGGTGAACCGGCCGATCGCAACCGGCATGCCCACCAGAGACCAGTACACCCGAGGCGCCCGAGCCTTCGCGTACCCGAGACCACCCGCAGCCGCTACAGCCCCGGTGACCTCAGCGATCGTGGTCAGATCCGACATGGCGTCAGATCCCCGCCGTGATCGCGACCGCACGGAAGCTGATCCCGTGGCGCTTCTGCCCGTTGAACTCGTTCTCCCAGTCCCGCGCCTTGAGCCCGATCACCGACACCGGCGTCCCCGGCACCAGGCTCTCCGGAACCCCCGTCTTCGGCACGGTCACCTGGTAGAGGTTCCCCTCCCCCTCATCCGAGATCAGCAGACCCACCGTGACCAACGGCGCACCGGTCTCCCGGTCCATCGCGATCTCGCCGGTCTGCTTGTTGACGAGCTTCGGCACCGGCGCCGTCGCCACGAACACCACGGCGGTCGAAACGTCGATCTTGAAGGACGGCATGCGGCTCTCCTGTAGAAGAGATTCTCTCCTGCACTCATGTACAGGAGTTATGAGTAGAAGAGTGCCCGACTCCTGTACATGAGTCAACCCGCCACTAGAAAGAATCTTGTGGCGGGTTGCCGATCTGACTGACCGTCAATCTCTGGCAGGGAAGCGGTAGTCCAAAACGAACTGGTCAGCGGCCATGATCGTGTCGCAGACCTCGACAACACGGCCGGCGTCCGTCTGCGCATTGCGTACAAGATGGATCACGGGGGAGCCCGGACTCAGCGCGAGAGCCGAACTTTCCGCCTTGGTCGCGAGCCGTGCCCGTACCGTCTCCGTGAACTCCGCCAGGAGGTGACCGCGGTCTTCGAGACGTGCGTAGATCCCGCCACCGCCGGGGTTCTCAGCGAACATCTCCGGGATGTCCTTGACGACGTCCCAAGGGAGATACGACGTCGCTTCCTCCGTGGGCACCCCGTCGCGGAAGTAGCGGCGCTTCCGCGCGAGCACCTGACTGCCGGCGCTGACGTCGAGCCGGGCGGCGATCTCCGCGGGTGCCTCGACCGGGCCGATGAAGAGGACCTTCACCGAGGGCGTACCGCCGGACTGTTCAGCCTCTGCCAGGTACGCGGCCTTGCCGGCTTTCCGATGCGACCTGCGGAATCGATCAGAGGACTTCCGCTGCACCGGGGGGCGGGAGCGGACGAACGAGCCCCGTCCGTGATGCGTCTCGATCAGCTGAGTCGTGCGCAGCTCCGCGACCGCCTTGCGTACGGTGCCCGAGGCGACGCTGTAGCGTTCCATCAGCTCCGCTTCACTCGGCACCGCAGCTCCAGCGGCCAGGGCACCCGATTGGATCTGTGCCGCAAGGTCGTCCGCGATCTGGAGATACTTCGCTTTGGCCGTTGAAGCCACCTCAGTACTCGCCATAGTCCTTCTCAGTCTCCTATTCTCATGTACATGAGTAACAGTCGCCAGGAGACCCCGTCAACGCCGCTCCACTCGGTGTCCGTGGCCGGCGTGGTCGTTCGCGAGGACGGGCGCGTACTGACGATCCAGCGAGCCGACAACGGAACGTGGGAGCCGCCGGGCGGCGTGCTCGAACTGTCCGAGGCCCCCGAGGACGGCGTACGGCGCGAGGTCTACGAAGAGACCGGGCTCAAGGTCCAGGTTGAGCGGCTGACCGGGGTCTACAAGAACACGGCCCGCGGCGTCGTCGCGCTCGTCTTTCGGTGCCACGTCGAGGGCGGCCACGAGCAGCTCTCCGACGAGTCGACCGCGGTCGAGTGGCTGACACCTGCCGAGGTGGTCGACCGCATGGGCGAGGTCTTCGCGGTCCGGGTCACCGATGCGCTGCGGGACGATGCTCCGCACGTGCGCTCCCACGACGGCCGGAAGGTCATCGCGAGCGCCTGACCGGCGACCCTGGTTGTTACAGGTTTCTCTACCTCATCAAGCCCCACCCTTCGGGCGGGGAGGGGAGGGGAAGCCCTCCGGGATCCCGCGCGGGAGGCGCCGCTACTTCCGGAACCTGTCGGGCAGGTGGGGGATCACTCCTTCGGGAGGGCCCGGAACTCTGGCCGGCGAAGCCGCGAGAAGGCCAGCAGGCCGCCCCGGGACCGGGGCAGCGAGTGGCCGGCGTGGTGTCTTCGGCTTGGTGGCTTCCTCCGTGCGTGGTGGGCTGCTCTTGCCCCTTGGGCATCCGGCGCGGTTGGGCAATCGGCATTCTGCCGCCGCTACGGATCACACCCCACCGGCCCGTCACACGGGCCGGCGCGGACTCGGGGACTCGGGCGGCCATGCCTTCGGCCCGCCGCCCGGCCCCCGGCCCCGCGCCACCAGAGGTAGCCGCAGGGTTCCCCGATTCACGCTTTGCCCCGCCCTCCACACCGCCGGACCGAGGACGACAGCCCACCACCCCACGGGCCACCCATCCGAACCACCAGCCACCCACAGCACCCCCGACACGGACGCCAGCAGCCGAGACACGGCACGAACGGCGTGCTTCACCCACCGAGAACCAGCCCCAGAACCCGCAAGGCGAGGAGGGAGGCAGGGGAAGGTGGAGAAGGGTGAAGGTGTGGACAGGGAAGAACAGGGCCTCCGGCGGGGGCGCTCAGACTCCGGGATGGGAGGGGCGCCGTCCGCGACTGCGGGCACGTGGTGGTGAGCGTTGTGGGCTCCCGTCCCGACCACCTCCGACCCAGGCAGAGCCCAGCAGTTGTGGTTCAGGGCGTCAAGGTCGTTCGTACAGTGGCGCGCTCCACCTTGACGCCCTGAACCACAACTGCTCCACGGTGTGTGGGTCGAAGGCGGACGGGACGGGAGCCGGGGTGCGTAGTGGGCTGCTGTGTGAGCACCTCCTGCGAGTGAGAGCTCCTGAAGCCAACAAATCTTCAAGAGTTCACGAGTTGTGGACTTTTTTCTCTGCACAGGCAGTGGACAGCGTGCTTGCAGGTGAGGCGCGGTGAGCTCGTGACGCGGCGTAGTCATACACAGCTTCGTCCCCCGGTTTATACACAGAATTGGGCCAACTACCCACAGAATCATGGAGGTTATGCACAGGCCCTGTGGATGACTGGTTTGGTCGGAGGTCCCGTCACATGCCACGATCGAGACGTAGTTACCCACCGTCACATTCTCCTGTTGGGCCTACAGACGTTTTGACGATGCATGAACTGGCGGTCTTCCAGCGTTCTAGTCCGTCAGCACATGCAGCCAACTAACATCATTTGCACCGACAAGGAGGTCGCGCATGCCCCGACACCAGTTTGCCGTCTACGAGATCCGAGTGCGGAAGGTCCAAGAGCCTAAGTCCTTCCGCCAGATCAGCAGCTTCAATAGCAGAAAGGATGACTTGCTTGATGTCTACTCCAAGTTCCTTTCAGATGGCGTCGGAACTAAAGGCATGACGATCGACAAGTCCGAGCGGTATATCCGCCTGCAGTCCTTTGAGGCATCCGGGCGGGCAGTGTGGTTCACGGTCGAGGCGGGTCGCTATGGAACACGAGGGAAGGTAGTAGACACCGGGACGGGAAACGACTCGTACGAGATCCTTGACGATGATGCTGCGGCCTACCCCTTGAGGCAGGCGTTGTTTGTTCCGCGGTCAGGAGATTTTGCTTTGTGGGCTACAGAGGTGATCGGGCATGCGAGCGCTCAGGGCTCTATGGCAATAGCATTTCGTGACTGGTTCAAGGCCGGGCAAGAAGCGGAGAGGCTCTGCGCCGAGATCAACTACTTCCAAGATACGAATGCGTGGAACAAGTTTATCGAGGAGTCCAGCCTTGAAGAAATCACCTACGTCACTCGTGAAAGGGATGTTGCGGACAGGGCGGTGGGCGTTCGGGTGCAGGAACATCGAGTGAAGGCCCAAAGGTCCCGACTTCCGCGGGATTGGATCCAGATGGCCATTCAGAAGAAGCTTCCCGCAGACGCAGTTTTCTCCGTTACAGGCATTCCAGAAGCGGACGAGGTCCGGCTTCAGATCGAGCTTAATGGGCGGTCTAGAACGATCGTTGTAAACCGCGACTGGCCACGCTTCATGTATGCGCTGGAGGGCCCCCGGAACGGTCCTCCAGGCGACGACGTCTTCCGGCGCGAGGTACTGTCAGAGGTAGGTGCTTCACTAGACTATCTGCGCGTCGACAGAGGGGCGTGGCAGATCGACTGACTGCGTCTAGGGGGCCGCCGTGAGTGGAAAATGGGATGTTCGGGACATCGCGGCGGCCAACTTTGCGACGTATGTTGACGGCGAGAGCAGTAAGGCGAGATTTGCTGATTTTTTTGCCTTCATTCTCCTCCCTGCGTTTCTTGGTGTAGGCGTTGGTGTGCTCCGTCATTTTAATCATTTTAATCTCCTTGATGTTTCGAAATTCATTGGAGGTATCGGTGTTTTCACTGGCCTTCTATTTGGCCTGTTGACGAACGTTTTCACGCTGAGTCTTCGGGTTCGTCGGGATGAAGGTTTGCATCCCGCTCACGATATAATCCGTGATGTGGCGGAGCTATTCGCTAATGTGGGATGGGCTGTGCTGGTAGGTCTTACCCTTGTGGTTGCTCTGGTAATTGTCGCGGCTACGCATGATCCAAAGGTTCCGGTTGGGCCCTACTGGACAGGGGTTCTGGTGGCGATCTTTTCTCACTTGGTGTTGACCGTTTTGATGAGTCTTAAGCGCTTGTGGTTTGCCCACGGGCATGTCGCGAACTTGCCTCCAAAGTAATTAAATTATTGAGCATATTGTATTTGGCTGTGATTGGATGGATTAATTCTGTCTCTCATTTTGGAAATACTTGAGTCGTCGGTGAGTGAACTTTATCCGGGAATATGAAGTGGCTCATGATGGTGCCAAATGAGATATCGATCTGCGCGACGTAATTCTGCGCCTCCCCATTCAAGGCGCATGACTCCGCGGTCCATGGAGCAGGCGTAGGCGACGAGGATCAGCCGTGTATCCGGCGGAACCTGGACAAGGTCTCGGTGGGCTTCTTGCTCTTCCAACTCTTCAAGTCCAAGGTCTAGTTCGCCCTGCATGGGCTCTGGTCCGTGGCGTCGAATCAGGTCGGCTCGTAGTCCGGTAGCCCGACGGAGTCGCGCCGCGGTGACGGGTACGTCCGTTTTGGCGTAGCGGATCGGGTAGATCACGTTGTCCGCGACGATCATGACCGTTCGGGCTTGGAGACGGACCGCGGTTGCGCCCGGAATCTGTTCGAGGCCGGCGGCAAGCTCCTCGTACTGCACTGCGTGGAGGCCGTGCCCGTACGCCTCCAGCGTTTGGGTGTGCACCCCTTGGTGGCCGTTACGGGCTCGCTCGTGGGCGCGCGTCAGGCAAGCCGGTATGGCGTCAGCCAGCGCGCCGGCCACTTCGCCGAATGTCTCCTTCGCCCATGGGGTCACCCTGTTCATCGCCTACCGCCCTTCCCCCAGGTATCTAGCGGCGCCGCCAAAGCAGCAAGGCCACCGTCGCCGCGAGGCTCTCGGCGCGTCAGTGCGCATAGGGGCGCATCTAGGCATAGGGCGGGCGTACGGATCCATCCTGGAGGTGAATCGGATGCCAAAATTTGACATCCGATTCACATGCGCGCATCCTACTTACGATCGCACCTCGTTGTGAGGTCCGACAGCTTTCGAGGGAGGCCCATGAGCGAGACGACGGTGGACAGCGTGGAGTGGCAGCTCCAGCCCGGCGATCAGATCGAACGCAAGGCCCTGCACAGCGAGTTCGGGGGGCGCACGCAGGGAGGCATCGGGCCGTCAGCCAAGACGCCCAACGTGTTCGTCTTCACGGATCCTGTCGCCGGCGAGAAGCACGGCTACTACGACGACTGGATGCCGGACGGCCGCTTCCACTACAGCGGAGAGGGCCAGTACGGCGACCAGCGGATGATCTCTGGCAACGCCAGCATCCTGAACCACCAGGCCGAAGGGCGCGCACTGCGCGTCTTCCAGGGCGCCCGCGGGACGATCACCTACCGGGGTGAGTTCACCGTCGACCAGGAGGACCCCTGGTACTCCGCAGACGCCCCCGAAACCAATGACGGCCCGCTCCGCAAGGTCATCGTCTTCCGGCTCAACCCGGTTGACACCGCACCGCAGGAACCCGCCACCAAGCTTGGCCGGCTGCTCGTCTCTCACCCAAACCAGGTGGACGATCTCCCCCTGGAACGCAACGAGAACGAGACCACGTTCGTCAACCCGAACCAGGAACCGTACGAGGCTGATCGGAAGGAAGCCCGCCTGGTCAAGGCGTTCGCCGACTACCTGACCAGCAACGGCCACCAGTCTGGCCGGCAGCGCATCCTTCCCCCCGGTGAGAGCCGTCCACTCTTCACCGATCTCCACGCCAAGGGGCTCGGCCTCCTGGTCGAGGCCAAGGGCAGCGTCACCCGCGAGAACATCCGCATGGCCATCGGACAGCTCGCCGACTACAGCAGGTTCGTCGACCACACCATCCGCGCCATCCTGCTCCCCTCCGAGCCGCGGGAAGACCTCCTGGCCCTGGCCGCGACGCAGGACTGCGCCGTGATCTGGCCCGAAGGCAAGGGGTTCATCAGCACCAACCCCAAGGCCCTCCCGTAGCGGCAGACCCCGTACCGCAGTGCAGTACAGCAACGCCAGCAACCGTCCCCGTCCGCGACCGTCTCTCCGTGGCCCTGTAGCGGCCGGTATGGCCGTCACTGACCGTTCTGGCTAGAGCTACGGATCAGAAGGTTGCAGGTTCGAATCCTGCCGAGTGCACAGCAGCCAGAGGCCCCGGAGAGATCCGGGGCCTCTGGCGTTGGCCCGTATGGCAACAGGTCTTGACGACGTCAGCCGGTCCCGCCCACCGGCTCGGACAGCTTGCCGATCGCGGCGCGTACTTGTTCCTCGCTCGCCTCGGCATGGATAGTCCGCACGGGACGGTGCACACCGCCGGGGCTGCCCGGGCATTGCTGGAAAGCGAGCTGCAGGTGCACCACGTCATCGCCTACGCGGACTGTGAGGTGCGCCGTCAGTTCAACGTCTGCTTCACCGCCCGCGTGGTCGGTGGCCGGCTCGCGATCTCGGACGAGTCGACGGAGCTGCGCTTCGTCCAGCTGGAAGAGATCGACCAGCTGCCGATGCACCACACGCAACAGCTCCGGATCCGTCACTTCCTGGAACACCGTGAGCGGCCCTACCTCGGCTGATCGCACCCGCGACACCGCTTGGAGGGACGCCCGTCCCGTGTCGCGTGGCGAGACCTGGACTCGCCCCTCCTGGATCACTGGGGAGTGATCCTGAGGGGTTGCCGCCTGGCTCATCATCGACAGTTTCTGACGTCCGTCAAGCCAGGGGGCGTGAGACCGGCCTTGTCTCCTCCGTGCGGGTTTGCTGGGGGAGGGGGGTTGGTGCCGTGGGGAGCTTGTTCTTGTGGGGGGTCAGGGCGGCGCGGGCTCGGTGGGACAGGGACGTGAAGAAGCGGTCCGGGAGGAAGACCATGTCGGCCACGATCATGGCGCCGGAGAAGAGTGGCAGGCCCATGAGGAGGGCGATTCCCAGGTGCATGCCGAACAGCGCTGCCAGGACCGGGTACTTCAGGCGGCCGAAGAGGGTGAAGGGGAAAGCCACCTGGAGCAGTACCGTCAGGTAGCCCGTGACCGCGATCATCAGGGGGTACTGGTCGGCGAGTTGGGAGAGGGCCGGCCAGGGGCGGAAGAGTTGCAGGTTCAGTACGTAGTGGAGGGCCGTGCCGTTGCCCCAGGTGCCGCCCTGGACCTTGTACAGGCCGGCCGATCCGTACAGGAAGCAGACCTGCGCCGCGATCACGAACATGGCGCAGTTGTGCAGTGTGGTGGTGAGTGTTCTTGCCGCGTCGCGGAGGGGGATGAGGGGGATGAGAGGGAGGAAGGGGCGTTGTTTTTCGGGGTTTCCGGCGCGCCTCTTGCCGGCTCGGCGTGCGTCCAGTGACCAGCGTCTTCCGCACGCCGTCAGGACCAGGCAGACCGTCATGAGGAGGATGAGGTTGTCTCCCCCGTCCGTCATGAAGATCGACCGGGCGTGGAACGACGCCACCACTACCGCGAAGAGTACGGAGAGGATTCTGGTTCGCCAGCCCAGTGTGAACAGGGCCGAGATGACCAGGGCCGCCGCGTAGCAGCACTCGAAGTACGTCCGGCTGTCCGACAGCGTCAGGACGCTGGTCCAGCCGGTCTGGTCGAACAACTCCCTGGCCAGGGTGGGGGTCCACGGCGAACCGGGGCCCCAGATCTCGTCGCGGTGCGGGAACTCGCGTACCAGGAAGGCGAGGTAGAGGAATCCGTACCCGATGCGCAGCACGGCCGCCGCGTACAGGGAGACGGGCCGCTCGACGAGGAGTGTGCTCACGGCTCTTGCGCGGGTGAACAGCCGCGTGATTCCGGTGTCCTCCGGCCCGGGGGCAGTATGCCGCCGCGGGGCCGGCGTGCTTCGTTCAGTGTCCATCCCGGTTCACCTTCCGCCACGGCAGCAGCCGGTTCTCTGTCACCCGGGACGCCGTCGGCGCCTGTCGGCCGTCCGGTGACGGGGGTGGGGCGATGGCCAGCGTGAGGACTCGGAGCTGGAGGGACTCGAAGGGGCCGTCGCCGTGGTCGGCCGCGCGGTCCGACGCGATGTTGTACAGGTACCGCTGGATCATCGCGGCCCGCTCCGAGTGGGGGCGGTCGTCACCGCCGTGGAGTTCGACGTACGACGTCCAGGCGCGGCGCAGCAGGTTCTGTGTGGTGTGGCTCGGGAACACGTTGTGTTTCACATCGGCCCGGTCGGCGGCCGTCACGTCGAACCAGTCGCTGACCTCGACGGCGCCGTTCGGCGCGGTGTGTGCAGTCCTTGCCAGAATGCGCCGGTTGACGGAGTCCGGATCCGGCGCGAAGAGCCGCCAGTTCTGTTCGAACAGGGGATAGATCCACGCGTCGATCTGCCGGCTGTAGCGCTGTGAAACGGCATTGGCCGGGGCCACGTGCAGGAATACCATCGTCACGTGGGTCAGTGTCGTCACCGCGCAGAGGGCCACCACGGTCCGCAGCCCCACTTTCAGCGTTCGCGCGAGCCAGGGGCGCGGTCGTGCCGAAGGCACGGATTCCGCAATTGTCTCTTCCTCGCGTTCTCGTGGGATTTCTTTCTCGTCGCAGCTACTCACGTCCACGTTTCCTTACGGGATTCACGGACGGCACGCGGCGGAATCGGGATCCGGGATTCCGCCGCGCGCCGCCGTTGATCGAGCCGGACGTACCGGCTCGGACCGTCACCTAGCGTGTCTGGCCCTGGTCGTCGGACCACTCGCCGTGACCGTCGTGACCGCCCTGGTTCTCGGGGCCACCGGGGTGCTCCGACTCGTCGCCCTCCGGCCCCTGGGGCCGGTCTCCGTAGCCGCCGAAGCCCTCGTCGCCGCCGTAGCCGCCGTGGCCGCCCTCTTCGTGGCCGGGCTTGCCGTGGCCGTGGCCCTCACCGTGTTCGGGCTTGCCGTGGTCGCCGCCGTGGCCGGGCTTGCCGTGGCCCGGCTTGCCGTGCCCGCCGCCGTGTTCCGGCTTACCGTGGCCCGGCTTGCCGTGACCCGGCTTTCCGCCGTGCTCGGGCTTGCCGTGGCCGCCGCCGGTGATGTTGCCCCCGGTGATGTTCCCGCCCGTGATGTTGCCGCCGGCGGTGTTCCCCTTGGTGGAGTTGCCTCC
Organism: Streptomyces sp. SID3212; assembly: GCF_009865405.1. Classification (GTDB taxonomy): domain Bacteria; phylum Actinomycetota; class Actinomycetes; order Streptomycetales; family Streptomycetaceae; genus Streptomyces. The sequence continues at coordinate 24,798 of NZ_WWJY01000005.1, read as the reverse complement.
GGTGGTGTTGCCCACCGTGTTGCCGGACGTGTTCCCGGAGATGTTCCCGGAGGTGCTGACCGTACTGCCGCCGCCGATGGTGCCACCGGTCAGTACGCCCCCGAGGACCCCGCCCAGCACACCGCCGTTGGTGGTGCCGCCGGTGGTGCCACCGGTCAGTACGCCTCCGAGGACGCCGCCCAGCACACCGGTGGTCGTCCCGGTCGTGGTGCCGGTTGTCGTGCCCGTGGTGGTACCGGTCGTGGTGCCCGTCGTCGTGCCGGTGGTCGTACCGGTCGTCGTGCCACCCGTGGTGGTCGTGGAGCAGGTCGCCCGGCTGATGCGGTTGTTGTCCAGCGTCACCGAGCCGTTACGGGCCAGCGCCCGGCCGTCGATGCTCGCCCCGGTCGTGACGCTGATCGAGGTCAGGGCCAGGATGTTGCCCACGAACACGGAGTTGGTGCCGAGCGTGGCCGAGCTGCCGATCTCCCAGAAGACGTTGCACGGCTGCGCGCCGTTGATCAGCGCCACGCGGCTGGCGGACGCCGTCGTCAGTCCGGAGCCCACCTGGAACACCCAGACGGCGTTGGGGTTGCCGCCCGCGTCCAGGGTGAGGGTGCCGGTGAGACCCAGCGTGCTGGACGCCGTGTAGACGCCGGGAACGAGGGTCAGGCCGCCGGCGTCCGGCGGGAGGGCGGCGTCGGTGGCCTGTCCGGCGGCGTTGTTGTACGCGGCGACCAGGTCGGACTTCGCCTGGAGCGCGACCGCGTCCGCCGAGTGCTGGACACCGTTCACGAGGCCGGGCGGGAATCCGCTGATGGCCGTACCCGGACTCACGCCGACGTCACCGGTGATGACCGAAGGGCCGGTATTCGTGACCTGCTGTCCCGCCAGTACGGCGAAACTGTCCGCGGTACCCAGCGGAACGGGTGTCGCGATGGCGACGGCCTGGGTCGACGTCATTACCACGACGGCGGCGGCGACCAGCGGGGCCATGGCCCCGGCAATCAATCTGGGAACGATACGGCGACGTGACGGCGCGCGCGAGACGTCCAATGTCATGAGAGAGCCTGCTCCTGTAGAACGGGGGTTCTTGGACAGGACAGTTCAGGGTCTGGGAACAGCCCGGCTGTCATAGGCACATAACGCTTGAACGCGCCATTCGGAAATGATGCATTCGAGTGAGAATCATTCTTGAAAGACGGACAAGGGATTTCGGGGCGCTTGCCGGAGGTCGTGGCCGATGCCAAGGGGTGACCTCGGGGGTGACGTCGGGGGCGGCGTCGGAGGCGTTGTGGGCGGGGCGTTGTCAGTGGCGTGAGGGACAGTGGAGGGGTGAAGGCGGTCGGGTGGTGGTGTGACGGGATGGGGTGGGCAGGTGGGACGCCCGTGCTCCGGTGGCGGCGGGGCGGTGGAGTGGGTGTGCGGCGGGAGAGCGCTGTCGCGCGGGGGAGTGTGGTCGGGTTCCGGGCGGTGGGGGTGCGGGTCTGCCGGGGGGCCCGGGGGAATCCGTGTCCCGTGAACGGTGAGCTCGGGGGGCGGGGGACCGGAGGGTTGTGCGTCGAGTGCGCTCGCCTGGACCGGCTGCATTCCGTGGCCGCCGACGCGCTCGCCGACGATCCGCGCGTCTATCGCGTGTACGTGGCCTGGTTCGGTCCTGGCCTGGTCAAGGTGGGGATCACGCGGGAGGAGCGGGGGTCCGCGCGGTTGCTTGAGCAGGGGGCCGTGGTCTTCAGCTGGTTGGGACGGGGCCCTCTGATGGCCGCGCGGCGGGCCGAGGAGCTGGTGCGGGTCGCGCTGGGTGTGCCGGACCGGATTCCGTATGCGGAGAAGCGGCGCGTACGGGCGGGCCTGCCCGGAGTCGCCGAGCGCGCCGAGGAGGTACGGCGGACGCATGCGCGCGCCGGGGCGTTGGCCGGGTGGCCCGAGTCCCTGGAGCGGATCGGGTTCGAGGCCGTCGACCACGGCGCCGTCTTCGGGTTGGACGGGCTCCCGCCCGCCGGCGGTGTGGTGCGGGAGTTGGTGGCCGGGGGGTGCGTCACCGGGCGGCTCCTCGCCGCTTCCGGGCCCGATCTGCATCTCGCCACGGCGGCGGGAGTGGGAAGGGGAGTGGAAGTAGGAGGGGGAGGGGGAGGAGGGGTGGTGGTGCTGGACACCCGGCTGATGAAGGGATGGGAGTTGACCGGCGTGCGGGACGGGGAAGAAGGGCTGACCGTGCCCGTGCTGGACGTACGGGTGGGAGATGTTCAGGGTGGCCTCTTCTGAGGAGGCGGGCGAGAAAGGGTTCCTTCATGGGCGATCTGACTGATCCGGCCGACGTGTCGCGCTTCCGGGAGCGGATCGGGGTGCCCGCCCTGGTCGACGTGCACACCCACTTCATGCCTGATCGTGTCCTGCGCAAGGTGTGGGCCTACTTCGACTCCGCCGGGCCGCTGATCGGCCGGGAGTGGCCCATCACCTACCGGCGGGCGGAGGACGAACGGGTCGCGCTGCTGCGGGCGTTCGGGGTGCGGGCCTTCACCTCGATGCTCTACCCGCACAAGCCCGGCATGGCCGAGTGGCTGAACGGCTGGGCCGCCGGCTTCGCCGCCCGTACCCCCGACTGTCTGCGGACGGCCACGCTCTTTCCCGAGGCGGGGGTCGAGGCGTACGTCCGCAGGGCCGTCGAGGAGGGGGCCCGGGTCTTCAAGGCCCACCTCCAGGTGGGGGCCTACGACCCGAACGACGAGCTGCTCGACGGTGCCTGGGGACTGCTCGCCGAGGCCGGGGTGCCGGTGGTGACGCACTGCGGCTCGGGGCCGGCGCCCGGCGCGTACACCGGGCCCGGGCCCGTGGGGCGGCTGCTCGCGCGCCACCCCCGGCTGCGGCTGGTGGTCGCGCACATGGGGATGCCGGAGTACGAGGACTTCCTGGACCTCGCCGGGCAGTACGGGGAGGTGCGGCTCGACACGACGATGGCGTTCACGGACTTCAGCGAGGCCATGGCCCCCTTCCCCCGCGAGGCCGGGGCGCGGCTGGCGGATCTGGGGGACCGGATCCTGCTGGGGAGCGATTTCCCCAACATTCCGTACCCGTACGTCCACCAGCTGGAGGCCCTGGAAGGGCTCGGGCTGGGGGAGGAGTGGTTGCGGGCGGTGTGCCACGACAACGGCGCCCGGCTCTTCGGTCTTACCGATCCTGCCGGTCTTGCCGATCCCGCCGGTCTTGCCGATCTGGCCGAACAGGCCGATCTTGCCCAGGCAGGCAGTCCTGACCAGGGCCCCGGGGCCCCCGGGCCCACGGGTCCCAGGGGTTTCTCAGGAAATTCATAGGAATCGGCAAGAACCCTCTCACCGGCCCTCCCCAGGGTGAGCACCATGACCGTGATCTCGCCCAGGGGGCGCGCCGAAATGCTCAGGTCGGACGGCAACCCCGTCCGCGTCCTCGTCGTCGACGACGAGGCCTCGCTGACCGATCTGCTGTCCATGGCCCTGCGGTACGAGGGGTGGGAGGTGCGCAGCGCCGGTGACGGGGCGGGCGCGGTGCGGTCCGCGCGGGAGTTCCGGCCCGACGCGGTGGTGCTCGACGTGCTGCTGCCCGACATGGACGGGCTCGCGGTGCTCGGGCGGCTCCGGCGCGAGCTGCCCCAGGTGCCCGTGCTCTTCCTCACGGCCAAGGCCGCCGTCGAGGACCGTATCGCCGGACTGACGGCGGGCGGCGACGACTACGTCACCAAGCCGTTCAGCCTGGAGGAGGTCGTCGCGCGGCTGCGCGGCCTGATCAGGCGGTCGGGCGCCACCGTCACCCGCAGCGAGTCCCTGCTGGCCGTCGGGGACCTCACCCTGGACGAGGACAGCCACGACGTCGTCCGGGCCGGCCGGTCCATCCACCTCACGGCCACCGAGTTCGAACTGCTCCGCTACCTCATGCGCAATCCGCGCCGCGTGCTGAGCAAGGCCCAGATACTCGACCGGGTGTGGTCGTACGACTTCGGCGGCCAGGCCAACGTGGTCGAGCTCTACATCTCGTACCTGCGCAGGAAGATCGACGCGGGCCACCCGCCGATGATCCACACCCGGCGCGGCGCCGGATACCTGATCAAACCCGGCGACCCGGCCGCCGCCCCGCGCTGACGGGCCGCTGCCGTACGTCAGGCGAGCGGTTCGCCGCCGTCGACCGACAGCGAGACACCCGTCAGGAAGGTGTTGGTCATCGCGAAGACGACGGCGTCCGCGATGTCCTCCGCGGTGCCGATCCGCCGCGCCGGGTTGCGCGCACTCCTCTCGGCGAACAGCGCGGCCTTCTTCTCCTCGCCGAGGGCGTCGTACGCCCCCGTGTCGACGGTCCCGGGGGAGATGGCGTTGACCCGTACAGGAGCCAGTTCCACGGCCAGGGCCTTGGCGATCACGTCCGCCGCCCCATTGGTGGCGGCGACGGCCAGCATGCCGGGAACGGGCTTGATGGCCGTGGCGCCGGAGAAGAGGGTGAGGGAGCCACCCTCGCGGATCCGGTCACGGAAATGCTTGGCGAGGATGATCGGCCCGATCGCCTTGGTGGCGAAGGACAGCCGGAGGATCTCCGGCGTGAGCGCGTCGATGGTGCCCCGGGCCCGGGCCGAGGCGGTCGACACGATGTGGTCGACCTCTCCGAGCCGTTCGGCCAGGGCGACGACCGACTGCTCGTCCGTGAGGTCCACCATCTCGGGGGTGACCCCAGGGTCGTTGTACGCCTTCGCGAGGCTGTCCTCGTCGCGTCCGGCGACCACGACGCGTGCGCCGGCCTCCCGGGCCGCCAGGGTCACCGCGCGGGCGATGCCGCTGCCCCGCCCGACCACAAGTACCGTCTTGTCCTGAAGTGTGGATTTCATCGCTGGCTCCCTGTTACATGCCGTCAAGTCTGTCGCGTCTGTTGGCTGTTGCTTGCTGTTGCTGTTGCTAGGAGTTACGGCTCGTGACCTGGCCCTCGACCTCGGCCACGTCGAGCCCGCGATCGGCCCCGTGCGGGATCACCGTCTGGCCCGGCTCCAACTTCAGCCGCGTACCGTCCAGGTGGACCGCGATCTTGTCCGGCTCGAAGGACACGAGATCGTCGACGCGGCGCACCTCGTCGTAGGCGTGGCGGTAGGACCAGGCGGCGCCTTCGGTGCCGCCGATCTCGTAGTAGTCCGCGAGTCCCTTGTACGGGCAGAAGGTCTGGCCCTCGACGGGAGTGAGGGCGTCCTCGTCGATGTCCGCCCGGGGGACGTACCAGCGGGGCGCGAAGCCGGACTCGTACAGCACGACGGGCCGCCGGGTGTTCGCCACCACCCGGTCGCCGTCCCGTACTTCGAGGTGCCGTGAGGAGTCGCGGATGTCGATCCGGTGGTACGCGTCCGCCGCGTGGCCGAGGATCCGTTCGTCCTCCTCGTAGAAGGCGTCCATGGCCCGCCAGGCGAACGCCGCCCGGCCCTCGAACTCCTCGGCGTACGCGGGCAGTTCCGTGTGCCGCCAGGCGGCGCGCGGCGTCTTCCGGTCCTTTCCGTGGACCGTGTACCAGGTCGTGGTGCCCAGTTCGCGGTGCCGGGTGGTCAGTTCGGCGGCCTCCAGCACCCCGTTTTCCACGTCCCCGAGCGGGAAGTACGCCACCGGATACCGGCCGGGTTCGTGCAGGAGGATCACGTCCTCGCTCTCCGCTATCCACTCGCCGGAGAATCGGACCCGCATCCTGCGGCGGAGACGTTCCGCGAAGAGCAGTCTCTCGGGCAAGGGTTCGGGCGTGAGGAACCTGCCGATCGAATGCGGTGCGAGAGGCCCCTGTTGCCATGCCAGACCCATGACGATTCCTTCTTCCACTGATGGCTTCGCGCTTCCACTGACGGCTTCGCGGATGGATTCGCGGATTCATTTGCGGGCGGGTGTGCGGGCGGGTGTGCTCGTGCCCCGGAACTTCCATCGTAGATCTCCTCCCGGCCCATTGCCGAGGTCGGAAGGCATGCGAGAAATCTTGGCTTGACCTCGGGAAATCGCATGATCCAGAAGCGGCGGTCGGTGAATTCGCTCGTTAGGCTGGGAGGACACGCTCAAGGGAGGAAGCCATGGCTCTCTCGTTGAAGGGGCGGACCGTTCTTGTCATCGGCCGCGGGAGCGGAATCGCCAGCGCCGTCGTCCTCGCCGCACAGTCCGAGGGAGCGAACGTCGTGGTGGCGGGGCGGGACCGGGAAGCGCTGCGGGACGCGTACGACGATCCGGGGATCGAGGTGGAGGAGGTCGATCTCAACGACGACGCGAGTATCGCCGCCCTCGCGGAGCGCCTCGGCGAGATCGACCACCTGGTGTCGACCGCCTCGGCCCGCGCCCGAGGGCACCTGGCGGAACTCGACCGCCGGGCGGTCCTGCATTCGTTCGACACGAAAGTCGTCGGCCCGATCATGCTCGCCAAGTATTTCTCCGGGCGGATCGCGGAGGGGGGTTCTTTCACGCTCTTCTCCGGTGTGGCCGCGTTCAAGCCGGTGGTCGGCTATCTCGGCGTCGCCGCCACCAACGGAGCCGCCGATTTCCTGACGAGGTCCCTGGCCCTTGAAATGGGGCCGGTCAGGGTCAACGCCATCTCGCCGGGTGTCATCGACACCGGGATCTGGGACTCCTTGGGCGAGGAAGAGAAGAAGGCCTATTTCGAAAACCTGCGGGCGGCGAATCCCGCCCGCCGTATCGGCACGGTGGACGACATTTCCGCCGCCGTTCTGTTCGCCATGACAAACGCTTCGCTGACAGGTGTCACTCTCCGCGTCGACGGCGGGGAGCCTCTCACCTGACGCACAAGAGCGAAAACCCCGAAGGGGCACATCATGAACGTTGTTCACCATCGTTACGCGACCGTCCAGGGGCACCGGATCTTCTACCGGGAGGCCGGACCCGCCGACGCCCCCGCACTGGTCCTTCTGCACGGTTTCCCGACCAGCTCGTACATGTTCCGCGACCTGATCCCGAAGCTGGCCGACCGCTACCACGTCATCGCACCGGACCACCTCGGCTTCGGCCTGTCCGACGCGCCGGCCGCCGACCGGTTCGACTACACCTTCGACGCGCTGACGACGCTCACCAAGGGCCTGCTCGACCAGCTCGGCGTGACCCGCTATGCCCTCTACGTCCAGGACTACGGCGCCCCCATCGGCTGGCGCCTGGCTCTCGCCGATCCCGACGCGATCACCGCGATCGTCAGCCAGAGCGGCAACGCCTACGACAGCGGGTTCGTCGAGGGATTCTGGAAGACCGTCTGGGACTACCAGCGTGAGCAGACCGAGGAGACCGAGGCGGCGATCCGTGGCGCCTTCACCCTCGACCTCATCAAGTGGCAGTACGTCACGGGCGTCCCGGACGAGTCGGTCGTCAGCCCCGACACCTGGTACCACGACTTCCACCTGCTCTCCCGGCCGGGCAACGACCTCGTCCAACTGGCCCTGTTCCGCGACTACGCCACCAACTCGCCGCTCTACCCGGCGGTTCACGCGTACTTCCGCGAACACAGGCCGCCGCTCCTCGCGGTCTGGGGCAAGAACGACCCGATCTTCGGTCCGGCCGGGGCGGAGTCGTTCCGGGAGGACCTTCCCGACGCCCGGATCCACCTTCTCGACGGCGGGCACTTCCTGCTCGAAAGCCGTCTCGACGACGCCGCCGGGCTCATTCACTCGTTCCTGGACGACGTCGACCCCAAGCCGTAACAGCGCTCACGCAGCACGCAACCCCACCCACACCCCACCCACGCAAGGAAGTTGAAGAGATGAACCCCACCCCGGCGGCCCCCGGCCACACGCCGTCCGTGATCCTCGCCCACGGCGCCTGGGCGGACGGATCGAGCTGGAGCAAGGTGATCACCCGGCTGAGATCGCACGGGATCCACACCCTGGCCGCCCCGCTGCCGCTCTCCTCACCGCAGGACGACCTGGCAGCCCTGGAACGGACCCTTGAGCGCACCGAAGGCCCGGTGGTCCTGGTGGGTCACGCCTACGCCGGAGCCGTCGTCGGCGCGACCCGGAGCGACCGGGTGGCCGGACTGGTGTACGTCGCCGCGCTCGCCCCCGACGAGGGCGAGACGGTGGCCGACGTCTACTACCGGGACCGACCGCACCCACGGGCACCGGAGTTGGCCCCGGACGCCGACGGGTACATATGGCTCCCCGAGACCGCGTTCGGCGACGCCTTCGCCCCCGACGCCACCGACGAGGAACGCGCCGTGCTCGCCGCCGTCCAGCGGCCGATCGCTGGCGCCTGCATCAGCACCCCCGTCGGCCGGCCGCTCTGGCGGGACCGCCCCAGCTGGTACCTCGTCGCGGAGCAGGACCGCATGATCCCCGCCGGCACCCAGCGCTTCATGGCGGAGCGGATGAACGCGGACGTGCGGTCAGGACCCACCGACCACTCCCCGCTCGTCACCGCCCCCGGAGCCGTCACCGACCTGATCCTGGAGGCCGTCCACGCCGTCCACTCCAGCCACGTGGTCGGCGCCGCCGACCGGTAGGCCCTGATTCCGCAGATCCCTCAGGAAGAGGGCGACCAGGGCGTCCGAGGGAACGGTCGTGATCGCGACCACCGCGCGGCGGACCGGCGGGTCGAAACGCAACACCGCCCCGGCCGGCCGTACGGCTAGCGCCGACGCGGGGACGATCGAGACGCCCATCCCCGCCCCGGCCAGCTGGGCCGCGGTGCGGGGACTGCGCGTACGGAGCACCGGACTGAGCGAGACCTGGTGGGAGGAGACGAACCGGTCGACCCAGGCGGCGTTGCCGTTGTCACTCGTGTAGTGGACGAAGGGCTCGCCGACCAGGTCGTCCACGCGTACGGAGGACCGGCCGGCGAAGCGGTGCTCCTCCGGGCACACGACGAGCATCTCCTCGTCCCCCAGCCGCTCGACGTGCGCCGTGGTGCCGGTGGGTTCGGGACCGACGACGATGTCCGCCTCCCCCGCCATCAGGATCTCCACCATCGCGTCGGTGCTGGTGAACTCCATGAGGTCGATCCGCACCTCGGGCCGCCGGGAACGCCAGCGCCGCAGCAGGGAGACCAGCAGCCAGACGGTCATCGTCTCGGCGCAGGCGAGCCGGATCCGCCCGGCCCGCCCGGCGGCCACGTCCCGGCCCGAAGCCACGGCACGTTCGGCCGCCTTCAGGGCGATACGGGCGTCGACCGCGGCGGCCCGGCCGGCGGCGGTCACGCGTACGCCACGGGACAGCCGTTCCACCACCGGGGTGTCGAGTTCCCGCTCCAGGGCCGCGATCTGATGGGACAGAGCGGGCTGTGACAGGTGAAGGGCCGCCGCGGCCCTGGTCACAGACCCCTCGTCGACGAGTGCGACCAGACACTCCAGCGCGCGCAAAGTAGCCATCCGGTCAATCTAGCCAGAGGACCGTTCGACACGGCGATGGAGCCGCGCCGGGCGGGCAGAGGGGACAGGACGGGCCGCGCACGCAGGGCAGACTCTTCGCCCACGGCGGCATAGCATCGCCCTCGGCGGACATTCCGGGTGCCGGTGGGCGGTATCCGGCAGTCGGCACCGCCAGGGGGCCGCGCGGCCACCCGGCCGGACGGAACCGAGGAGGCTCAGCCATGGCGTCGGAAGCCGACAGCCCGAAGCGTCCGCCCAGGACCAGCGTCTGGCTGGACGGGAAACCGGTGACCAGGCCCCGCAGGGCGGACCGTACCGACCGCGCGGAGCCGGCGGCCGGGGACGCGAAAGGCACCACCACCGCGACCAGGTCCGGCACCGACCAGCCCCCGCCCCTCGACCGCGACCGCATCACCGCGGTCTCGGTACGGCTCCTTGACGCCGAGGGCTCCGCGAAGTTCTCCATGCGGCGGCTGGCGGGCGAGCTGGGCGTCACCGCCATGTCCCTCTACTGGTACGTGGACACCAAGGACGACCTCCTCGAACTCGCCCTGGACGCCGTCTTCGGCGAGGTCCGCGTCCCCGACCTGACGGACGAGACCGCCGACTGGCGCGACCAGCTGCGCGCACTGGCCGTCAGCTACCGGACCGTGCTCGTACGCCACCCCTGGGTCTCGCCGCTCATCGGCAAGTACCTGAACATCGGCCCGGGTTCGCGGGCCTTCTCGTCGGCGGTCCTCGCCGTCATGGGCAGGACCGGCCTGGCTCCGTACGGCCGGATGGGCGCGGTCTCCGCGGTCTTCCAGTTCGTGTACGGATTCGGCACGATCGAGGGCCACTTCGTCCAGCGGTGCGCGGAGGCGGGTCTGACCCAGGACGAGTACCACCGGCACGCCATGGGGACCATCCACGAACAGCCGGATTTCAAGCGGGCGTTCAGCAACACCGAGGAGCTGATGGGCGCGCGCGGCGGCGAGACGGTCGAGGAGATGCGCGAACGGGACTTCACCTTCGCGCTGGACCTCATGATCGCGGGCATCGAGGCGATGCGGGAGCGCGGCTGACGCGAAACCCCGCCCCCCGTACCGGCCGTGACCACCCGTCCGCTACGACACCAACCGCGCCGGGAAGCCCCCCGTGGCGATCGGGCTCCACCGCTCCGGCGTCACCCGGATGATCGACTTGCCCTGCTTCACCATCGCCGCGCGGTACTCGTCCCAGTCCGGGTGCTCCCCCGCGATGTTCCGGTAGTACTCCACCAGCGGCTCGACCGACTCCGGGGAGTCGATCACCTCGGCCGCGCCGTCCACCTGCACCCAGGGGCCGCTCCAGTCGTCCGACAGGACGAGCACGCTCACCCGCTCGTCCCGCTTCGCGTTGCGCGTCTTCGCCCGTTCCGGGTACGTGGACACCACGATCCGGCCCGAGTCGTCGACGCCGCACGCGAGCGGCGAGCCCTGCGGGCGCCCGTCCGCGCGGGTGGTGAGGAGGATCGCGCGGTGCCTGGGCCGTACGAACTCCAGCAGCCCGGCCAGGTCCACGGTCGTATTCGTTGCGATGTTCGGTGCCATGGGGCCGAGCCTATGACTCCGGGCCTACGACTCCGCGCCCGGCACGCTCTCGCCCCGCACCGCCTGTACGTCCAACTCCACCCGCAGCGTGGTCCCGATCATCGCGACGCCGGCCTGGACGACCTGGTTGTAGTTCATGGCGAAGTCCTCCCGCCGCAGCTCCGCCGTCGCCCGGAAGGCCGCCCGTTGCCCGCCCCACGGATCGGGGCCCCCGCCCAGATAGCCCAGGTCGAGACCGACCTCCCGTACGACTCCGTGCAACGACAGTTCACCGTGTACGGTCCACCGGTCGGGGCCCGCCGGGGTCAGGGCCGTACTCCGGTACGTGATCTCCGGGAACCGCTCCACGTCCAGGAAGTCCGGCGACCTGAGGTGCTTGTCCCGCAGGGTGTTGCCGGTGTCGATGCTCGCCGCGGCGATGACCGCGTCGACCCGGGAGCCGGCGTACGAGCCCCCCGACTCCACGATCTCGATCCGGCCGCCGAACTCCTTGAACCGCCCCCGCACGCTGGAGATCCCGAGGTGCTGGGCCACCGCGCCCACCGACGTGTGCGCCGGGTCGAGGCTCCAGACGCCCGGCGCGGGCAGCTCCGTGCCGTTCTGCCGGGCCAGGACCACCGTGCCGACCTCCGCCCTGCCCCTCGCCGTCACGAGCGCGGTGGAGGCGACGGGGGCGTACCCGAGGGCCGTCACGATCACGGTGTACGGACCGGGCGCGAGCGGGACGTCCGCCCGCACCGACCCGTCCTCGTCCGCCGCCGCCCTCAGCACCTGCGCGCCGGTCGTGTCGGTCATGGTCACGACCGCGTGCGGGAGCGCCCAGCCGTCCCGCGTCCGTACCTGTCCGCGAAGCCCCATTGTGCCTCTCACCTCTTCCGTCGCTCTTTCCGCGGGCCGCCGAACTACGCGCCCGGGTGGGCCAGTTCGATGTCGTGTCCCTCGACCCCGCGCCCCGCCACCCTCAACGAGCCCGCCACCGGCGCGTATCCGGTCGCGATGACCGTGTACTCGCCCGCGTCCAGGTCGGCGAAGGCGTACGCCCCGTCGTCCCCGGTCGTCGCGGTGGCCACGACGTTCCCCGCCGCGTCGACGAGCGTCACGCGCGCGTCGGGCAGCGGCCGGCGGGCGGTGCCCGCCCGTACCGTCCCCTGCACCAGGGCGCCGGACCTGAGCACCGCCTCGACACGGGTGATCCCGTGGCCGGCTATCTCCACCGGCAGGGCCAGCGGCCGGAAGCCGGACGCGTTCACCGCGACGGTCACCGGGCCCGGCACCAGCTCGGTGAAGGCGAACTCGCCGCGCTCGGTGGACTTCCCGGTGGTCAGTACGTCTCCGCGCACGTCGGCCACGATCACCATCGCGCCCTCGACGGGCAGCCCGCCGTCCGCGCTGGTCACGGTCCCGGTGAGCCCGCTCGTACCGGACAGGAGGATGTCGTACCCGACCGGCTCGTCACCGACGACCACCGTGGAGGCCTGCGGCTGGAAGCCGTCGGCGGAGGCGATCAGGACGTACGAGCCGGAGCCCGGCGCGCGCAGGAGGTACGAGCCGTCGGGCTCGGCGACCGAGCGGGCCAACTGGCTGCCGCCCAGGGAGATCAGGGTGACGGCCGCGGCGGGCACCGAGGTGCCTTCGGCGCCGCGCACGACACCGCGTACGGGGATGCCCGGCGCTTCCGGAGCGGTGTCCGGGGCCGTGGGCGAATCCGTACCGGGAGCGATCTCCGGAGCCGTACGCCAATCCGTACCGGGAGCCACCTCCGGAGCCGTACCCGAAACCCCGCCGGGCCCCGGCGCCGCCCCCTCCCCGCCCGCCTTCGTCCTCAGCGCGACCTCCTTGATGAACAGGGTCGCCAGGAAGGCCAGCAGCGCCGCCGGCGCCGCGAACAGGAAGACGTCACCCACGCCATGGCCGTACGCGCTCTCCATGACGGTCCGCAGCGGTACGGGCAGAGCGGACAGGTCAGGGATCGCCCCGCCCCCCGTCCCCGCGTGCCCCAGCGCCGCGCCCTGCGGCCCGAGGTCGGCCAGCCCGTCCTTCACGTAGTGCGTGATACGGCTGCCGAGCACCGCGCCCAGCGCCGAGACGCCGACCGCACCACCCAGGGAGCGGAAGAAGGTGACGGTCGAGCTGGCGGCGCCCAGGTCCTTGGCGGTGACCTGGTTCTGCGTCGAGAGGACCAGGTTCTGCATCATCATGCCGACGCCGAGGCCCATCAGCGCCATGTAGACAGCGATGTGCCAGTACGGGGTGTCCACCCGGATCGTGCCGAGCAGCCCGAGACCCGCCGTCAGCAGCGCGCCCCCGCTGACGAGCCACGCCTTCCACCGCCCCGTCCGGGTGATGACCTGCCCGGAGACGGTGGAGGAGACGGCGAGGCCGCCGATCATCGGGATGGTCATGAGGCCGGACATCGTCGGGGACTTGTCGCGGGCGAGCTGGAAGTACTGGCTGAAGAACACCGTGCCCGCGAACATCCCGATCCCGACGAAGAGCGACGCGATCGAGGCCAGCGTGATGGTGCGGTTACGGAAGAGACGCAGCGGGATGATGGGCTCGCGCGCCCGGGACTCGACGAGGACGAAGAGCGCGCCGAGCACGAGCGAGCCGCCGACCATGGCGTACGACTGCCAGGAGGCCCACTCGTACTTGCTGCCGGCGAAGGTCACCCAGATCAGCAGCAGCGAGACGGCCGCCGTGATGAAGAACGCGCCCGACCAGTCGACCTTCACCTCGCGCTTGACGACCGGCAGCTTGAGCGTCTTCTGGAGCACGACCAGGGCGAGGACGGCGAACGGCACGCCCACGTAGAAGCACCAGCGCCAGCCCAGCCAGCTGGTGTCGGTGATGACACCGCCGAGCAGCGGGCCCCCGACGGTCGCGACGGCGAAGGTGGCGCCCAGGTAGCCGCTGTAACGGCCGCGCTCGCGCGGGGCGATCATCGCGGCCATGACGATCTGGGAGAGGGCGGAGAGACCGCCGACGCCGATGCCCTGGAAGACGCGGCAGATGATCAGCATCCCGGCGCTCTGCGAGAGGCCGGCGACCATCGAACCCGTCACGTAGATGACGAGGGCTATCTGAACCAGCAGCTTCTTGCTGAAGAGGTCGGAGAGCTTGCCCCACAGGGGGGTGGTGGCCGTCATCGCCAGCAGTGAGGCGGTGACCACCCAGCTGTACGCGCTCTGGCCGCCGCCGAGGTCGGAGACGATCTCGGGGAGCGCGTTGGTGACGATCGTCGAGGAGAGGATCGCGACGAAGAGACCCAGGAGGAGCCCGGAGAGCGCCTCCATGATCTGGCGGTGGGTCATGGGAGCGCCGGTCACGGGGGCGGGCTCGCCGCCACGCTTGGCGTGGCCGCCCCGCACACCGGTCGGTGTGGTCGTAGCCATGGAATTCCTTGTCCTGTGTCGTCGGTCGTCTTTGTCGCTCTCGCGTCAGCAGCTCGGGCGCGGCGGGTCGGGGGAGAAGCTCTCGCGCAGCCGGTCGAGCAGGGCGCCGAGCCGGCCGACGTCGTCGTCGGTCCAGTCGGCGAGGGCGTACGCGAACGTCTCGGTCGTCCGCCGTGTCAGCTCGTCCAGCAGCAGGTGACCCGCCGGGGTCAGCCGCAGGATCCGCGAGCGCCTGTCCGCGGGGTCGGGGGACCTGGCGAGCCAGCCGCGCCGGGCGGCGTGGGCCACGTGCCTGCTGGTGACCGACATGTCGACGGCCAGCAGCTCGGCGAGGCGGCTCATCCGCATCTCGCCGTACCGGTCCAGCGTGGTCAGTACGGCGGCGCAGCCACCCGGGCAGTCGGCGGGCAGCGTCCGCGCGAGACCGCGTTTGACGGCCCCGATGGCGCCGAGTTGCCGGGCCAGCTCCGCGTATCGGCTCCGTGCGGCCATCGGCCCCGCCCTCCCCGCCATCTTGTTGCTTGGGGCAACCATAGAACTGTAGAAGCAGTTGGTTGCTACAGGCAAATGAAAGGGGGTAGGGAGGGGTAAAGGAACTCAAAAGGCTGACGGATCACCGGTCAACGACGGGCGCGAGGGGGCGCCGGGGGCCGCGGGAGGCGTCACCGGAGCGGATTCACGGCGATCTCCGAGCGGATCCACGGCGATCCCGGAGCGGATTCACGGCGATCGGCGGTGGGCCCGGGGTTGGGCGGGGTGCGTACGTTCGCTAGGGTCCTGCCCCATGGCACACAACCCCCATGCCCCGCAGGGACCCGAGGGAAATCCCGACCCCGCGGGCAGTACTCAGATGTTCCGCGCGTTTGTCGACGACGGTGAGCCGGAGCGCCGGCAGGCACCTCAGCAGCAGAGCGGGCCGAAGGTCGGACTGATCGTCGGCGTCGTCGCGGTGGTCGTCGTCCTGGCCGTGGTGGCCTGGCTGGCCTTCGCCTGACCCCACAGGGCCGTCCCACGAGGACGGCGGCGAAGCCCGTGACGTTCCGTCCCCTGATGCTTCGTCACCGCGGAACCCCGCCCGGAAATCCGGACCTGAGGGCGGGGTCCGCCGGCGTCAGTCCGAGATCAGCCCTTCCCGCAGCTGCGCGAGCGTACGGGTCAGAAGGCGCGAGACGTGCATCTGCGAGATGCCCACCTCTTCGCCGATCTGCGACTGGGTCATGTTCGCGAAGAACCGCAGCATGATGATCTGCCGCTCGCGGGGCGGGAGTTTGGCGAGCAGCGGCTTGAGCGACTCGCGGTACTCCACCCCCTCCAGCGCCATGTCCTCGTAGCCGAGCCGGTCCGCGAGCGAACCCTCGCCTCCGTCGTCCTCCGGGGAGGGCGAGTCCAGCGAGGACGCGGTGTACGCGTTCCCGACCGCGAGGCCGTCGACGACGTCCTCCTCCGACACCCCGAGCACCACGGCCAGTTCGGGCACGGTCGGGGAGCGGTCCAGCTTCTGCGCCAGCTCGTCGCTGGCCTTCGTCAGCGCGAGGCGCAGCTCCTGGAGCCGGCGCGGGACGCGCACCGACCACGACGTGTCGCGGAAGAACCGCTTGATCTCGCCCACGACCGTCGGCATCGCGAACGTCGGGAATTCCACGCCCCGTTCGCAGTCGAACCGGTCGATCGCCTTGATCAGGCCGATCGTGCCGACCTGGACGATGTCCTCCATCGGCTCGTTACGGCTGCGGAACCGGGCCGCCGCGTACCGCACCAGCGGCAGGTTGAGCTCGATGAGGGTGTCGCGTACGTAGGTGCGCTCCGGGCTGTCCTGGTCGAGCACGGCGAGCCGCAGGAACAGGGAGCGGGACAGAGTGCGGGTGTCGATGGCTTCCGGCTGGGACACCCGCGGCTGGACCTCGGCCACGGTGTCGAGCACGGTGTCGAGAGCCTCGGGCGCGGGAGCGCTCTTTGTGAGCGTGAGCACCTTCGAGCTGCCCTGTTCTACGGACATGCCACCCCCTTGAGGTCGCGGACGGTCGCGGCGGCCGCTCCCGTCGGAGGAACGCAGCCTCCACCTGAATACCGGCGGTGGGGCTGCGGCAAACGCGGTTCCAGCAGAATGTCACATGTCGGCAACACGCTGTAGTGACATGTCGACAAGTAAGGGTGACGTCTGCGCAGGAAAGAGGGGGTGTGGGGCTTTTCCGGGAGGCGCGCGGGACAAAAGGCGGGGGAGCGCGAAAGTACCCCCGCGAGCTACGCCTCGATCCGATTTGCGGATCGCAGCCGGGCAAAGCTTCGGGCAAGAAGCCTTGACACATGCATCTGGGAGACTCCCAATTCCTGACTGATCTGCGACTGCGTCAGATTGTTGTAATAGCGCAGCATCAGGATCCGCTGTTCCCGCTCGGGCAGTTGTACGAGGAGATGGCGTACGAGGTCGCGGTGTTCGACCCCGGCCAGCGCGGGGTCCTCGTAACCGAGCCGGTCCAGCAGGCCGGGGAGCCCGTCGCCCTCCTGGGCGGCCTCCAGGGAGGTCGCGTGGTACGAGCGGCCCGCCTCGATGCAGGCGAGGACCTCATCCTCGGAGATCTTCAGCCGCTCCGCGATCTCGGCGGTGGTGGGGGTGCGGCCGTGAGCCGTCGTCAGGTCCTCGGTGGCGCCGGTGACCTGGACCCACAGCTCGTGCAGCCGGCGCGGGACGTGCACGGTCCGTACGTTGTCGCGGAAGTACCGTTTGATCTCGCCGACCACGGTCGGCATCGCGAAGGTCGGGAACTGTACGCCGCGCTCGGGGTCGAACCGGTCGATGGCGTTGATCAGACCGATCGTGCCGACCTGGACGACGTCCTCCATCGGTTCGTTACGGCTCCGGAAGCGCGCGGCGGCGTACCGCACCAGGGGCAGGTTGGCCTCGATGAGCGCCCCGCGCACGCGGCTGTGTTCGCGGGTGCCCGGTTCGAGGTCTTTGAGCTGGGCGAAGAGGAGTTGTGTCAGGGCGCGGGTGTCGGCGCCGCGGCTCTGGGCGGTGGTGGGGCGTGACTCGGTGTCGGCCCTGGGTTCGAGAGGGGGTTCGACGCGGGGCTCGGGCTGGGGTTCTGATCGGGGCTCGGACACGTGTTCTGGTCTGGGCTCGCTCCCGACCCGTGGTCCGGTCTCGTTCTGGGGCGGCACTTGAGGCGTAGTACTGGCCGGCACGGTCACGCCACCCCTTTGCGGTCGACTACGGTCAACTCATCCGTCAAAAGCGGTCATAGCATCACAAGACATGTGCACTGTGTGCAAGCACCCGATAACACCGTGTTGACGGCAAGTTGGGGCAATAAACCCAAAAGCCCCACACCGGAGAGGTGTGGGGCAGGGGGAGCGGAGGCTCAGAACTCGTAGTCGGCGATCACCCAGGTGGCGAATTCGCGCCACTGTGCGACGGCCGCCTGATGGGCCGGGTGGTCGGCGTACCGCTGGAGCGCGTCGCGGTCCGCCACGGCCGAGTTGATGGCGAAGTCGTAGGCGATGGGCCGGTCGCTGATGTTCCAGGCGCACTCCCAGGACGCCAGCTCGGCGACCTGCCCGCCCAGCTCCTCGAAGGCCTTCGCCCCGGCGATCGCACGGGGCTCGTCACGCGAGACACCCTCGTTGAGCTTGAAGAGGACCAGGTGGCGGATCAAGGGGCACTCCTAGGGGTGCGGCGGGTGCGGCGGCGCTACTGGACGAGCTCCGTCATGAACGTACCGACGCTCTTCGCGGCGCTCGAAATGCCCTCGAACCCTACCTGGACGAGATCCGCCGCCCGTTCCGGGGATTTGACGATCGTGAAGAGCACGAAGACGGTGACCGCGTAGAACACGATCTTTCTCGTTTGCGCCATTCCCCACTGCCTCCCCAGCCGCGTCCACGGGCCGCCCCCTGTGCGGTCGCGAGAGTCTAACCGTATGAACGTCGATGTTCGGAGGGTGTTCGAGCCTCTCTTCCCCGCGTCCGGCCCGGGGTGTGGGAAGAGGCCCGACGAAGGGCCGCAAATCCGTCTGAAATAAAACAAACGCCCTTCCGTTTCGGTGTCAGCCTGCTGACCCCGGATCGCCCTCCACCTGGCAGGCCAGGGGCCGGCAGGCCGAGGATCTCGGCCACGACACAGTCACCGAGCTGCGCAGGCCGGGCCCGCCGCTCCTGCTGGGCTTCGGCGACCGCATGCTCCGGCTGGCCGCGCAGGAGGCCGACATCGTCGGGTTCCCGGTCATGTCGATCGCGTACGGCCTGACCTACTTCTCCGTACTGGAAACACACATGGCGGACTTCGCGAGGGTCATCGCCCGCCTGCGCTGAACCGCCCTGCGCTGAGCCGGTCCATGTCCGGAGGGATCAGACGCGGACCCACTCCACGGGACTGCCGCGATCGATGGACGCTGCATGGCACAGCTTCGGGATGTGGGAACCGTCGGTGGAGGCGACCTTCATCGGTCCGCTCGAACACGCCGCCGTGGCGACCACAAGCGCGTCGACGACGTTCTCGTGACCGTCGAGGCCGGCGTCCTCCAGCAGTTCGGCGGCGCGATCGGCGATGATCTCGGTCGCGGGAATGACAGTGAGCCGGGAGCGGAGCCAGCGCAGGTGCGTCGCCGCCTGTCCGGTACGGCGGACCTCGGCGATGCTGACGGTGGAGATCGCGGCCGCGTATCCCTCGACTTCGGCGACCTTGAGCATCAGGGTCATCCCGCGGTCCCGTTCGGCCAGCAGGGACAGTGGCTGTGCGTCAAGGATGAGGAGGGCGCGCGGAAACGCCGGGGTCACTCGCCGTGCCATGCGCGACGGGCCTCCTCGATCTCTTCGGGCGTGAAGGAGCCGTGCTCGTCTTCGTACGCCTCGACGATTTCCCTGGTCTTGGTGAGGGCGAGGGCGTGTTCAACGGCGTCTGAGACGAAGCGCGAAAACCCGCGCGCGCCTGTGCGGGCTTCGACCTCGCGAGCGAGCGATCTGGGGATGGTGACCGATTTCTTGACGGTGGTCTCGTCTGGGGGTGCGTGCTCAATAGCCATGCCTGCATTATCCCACCGGTGGTAGGACTCTTGTCCAGTCGACGCGGTCGGGCGCTTCCCGAACCGTCTGCTGTGACAACCCCGAACCGTCTGCTGTTAGAGTGAGCTTATCCGGAGCAGGCGGTGAGGGGTGGGGTAAAGGTGAGTCAGTCGTGGCCGTGGTGGCTCGGGGCGTCGTTGACAATGAACGTCGCGTTGGCGGCAGGCATCGTCGAGTACGCGCGGCACAAAGATGTGCTCGGTTCTGTGCAGCATGGGGGAAGCGCGTTTGCGGTGGTCGCCGCGATCGCTGTTGTGATCGTCCTCGCCGCCCGGCGTTGACCCGACAAGGTGGATGCAGTGGAAGAGACCAGGTCCCAGGTCGATTGGCTGACGCGAGCTGTGGAAGCGCTGCCTGACGAGATGACCTTTGATGCGATGCAGCAGCTCATTCTGTCCATGGTCTTCCTGCGCCAGGTCTCGGATGTACCCGAGGGGGAGGCGCAGGGGCGACCGACCTGGGAAGAGCTTGTCGGCCAGGTGGCCGGGAAACCCGACCTCGTCCATCAGCCTGTCCAGCGGGCTCTGCGCGCCTGGAGCGGCAGCTACGGGAAGTTTCGCATCGACTTGGACAACGAGGCTGTCCTCGGGCAGATGCGCTCCGACAGCCGGGTGGTGGACCGGGCACTGCGAGACCTCATCGCTCTCCTGGACCGCGCGGGCCGGGCGGGCGCGAAGGGGGATCTGTACGATCAGTGCCTCGCGCGGTTCTCGGAGGACCGGGTAGGTGGGGACTACTACACACCGCGCGATGTCGTACGGACGATGGTGGGGCTCATGGCGCCGGCACCCGGTGACGAAGTCTACGATCCGGCCTGCGGTTCGGCCGGACTTCTGACCGAGGCCGCGCGCTACGTCGAGACGCATGGTGGGCGACCTGCGGATCGCACCGGGCCTGTGCTCCGGCTGTTCGGTCAGGACATCAATGCCCGCACACGCTCGATCGCGGCGATGAACCTGATCCTCCACGGTTTGGAAGACACTCTGCCCCGGGACATCGGCACGGACAACAGTCTTCTGCACGGATCGGACGCCGGCGAGAAGTACAGCGTTGTCCTTGCCAACCCGCCGTTCAGCATGCGAATGCCCCTTACGGACGCCGGGTTCGTTTTTTGGCGCTATGGACCGCCGCCCAAGAGCAAGGCCGACCTCGCCTGGGTACAGCATGTGCTGGGCGCGCTCAAAGCCGACGGCCGCGCCGCGATTCTGCTGCCGAACGGTGCGGCTTTCCGGGGCGGAGCCGAGCGGCGCATCCGCGCCGGGCTCCTCTACGACGACGTGGTCGCCGCAGTCATCCAGCTGCCGTCCGGCCTCTTCTCGCACACACGGGTTCCCGCCTGTCTGTGGGTCTTCAGCAAATCCAAGCGCGCCCACGCGGCAACCCGTGTTCTGTTCATCAACGCGCAGGACACGGGGGTTCAGGTGAGCCGGGGCAGACGCACCTTGACCGGCGCGGACGCGGAGCGGATCGCCAGTACGTTCAACAGCTGGTCGAAACACGACGCCGCCGACGTCCCTGGGTGGTGCCGGACCGTGGCCCTGGAGGAGGTTGAGGCAGCGGACTTTGACCTCCAGCCTGCACGCTATGTCGCGCCGGTAGCCGCAGAAACCGCCCCTGGCGAGGATGAGCGAAGGGTGCGTGAGTTGACCGAAGAACTTTATGAGCACTTCGCGGAAGCCTCGCGCCTGGAGCATGAACTTCGCGATGTGTTGGGGACGTGATGAGCGAATTTCCGCAGTGGGTGGCGCTCGCTGAGCTACCGGGCGTGGAGGTGGTCGGGTACGGCATCAACCGCCCGGGCCGTTTCGATCCCGAAGGCATTCCCATGCTCCGGGCCGGAGACATCGCTGACGGTCGTATTGAGTCGTCGGAGGTGGTCCGCGTGAAGCACGAAGTCGCGGAAGCCCATCCGAGGACTCGGTTGCGCTCGGGTGATCTACTGATCGTGCTTGTAGGGCGGATTGGTGAGGCCGCCCTGACCGGGCCGGATCACGAGGATTGGAACGTGGCCCGCACGGTGGCTCTGGTCCGCTGTGCTGACCCCCGCCTCGCCCAGTGGCTCCGAATCTGGCTTGCCACGCCCACTGCCCGCGCTTGGTGCGAGACGCAAGCTGCGGGGACGGTACAACGCACGCTCGGGCTCAGATCGCTACGGCACCTGCCCGTCGCTCTGCCGTCTTTGGCAGACCAGGATCGGGCTTTGCGCGTGATCAGTGCTATCGAGAGCCGAGCCAGGATCAACGACCGCATTGCCCGTACGGCGGTGGCACTTGGAGACGCGTACTTCGGCGTTTTTGTCACGGACGGCCAGCACTGGCCGAGAATGACATTCGGAGATGTCGTCGGCGGTGCCTGGACGGGTACAGCCGCCCGCCCGGCCGTCGCTTCGGGAGATGAAGGATGGGTGGCACCCGCTGACGTCCTGCGTGCCCCCCTGCCATATGTCGGCATTACGGATAGCTCGGGTCCACCGGGAGTCCCTGGCCCGATCCTCGTGGTTCCCAAGGCGGGACAGGTACATGCCGCGGTCAGCCGATCCAGCGTGAAGGTGAGCCGCGGAGTGCTGGTGCTGGACCCGCAGCAGATGAGGGACGCTTGGTGGCTGCTCCACGAGATCCGCTCCAGAAGCACTGAGTTGTCGCAACTTGCGCAGGGCACCGCAGGTCGTGAGCTGAGTGCGAGAGCTTTCTCCCAGGCCACTGTGGCCTGGCCGCCGGAGGATGTGCTGGTGCAGTTTGCCGGCCTCGCCAACCGGCTTCACGGGCGTTCGCTTGCGGCCCAGCGCGAGAACCGGGTCCTGCACGCCCTCCGGTCACGCTTTCTCCGCACCCTGGAGCCAGCGGCAGCGCCGATCCCAGCCTGACCGCACGTTGCGGAGACAGGCCGGGACGGCCGATACCCAGTTTCGCGTGGAGCGGGGATGGGTCGATCTTCGCCAAGGGTTGTGGATGAGGCCGGTGGAGGATGAGGGCTGGCAGTTCGTCAATGCGGCCGGCCGTGGCGCGTTTCCGACGACGGAGCGAACCCATTGGTGGAAGACCGCTGGCCTTCCCCCAGCGTGTTCCCCCCGCGCATGCGGGGACGGACCGCTGCGCTGAGGGTGCTAACCCGGTGTCTCCCCGCCAGGACACCAAGGTTGCGGCGGATCCTCAGAGCGTTCCGGGCTGCCGCCGAATGAACTGAGATCAGAACCGCCACTGATACATCGCCCCATGGCCAGCACCTCCCGGCAGCACCCCCCAAATACGGAGGCCGTGGCACCGGCATACCGGCGCCACGGCCCCCGGTGCGCCGGTCAGGGCGTACCGCTTCTGCCCTAGGGCAGAGGTCCGGCCGCGTATGCGGCCATCTCAGGAGAGGAGGGGCCTGAACCAGAGGGTTGGGGTCATTCATCCTGATCAGCCAGTCGCGCACAAGGCGCCAGAGGTTGATCACGAACGAGGCCGCAGCCCAGTGGTTCGGGCTCTTTCCTTTCTTTTCCTCGGACGCCTGTTCGGTTTCCCGACTGGGTTCCGAGGGAGGCTTCTGCCCGCCGCGCTTGTCCTTCATGAGCCACCTCCGGATCGATGCCCGTGAAGGGCAGGGGAAAATCCGGGGTCAGGCAGACATGGCGTTGCAGCCACATCTGAACAGGAGCCTACGGGGTCGTGGATGAAGCGTGGGTCGGTTCGCCAAGTCCGCGAGGGGAGCCAACGGGCCTAGCTCGGACGAGTGTTCGTCACTGAGCTGGAAGGGTCATCTGCTTGCTGGGCAGCACGGTTCTGGTGGCCAAGTGAGGCGGAAACTGAGGCGCGACGCAGCGAAGGGGCAGACCCCAATGAGTCTGCCCCTTCGTCTACCTGCGGTAGCGGAGGGATTTGAACCCTCGGTGAGTTTCCCCACACTCGCTTTCGAGGCGAGCTCCTTCGGCCGCTCGGACACGCTACCGGGAGAAAGCTTAGCCCACAGTGGGCCGTGCGCCGAAATCGGTATCCGTGAAGGGGCGTCAGCGGTCGCGGAAGAACGTGGTCAGCAGGGCGGAACAGGCGTCGGCGAGGACGCCGTGGATCACTTCGGGGCGGTGGTTGAGGCGGCGGTCCCGTACGACGTCCCAGAGCGAACCGGCCGCCCCGGCCTTCTCGTCGAGCGCGCCGAACACCACGCGGTCCAGGCGGGACTGCACGATCGCGCCCGCGCACATCGTGCACGGTTCCAGGGTCACGACCAGCGTGCAGCCCGTCAGGCGCCACGCGCCGAGTGCCCCGGCCGCCCTGCGGATCGCCACGATCTCCGCATGGGCCGTCGGGTCACCCGTCGCCTCGCGTTCGTTGTGGCCGGCCGCCAGCACCGCCCCGGTCGGTGACAGCACGACGGCACCGACCGGTACGTCGCCGTACTCGGCCGCCAGCGCGGCTTCGTCCAGGGCGCGGCGCATGGACGTACGCCACGGATCGCGCACCGGATCCGGCACAGGGTCGTGAGCCGGCACAGGGTCGTGCCGGGGCACTAGCGGACGGTCTCCAGGACCTCGGCGGCTCCCAGAGCCTCCGCGATCTCGGCCATGGCGTCGGTCTCCAGGGCCAGCAGCTCCCCTTCCGACAGCCCGAGATCGACGAGGATCTCCTGGTCGCCGGCGGGTCCCGCGGGCACGATCTCCCCGCTCGCCACCGGACTCTCTTCGTCCTCCTCGTCGTTCTCGTCCGGTTCGCCGTCCTCCGTACCGTCGAGGTCCAGCGTGTCCAGGTCGTCGGCGGGGTCGTCGTCGTCCCGGCCGATCAGTTCATCGATGAGAATCTCCCCGTACGAGGAGCGTGCGGCCGCGGCCGCGTCCGAGACATAGATACGAGGGTCCTCCTCGCCCTCCACACGGACGATGCCGAACCAGGCGTCTTCCTGCTCGATGAAGACGAGGACCGTGTCCTCGTCCACCGAGACTTCGCGGGCCAGGTCGGTCAGATCCGACAGGGTCTCCACGTCGTCGAGCTCTGTGTCGCTCGCTTGCCACCCGTCTTCGGTGCGCGCGAGCAGTGCGGCGAAGTACACCGTGACTCTCCCACTGGTCAGAGGTGACGATCCGGCGGTGCGCTGCTCTGCCCCGCCCACTCGGAATCGTTGCAGAAACGAACGCGTCGCGAGAGGTCTTCCACCGTTGCGTCGTAAGGCCATTTTATTAGGCCCGTCCCCGTGGTGGGGCGCGGGATACCCCTCGGACGGGGCGGAAGTGTCCCAGGAGGGCGCCGGAGCCCCCGAGATGTGTGCCCACAGGGGGCGTGGCGGCCGGGCGTGGCTCGGTGCGGCCGCCCCGCCGAACGCGGCGCCTACCAGCGGAAGGTGCGCATCCGCATCTGCTGGCGCATCCGGGCGGCGCGGGCCCGGCGCGGCTTCACCCGCTCCTGGAGCGCCTTCGCCTCGTTCAGCTCCCGCAGGAACTGCGCGCGACGGCGGCTGCGGGCCGCGTCCGTCGGGCCGCCGACGTCGAGGCC
>NZ_WWJY01000453.1 GCF_009865405.1 Streptomyces sp. SID3212 | reverse complement strand
CCTCGGGCGCGGGACCGCCGCTGAGCCAGGTCTCGCCCAGCGGGTCGAGCCCGCCGGCGGCCAGGGCTCCCCCGGCCAGTTCGGCCAGCCCGGCCGCCGCCCCCGCCAGGTCGGCCGCCCGCACATAGCCGCGGACGTCCATCGGGGCGCGCCCCACCCGCAGCGTGTGGGCGGTGTCCGCGAGGGACGGGGCGCCGGGCGCCCGCAGCGCCGTCGCCAGCCGCCCGGCGTGGGCGGCGAGATCCTCTCTCGTACGGGCGGACAGGAGCAGGACCTCGGGTACGGATCCGGCGTCCGGCTCCCCGGCGGCGGCGCGCCCCGGCGCCTGCTCCAGGACGACGTGCACGTTGGTGCCGCCGATGCCGACCGAGCTGACG
>NZ_WWJY01000452.1 GCF_009865405.1 Streptomyces sp. SID3212 | reverse complement strand
CCGGCGCCCGGGGCCGAGCCCGGGAACGGCGAGCGGTGCTCCGGCGGGACCACGGGGATCCCGCTGGTGAGGGTGTCGCCCGAGACGTGGCCGCCGCCGGGCGACGGCTCGGGGGCGTGCACCTGCGGGGTCAGCACGGCGGTGTCGTCGGACATCCGCGGCGGACCGCCGGGACCCCCGCCGAACGCGCCGGGACCCTGCCCGC
>NZ_WWJY01000451.1 GCF_009865405.1 Streptomyces sp. SID3212 | reverse complement strand
TGCCGAGGGCGTGTCCGATCCGGAAGCCGTGTCCGGGGCCGTACCGGTTCCTGACGCCGCGCCCGGCCCCGAGGCGGTGACAGGCCCCGAGGCGGGCCCTGAGTCTCTGCCCGGGGCCGTACCGGATCCCGACGCCGCCCCCGACCCCGTACAGCCGCCCGACGACCCGCTGCCCCCCGAACCTCCGCAGCCGCCCGTACCGATCGACAGCCCCGGGG
>NZ_WWJY01000450.1 GCF_009865405.1 Streptomyces sp. SID3212 | reverse complement strand
GCACCCGGGTGACACGGGCATACGGCCCCGCCCCCGCGCAGGCCACGACCGGCGGCCCCGGGCGGGACGTACGGCCCGTGTCGCCCGCAGGCGCGGCCTCCACCTGGAACGCGCGGTCGTACGACTCCGGCCCCGGGCAGGCACCACCGCCGACCCGGCGGGGTGCGTACACGCCTGTTCCACCTGGCCGCGGGGCCGACCGGCCACCCCGGGTGACACGGGCGTACGC
>NZ_WWJY01000449.1 GCF_009865405.1 Streptomyces sp. SID3212 | reverse complement strand
GTCCTCAGGCGGTGCCGCGCCGCCGCCACGGGAGCTCCGCCGTGACCGTCGTCGGGCCGCCCGCCGGGGAGTCCAGTACGAAGAGGCCGTCGACCGCGCCCAGCCGCTCGGCCAGGCCGGACATGCCCGTACCGCCGTCGAGGGTCGCGCCGCCCCTGCCGTCGTCCGTGACCTGGATCAGCAGCCGCTCCTCCGACCGCCACACGTCCACCGAGGCCGTACGGGCGGCGCTGTGCTTGCTGACGTTCTGGAGCAGCTCGGACGCCGTGAAGTACGTGATCCCCTCGATCGCCGCCGCGGGCCGCTCCGTCAGGTCCACGGTCACCTTCACCGGGACCGTGCACCGGGAGGCGATCGACGACAGGGCCGCGTCCAGGCCGCGGTCCGTGAGGATCGCCGGGTGGATGCCGCGCGCCAGGTCGCGCAGCTCCTGGAGCGCCAGCTTCACCTCGCCGTGCGCCTCGTCCACCATGACCGCCGCCGCGTCCGGGTCCTCCAGCAGCTTCTCCTTCGCCAGGCCGAGCCCCATGGCCAGGGCCACCAGCCGGGCCTGCGCGCCGTCGTGGAGGTCGCGCTCGATGCGGCGCAGGTCCGCCGCCGCCGTGTCGACCACCACACCCCGGTCCGACTCCAGCTCGGCGATCCGCCGCTCCAGCTCGTCGGAGGGCGAGAGCAGCCCCCGTACCATCGCGCGGTCCACATTGGTGAGCCCCCGCGCCACGTACGGCAGGACCGGCCAGAACACGAACAGGCCCGTCAGCGTCACGGAGAACGTCACCACGCTCCAGGGCAGCCGGATGAACTCGTACAGCACGGTCCGCCAGGCCACCGGGTCGCTGAGCCCCGTCCACAGCCGGGCGAAGAACCCGCCGGACTGGCCCCGCCCCTGTCCCCGTCCCCGCGCGACCAGGCGGCTCGGCTCGTCGATCCGTACACCCAGCAGCTTCCGCGCCCGCGCCCGC
Organism: Streptomyces sp. SID3212; assembly: GCF_009865405.1. GTDB lineage: Bacteria > Actinomycetota > Actinomycetes > Streptomycetales > Streptomycetaceae > Streptomyces. The sequence continues at coordinate 2,054 of NZ_WWJY01000449.1, read as the reverse complement.
TCGGCCCGCCCCAGCAGCCGGGCCCCGGACAGGCCGAGGACCAGCCACGGCAGACCGATCACCGTCACCGACAGCCCGGCCCCGGTGGACACGGTGAACATCACATAGACGAACCCGACCAGCGACGACGGCAGATTCGCCAGGAGATGCGCGATCTCCTTCCAGGTCTGCCGGTCGAAGGCGAAGCGCACGGGGGGCGGCCGGTCGTTCTTGCTGTCGGGATCATCGAAACTCACGGTCATAAGGAACCAGACTGCCGGGCCGCGCGCACCCGCGCCATGGGGTGGCTGGGTGCGCGTGAAGTAGGGATAACCCCACCTTCGTACCAAAGGTTCGTACGAGTTCCGGAGGGTTGAGGCGGACGCGGCTGCTTACCCTTTCTTTAGCAGGGCCTAGACTCCCGTCCGTACAGGTCGTCGAAGAGGCTGCTACGGCTGCTACGGAGTCAGGGAGCGAGGGGCGGACGTGTCGGAACCGACCGTTCTCGCGGCGGACTACTTCCGGAGCTATTCGGTCGTCGGGCTGCTCGCGGTTGTCGGCGTGCTGTTCGTCGCCGTGGCCTTCGGGGCGGGCCGGCTGCTGCGGCCCGTGGTGCCGACGCCGGAGAAACTGCTCACGTACGAATGCGGCGTGGACCCCGTCGGCGAGGGCTGGGCCCACACCCAGGTCCGCTACTACGTCTACGCGTTCCTCTACGTGATCTTCGCCGTCGACTCGATCTTCCTGTTCCCGTGGGCGACCGTGTTCGCCGCCCCCGGCTACGGCGCGACGACGCTCGTCGAGATGTTCATCTTCCTCGGCTTCCTGGCCGTAGGACTGCTCTACGCATGGAAGAAGGGCGTCCTCGAATGGACGTGACCCCCCAAGCGCCGCCGGCCCCGGTGCCGGTGGCGGCTCCCCAGCGCCTCGGTGTGCTCTCCCGGCTGGCGCCCGAGCCCATGAAGGTCGTCCTCAACTGGGGCCGCCGCTACAGCCTCTGGGTCTTCAACTTCGGACTCGCCTGCTGCGCCATCGAGTTCATCGCCGCGTCCATGGCCCGCCACGACTTCATCCGGCTCGGCGTGATCCCCTTCGCGCCGGGACCGCGCCAGGCCGACCTGATGGTCGTCTCCGGCACGGTCACCGACAAGATGGCGCCGGCCGTGAAGCGGCTGTACGAGCAGATGCCCGAGCCCAAGTACGTGATCTCCTTCGGCGCCTGCTCCAACTGCGGCGGCCCGTACTGGGATTCGTACTCCGTGACGAAGGGCGTCGACCAGATCATCCCCGTCGACGTCTACGTACCGGGCTGCCCGCCGCGCCCCGAGGCGCTGCTCCAGGGCATCCTCAAGCTCCAGGAGAAGATCTCCCGCGAGTCGCTCGGCGACCGCTACGCCTCGGCCGGCCGGCCCTCGCCGGCCGCGCTGCGCAGCGGACTGGTGCCTCCGCCGCCGCCCCCGGGGGAGGGCGTTTCGTGAGCGCGTACGACCGGCTGCCGGACGCCGCCGCCGAGATCTTCGGCGAGGAGGCCACGGCGGAGCGGGCGTACGGCCTCCTGACGGTCGACGTGCCCGCCGCGTCCTGGCTGACCGCGCTCGAAACCGCCAGGACCACTCTGGGCTGCACCTACTTCGACTGGCTGAGCGCCGTCGACGAACCCGGCACCGGCTTCCGCGTCTGCGCCCACGTCGCCGCCCTCGGCGCCGGTACGGTCCGCGCGCTCCTCGTCCGTACGACCGTCCCGCACGAGGCACCCGCCCTGCCCACCGCCCTCGGCGTCTACGCGGGCGCGGGCTGGCACGAACGCGAGACCCACGAGATGTTCGGCATCTCCTTCACCGACCACCCGAACCTCGTCCCCCTCCTGCTCCCCGAGACGTTCGAGGGCCACCCGTTGCGGAAGGACTTCGTCCTCGCGGCGCGGGTCGCGAAGGCGTGGCCGGGGGCGAAGGAGCCGGGGGAGTCCGAGCACGGCGGCCCCAAGCGCCGCCAGATGCTGCCGCCGGGCGTGCCCGACCCGAACGAGTGGGGCCCGCTCAAGGGCCAGCTCCCCGCCGCCCCGGCCCGCCCGGCCC
>NZ_WWJY01000448.1 GCF_009865405.1 Streptomyces sp. SID3212 | reverse complement strand
GGCGGGGGGCGAGGAGGCGGCGGGCGAGCTCGGCCCAGCGGCCGAGGCGGCCGAAGACGACGAGCATCACGACGACGACGATGCCGTAGTACACGTACGCGGCGACGACGGACGGCATCGAGCCCCGCCAGGAGTCCGGCGTGAACATGTACAGCGGCCACAGCCAGAAGGCGCCGAGGTACATGTTCCACAGGAGCGACCAGAGCAGCAGACCGGCGAGGAGCGAGATCAGGGCGCCACTGACCAGCTGGCGGATCGGCGTGCGCTCGGGCTCCTCGGCGGGGCGTGCCACATGGCCGTACGCCCAGGTGCCCGGCCCGTCCGCGAGCCGCGGTGTGTG
>NZ_WWJY01000447.1 GCF_009865405.1 Streptomyces sp. SID3212 | reverse complement strand
GCGGGCACCCGGATGTACCGCACCGGCGACCTGGCCGCCTGGAACGAGCACGGCGAGATCGTCTTCCTGGGCCGCGCCGACCAGCAGGTCAAACTGCGCGGCAACCGCATCGAACTCGGCGAGATCGAGACCGTGCTGACCCGCCACCCGTCCGTCGCGCGGGCCGCCGTCATCGTCCGCGAGGACCGCCCGGGCGACAAGCGCCTGGTGGCGTACGCCGTGCCCGCCGTGGAGGGCGTCCTGGACGCCGCCGAGCTGCTGCGGCACGTGGGCGGGGAACTGGTCGAGTACATGGTGCCCTCGGCGGTCGTCCCGATGGGCGCGCTGCCGCTGACACCCAACGGCAAGCTGGACCGGCGCGCGCTGCCCGCCCCCCGGG
>NZ_WWJY01000446.1 GCF_009865405.1 Streptomyces sp. SID3212 | reverse complement strand
GTCCGGCGTTTGAGGACATCGGTAAGCCGCGCCTGCGCACCGGGGGGAGGGCAAATCCAGCCCGTCCGGCGTTTGAGGACGCAGTGAGCCGCGCCCGCGCGCCGGGCGGATCCAGCCCGTCCGGCGATTGAGGACATCGGGGCGCGGGTCAAGCCGAGAGGGCCTCCGCCAGGACCGGGGCGACCTGGGTCACCTGCCATGCGCGGGCGCCATGCGACGTCAGGGCCTCCGCCACCGCCTCCGGAGTCGGAGACGCCGGCGGCTCCCAGCACACCCGCCGCACCGTGTCCGGCGTGATCAGGTTCTCCTGCGGCATGTTCAACCGCTCCGCCAGCGCGGACACCGCCGCCCGCGCGGCGGACAGCCGCGCCGCCGCCTCCGGGTCCTTGTCCGCCCAGGACCGCGGCGGCGGCGGG
>NZ_WWJY01000445.1 GCF_009865405.1 Streptomyces sp. SID3212 | reverse complement strand
CCCGAGCGGGCGGAGCGGCCCGTGTCTGACTTCTTCCCCCGCGCCGGGACGGGCGGCGAAGGACCCGGCCTCGCGCTGTTCCTCAACGCGGGCGACCCGCCCCTCGACGTCCTCGCCGATCTCGTGCGGATGCTGGACGACGAGGGCGTCGACTGCCTCGAACTGGCCGTCCCCTTCCCGGACTCGGTCACCGACGGGCCTGTCATCCGCCGGTCGGCGAGCCGCGCGCTCGCCCTCGGCGTGGGCCTGGACGAGGTCCTGGAGTTCGTCGCCGCCGTCCGCCCGGGACTGCGCACCCTGCGGATCGCGCTGCTCGCCGACTGGAGCCACTCGCTCAAGCACCGGGACCTCGCGGCCACCACCCGTACCATCGCCGACTCGGGAGTGGACGGCCTGCTCGTCCACGCGCTGCCGCCCCGGCTGCGCGCCGCCCACCTGGCCGC
>NZ_WWJY01000043.1 GCF_009865405.1 Streptomyces sp. SID3212 | reverse complement strand
GGGGGGCCGGTGCCGGGGGTGGGTGGGGTCGCGGGCGGTGGCGGGGTGGGTGGTCCCGGGGGCGGTGGTGGGTCTGGGTCCGGTGGTGGTCTCGGGTCGGGTGGCGGCCCTGGGGCCGGTGGCGGCCCTGGGGCCGGTGGTGGTGCGGTTTCCTCTGGCGTGCCCGGCTACGGAGATGGCCCCGGGTACGGCTCCGACGGGGGGTCACCGCCCCCAGGTCCAGAGACCCGCGCCCTGCTGGCGCTCCTGGCGGCGGGGCTGACGGACGCGGCGATCGCCCGCGCGCAGGGCTGGAGCGAACGTACGACTCAGCGCCGCATCCACCGCCTGATGGCGGAGCTGGACGCCACCACCCGCTTCCAGGCCAGCCTGACGGCGGCGCGTCGGGGGTGGTTGTGACGGGGGCCCGGGGCTGTTGGGGGTCGTTCGGGCCCCGCTGGGTCATCGGCGGTTGGGGCGGCGGGCCGGTCGGTCGTTGGATCGTCGGGGCTGGCGCGCTGCCGGGCTGCCGAGTTGGCGGGCTCCCAGGCTGCCGCGCTCCCGGGCTCCCGGGCTCCCGGTCTCCCGGGTCGCCGGGCGCCGGGCGATCACCGCGTGCGGAACCGGCCCGGAGTCCGGGGCGGCCTGCGGGACGCCGGGTGCCGGGTGCCGGCGGCCCTTGCGGGCAGGCACCCCCTGCGGGGGCAGAGTATGGGGACGGCTCACCGGGCCCTGCGCCGGACGGTGAGCTGTTGACCGGGTGTTACCAGCCTGCGGGACTCCGGCGGCGGTGACCACTTCTGCGGGTGCCCCTCTGCGGGTGCCCCTCGCGGGGCCGGTGCTGGACGGCCTGCGAGACCGCGCACCGGCGGCGTGCTGTTGACCGCGTGTCACCGGGCCCCGGGGATCCGGCGCAGGCCGCCCGTCGTGGGTGGCTCCGCATGACGCGGTCCTGCACGACGCGGCCCCGTACGACACGGCCCCACACGACACGGCTCCGCACGACACAGGCCCGGTACGGACGGCCCGGTACGGGCGTCCGTACCGGGCCGTGTGGTCGGCTGCGGGGGGTCACGCTGTCGCGCTTGCCGCCGCGACCGCCGGTGTGCGTAGTGCCCTGCGAGCCGTGCTCAGGCCCGTGAGGAGCGTGGAGGCCGTGGCCGCCGCCACGACCAGGAGCCAGACGCCCGGGCCCGGTTCCGGGAGGACGGAGTCCGTGCGGACCGCCGTGAAGGCGAGGAGACCGGTGAGGCCGGCCGCCGTACCGAAGAAGACCCCCGTCACCGTCAGGACCACGCCCTCCAGCCCGACCGTCCGCAGTACCTGGCCGGGGGTCGCGCCGGCCAGGCGCTGGCGGCCGAACTCGGCGCGGCGGTACGACGTCTCCGCGTACAGCGTGTTGATGATCATGACGCAGGCGAAGACCACGATGATGCCGACGACCACGAGGTTCACCGTCTCCACGTTCTTGTCCTCGACGGACCTGGTGAGGCCCGACGCCCGGATCGCGTCCGTCTGGACCGCCTGCATGTAGAGCGCCGCCGTCGCCGTACCGGTGAACAGCACCAGCGGCATCAGCAGCCCCGACAGCTGCGCGGCGCGGTGACGCATGGTGTGGACGGTCAGGTAGCCGCTCGCCCCCGCGAGAGCCGTGATCGGCCGTTCGAACACCTTCAACAGGCCCCGCAGCAGCGCCGGGGAGAAGATCGCGAAGCCGACGGAGAGCAGGATCGCGCCGTAAGCGGGGGCGGCCATCAGGGCCGGGGCGGAGGCTTTCATGGTGAAGGTCGAGGCGATCGCGCCCGTACCGCCCACCAGCGCCGCGATGCCCGCCGCCTTCTTGATCCGGCCACGGCCCGCCCGGGCCCCCGCCGCCTTCGTCGCCCGGCGCACCGCGAGGAACGCGGCGCCCACCGACGCGAGCAGCGTCACCGCGAAGCCCATGCCCAGCGCCACCGGGCCGAAGGCGAAGTCCACCCGGTCGGCGACCTGGCCGCTGTCCTGGAACAGCCCGAGCAGCACCCGTCCGCCGAGCATCGCGGGTCCGATCGCCAGCAGCGCGGCGGCCAGGCCCACCAGGACGGCCTCGCCGACGACCATGCGCTTGATCTGGGCCGGGGTCGCGCCGGTGTTGCGCAGCAGGGTGATCTCGGCACTCCGCTGCCGTACGTTCACGGTCAGCGCGGAAGCCACCGCGAAGAACACCAGCAGCGCGCCGTACCCGCCGACGACGTTCGACGACACCCGCAGGGTCTCGGCGCTGACGTCGTCGACGCCCGGGGCGCCGGCGGTGTCCTGGAGCGAGCCGAACGTCATGACGATCGCCGCGCCCAGGAAGGCGGACAGGAGGGTGGCGAGGAGCCGGCCGGGCCGCTGCCGGACGGATCGCAGAGCGAGAGTGAACATGGCTCAGACCTCCAGGGTGAGGTGGTGGCCGTGGCCTTCGGGGTGGCCCTGGCCCTGGTCCGCGATGTCGCCCAGGTGCGCGAGCCGTTCGGCGACCGCGTCCACCGTGGGCGCGGTCAGCTGCCCGGCCAGCCGGCCGTCCGCCAGGAACTGGACGGAGTCCGCGTACGACGCGGCGACCGGATCGTGCGTCACCATCACCACCGTCCGCCCGTGGATCCGTACCGCGTCCCGCAGCAGACCCAGCACGTCCCGCGCGCTCCGGGTGTCCAGCGCGCCGGTCGGCTCGTCGGCGAAGATCACGCTGGGCTCGGTGACCAGCGCCCGCGCGATGGCGACCCGTTGCCGCTGCCCGCCGGAGAGCTGGTCGGGGCGGTGGCCGAGACGGTCGCCGAGGCCGACCTGGGTGAGGATCTCCCTGGTCCGTACGGGGTCGGCGCGGCGACCCGCGAGGCGTAGCGGCAGCGTGGTGTTCTGCTCCACGGTCAGCGTGTCCAGCAGGTTGTACTGCTGGAAGACGAAGCCGATCCGCCGCCTGCGGAACTTCGTCAGCGCCGCCTCTGCGCCGCCCGTCATCTCCTCGCCGTCGACCATGACCAGGCCCCGGTCCGGGCGGTCGAGCCCGGCCGCGCACTGGAGCAGCGTGGACTTTCCGGAGCCCGACGGCCCCATGACGGCGGTGAAACTCCCGGCCGGCAGGCTCAGGGTGACCCCGTCGAGCGCGGTGACGGCGCTCTCCGCCTCGCCGTAGACCTTGCTGACGCCGACGAGGCGGAGCGCCTCGGAGTTCCGGCCGGGGCGCGACCGCCCCGTACCGCCTTTGCGTGCGCCCCTGCCGGTACGAGTGGCCGCTCCCCCGCCCGTGTCAGCGCCCGTGTGGGTCCCCCTGCCCGTACCCGGACCCGTACCTGTGCCCGTGCCCGCAGTCGTACCCGTACTCGTACCTGTACCTTTGCTCGTCCCCGTACGACGGAACATCGCCGTCCCTCCCTCTCGGACGCCCGCTGCGTCCCTGCCCAAGACGCTACGGACGGTGAGGGCCAGACACACGGGGCGTGGCGCCCGAACCGGAGGTGGTGCTGGGTGCACCTTCGTACCCCCGGGAGGCGCCAGGTTCGGCGAGGCGGCGCGGACAGCGGTCCTACGGCTCCGGGTCCAGGTGCGGCAAGTGGTGGCCCAGTCGCTCCCGCTTCGTCCGCAGGTAGAAGATGTTCTCCTCCTGAGGGGTGATCAGCAGGGGCACCTCCTCCGTGACCTTCACGCCGTGCCGCTGGAGCGCCTCGCGCTTGAGCGGGTTGTTCGACATCAGACGTACCGAGCGGACACCGAGGTCGTGCAGGATCTCCGCCGCCACCTGGTAGTCGCGGGCGTCCGCCGGGAGGCCGAGGGCCAGGTTCGCCTCCACCGTGTCCAGGCCCTCCGCTTGCAGCTTCATCGCCTGGAGCTTGGCCAGCAGGCCGATTCCCCGGCCCTCGTGGCCCCGGAGATAGACAAGAACACCCCGCCCTTCCCGCACGATGGTGCTCAGGGCGGCCGACAGCTGGCCGCCGCAGTCGCAATGCCTGGAGCCGAAGGAATCTCCGGTCAGACACTCCGAATGCAGCCGGACAAGGGCCCCTTCTCCTGTGACATCGCCGTACACCAGGGCCATTTGTTCGTCCGTGCCATTGCCGTCCCGGTAGCCGACAGCGAGGAAATCGCCGTACGCGGTGGCCAGGCGGAGATCCACCACCCGTTCCGCGACCGGGGGGCCACTGCCGTCGGACGTACCATCAATTTCCCTCATGGCCATATCTTATCGGCCGGATCGCGGAAGGAGAACGCGAAAACGACGTAACCTGGGCCTCCTCGAACGTATGAAACGACAGGAAACGAAAGGCCCAGAGATGAGCGGTCCTGCCGTACCACCACCGGCCTCCGGCCTGTTGCCCGCGGACACCACCGAGGACGTGGGGGAGCGGCGGCCCCAGGTCGCCGTCCTGCCGATCGGCAGTTTCGAGCAACACGGCGCGTACCTCCCGCTGGTGACGGACACGGTCGTGGCCTGCGCCGTTGCCGCCGAGATCGCCGCCGCGCATCCGGTCCTGCGCCTGCCTCCGCTGACGATCTCCTGCTCGCACGAGCACGCGGACTGGCCGGGGACGGTCAGTATTTCGGCCGCGACCCTCTACGCCGTGGTCTCGGACATCGCGGCCTCGCTACGCCGTTCCGGTATCCACGCGCTCATTCTGGTGAACGGGCACGGGGGAAACTACGTGCTGCGGAACGTGGTTCAGGAGTCGGCCGGCAGCGGTACGCGCATGGCGCTATTTCCCGGCTCGTCCGACTGGGACGCGGCGCGGGAGAGGGCGGGTGTGCGGACCTCGTCGTACAGCGATATGCACGCGGGTGAAGTGGAGACGTCGATCCTGCTGCACGCCCGTCCGGAACTGGTCCGTTCCGGTTATGAAACCGCCGATTTCGCCGCCGATGAACGGAAGCATTTGCTCACTCTCGGTATGCGTCCCTATACGGACTCCGGGGTGGTCGGCCGGCCGTCCTTGGCGTCCGCCGAGAAGGGAAAGGAATTGCTCGCCGGACTTGTCGATTCCTTCGCGGAATATCTTGCGCTGATGACGGTGGAGAGTGTGGACGGCGTGGACGGTGTGCCTGCTGCGGCCGTACGGGTGACACCGTGACGGGCGCGTCCCGCGCGTCCCGCGCGTCCGGCGCGGCGGAGGCGGCGGACGCGGCGGACGCGGCCGAGGCCGCCGAGGTGTGGGAGCGGCTGCTCGGCATCCGGTCCGAGGCGGAGGCCGTGGCCGCCGGGCTGCTCCGTACGGGGGAGAGCTCGTCCGGGGCGCGGCTGCTCGTCGACCGTTATCTGCCGCTCTGCCTCGCTGGGCCGTACGTCACCTTCGCGCAGCTGGGCCAGAGCCTGGACGGCTTCATCGCCACCCGGACCGGCGACGCGGACTACGTCACCGGCGAGGAGGACCGCGATCATCTGCACCGCCTCCGGGCGCTCGCCGACGCGGTGGTCGTCGGGGCCGGTACCGCCGTGTCCGACGATCCCCAACTCACCGTCCGTACCTGCCCCGGGACCAACCCGGTGCGTGTGGTGATCGACCCGAGGGGCCGCGTACCGCTGGACTGCCGTGTGTTCACCGACGGATCAGCCCCGACCCTGTGGGTGGTGGGCCCGGGCCGCGAGGACGGGCAGGCCGTTCCCGGCCGGGTGGGGGACGGGGTCGAGGTGCTGACCCTGCCGGACCGCGAGGCGTTCGCGCCCCGCGCCCTGGTACGGACGCTCGCCCGGCGCGGCCTGGGACGGGTGCTGGTCGAGGGCGGGGGCGTCACCGTGTCGCGCTTCCTGCACGAACGGGCGCTGCACCGGTTGTACGTCACCGTCGCCCCGGTCCTGCTCGGCGACGGCGTTCCGGGGATCCGCTTCGACGGCCCCGAGGTGATGCGGGAGGCGTTGCGGCCCCCGGTCCGGCGCTCCGCTGTCGGCGAGGACACGCTTTTCGAGCTGGACCTCCGGGCGTCGGTCCTGGAGGTGGACCTCGCCGGGGCCGGCTTCGAGCGGGGCGGCGGCCTTGCGGGGTCCGGCTTCGAGCGGGGCCTTGCCGGGTCCGGGTCCGGATCCGGTTCGGCCTTCGAGGAGGGCGTCACCGGGTCGGTTGCCGAGGGGGGCGTCACTGAGGCCGTTGTCGGGCCGGGTGTCGCCGGGTCCGTTGTCGGGCCGGGCGTCGCCGGGTTCGTTGTCGGGCCGGGTGTCACTGGGTCCGTTGTCGAGGAGTGCCTCACCCGATCCGTTGCCGAGGAGGGACTCACCGGCTCCGCCGTCGGGCCGGGCCGCCTCACCCCGTCGGCGCCGGGCCGCCCACTGGACGGCGAGGACCACGATCCCCGGCAGGCTCGCGGCGAAGGCGAGGACTCCGTACACGACCGCGACGGTCAGCCCCAGTGACGCGCCCAGGCCCGCCGCGCCGAACGCCCACGCGGTGACGCCCTCGCGGGGGCCCCAGCCGGCGATGTTCAGCGGCAGCCCCATGGCGAGCAGGGCGAGCAGCATCAGGGGCAGCAGTTCGGACGCCGGCGCGGTGGCCCCCGCGACCCGCGCGGCCAGCAGGAACATCGCCAGGTGCCCCGCCAGTACGGCGACGGACGACAGCAGGACGCCGGGCCAGGTCACGCGGGAGAGCAACGCACGGCGTGCTTCGGTCAGTTCGGCGCGGAGGGTGCGGCGCCAGCGGGGGGCCGCGGCGCCTTTGCGGAGCCGTACGAGCCGCACCGCCGCCACCGCCGCCAGGCCGCACAG
>NZ_WWJY01000444.1 GCF_009865405.1 Streptomyces sp. SID3212 | reverse complement strand
GCGTAGCCGATGACGGACGCGGCGGCGGCCAGCACGGCCACCGTGGTCAGGGCGAGCGGCAGCGTGAACCAGTCGGCGAGGAAGCCGATCGCGGGCGGGCTCAGCAGCATGCCGCTGTAGCCCAGCGTGGACGCCGTCGCGACCCCGCCGGGCCCCGCCAGCGCGCCGGCCCGGCCGATGGCCATGGGGAAGATGTTGGCGAGGCCCACACCGGCGACGGCGAAGCCCAGCAGGACGAGCCAGACGGACGGCGCCAGCGCGCCGACCAGCATCCCGGCCGCGGCGGTGGCGCCGCCCAGGACCAGTGCGCGGGTCTGGCCGAGCCGCTCCTGGAGGAGGGTGCCGGAGAGCCGTCCGGCCGTCATGGCGAGGGCGAAGAGCGAGTATCCGGCCGCCGCGAGGCCGGCGGACGCGTCGAGGTCCTGGGTGAGGTGCAGCGCGCTCCAGTCGGCCATCGCGCCCTCGCCGTACGCCGTGCAGAGCGCGATGACCCCGAAGACGACCACGGCGCGCCGGGTGCGGGGGTCGGGCTTCGCCGGCCCGGCCGCGCGTGCGGGTCGTCGCGGGAGGTCCGCTGCCGGGCGGGCGCGCTCCGTGGGCGCGGGGACCGG
>NZ_WWJY01000443.1 GCF_009865405.1 Streptomyces sp. SID3212 | reverse complement strand
AGCGGCAGTCTCGGCAGGCACCGCGAGCACGGCGGGCGCGGCGGGCGCGGACGCGAGTGCTGCGAGTGCGGGTGCGGACGCGGGTGCTGCGAGTGGGTGGATCGGGGCGAGGGTCACAGGTCGTGGCCCGACCGGGGCCTGGGCATCGTCCTGTGATCCGGTCGGGCCGGCGGCGCGGATCAGCAGGGGCGGCGGATGCGCTGGACCGGTCGGGCGGTCCGGTGACGGCCCGTCACTGGACCGCCCGACCGGGGTCTTGGGAGGTACGGCCTGTGAGAACGCCGCATCCCCGGCGACGGAGCGCGCTGCGGCGGACGGAGCCTCCGCGACGGCACCCGGAGCATCCGCGTCCTCAGCGCCCGGAAGATACGGCGCCTCCGCCCCCGGAGCCTGCGATACCTGAGGTTCCTCCGGCGCCTCCGCGACAACAGCCGGGGAGTGGGGGCGGACGGCGGCGGCGTGCAGGGCGCGGCCACGGGCGGACTCGGCGTCGACGAAGTCGGCCAGCCGGTCCAGGGTCGGGTGGTCGTAGACCGCCACCGAGTCGAGGTCGAGCCCGAAATGCTGGTTGAGGTCGCGGACGATCTCCACCGCGCCGAGCGAGTCGACGCCCATCTCGCTGAAAGTCAGCTGGGGATCGATCTCGTTCCGGTCGAGGTACAGGTGGCCGCAGAGCGTGTCCATCACCACGGCGATGACGGCGTCCCGCTGCGGCGCGGGGTTGACCGTACGGGGCAAGGTGACCTCTCCGTCTCCCTGAGGTGCCACGGCTGCGGCCAGGGGCGGAGCCTGATCCGGGGGCGCCACCTGGGCCCGGGCCAAGGGCGGGGCCAGAGCCGGATCTTGGGCCGAAGCCAGGCCCGAGGCCGGGGC
>NZ_WWJY01000442.1 GCF_009865405.1 Streptomyces sp. SID3212 | reverse complement strand
GTCGTACCGGACGGGCGGGTCGCGGGCCGGGTCGACGAGGCGCTCACGGAGCTGCTGGGTGCCGGGCACCACGCGCTGCTGACGGCCGAGGCCGGTCCCGAGAAGCGGTACCGGGAATGGCTGGCCGTCCGGCGCGGCGCCGTGCGCGCGGTGGTCGGGACGCGCGCGGCGATGTTCGCGCCCGTACGGAACCTGGGCCTGGTGGCCCTCTGGGACGACGGCGACGGCAGCCACAGCGAGCAGCACGCGCCGCAGCCGCACGCGCGTGAGGTCCTGCTGCTGCGCGCGGCCCACGACAGGTGCGGCTTCCTGCTGGGCGGTACGAGCTGCACGGTGGAGGCGGCCCAGCTGGTCGGGACCGGCTGGGCGCTGCCCCTGGCCGCCGACCGCGAGCAGGTGCGGAAGGCCGCTCCGCTGGTCCGTACCGTCGGCGACGGCGAGTTGGCCAGGGACGAGGCCGCGCGGGTGGCCCGGCTGCCCAGTCTGGCCTGGCAGGCCGTCAGGGAGGGGCTCAGGACGGGCCCGGTGCTGGTGCAGGTGCCCCGGCGCGGATATGTGCCCCGGCTGGCCTGCGAACGCTGTCGTACGCCCGCCCGCTGCCGGCACTGCGCGGGGCCGCTGGAGGCCCCGGAGCAGCGGGAGTTGCACTGCACGTGGTGCGGAAGGGGCGAGCCGGCCTGGCGCTGCGTGGAGTGCGGGAGCACGCGGCTGCGCGCACAGATCGTGGGGGCCCGGCGGACGGCGGAGGAGCTGGGACGGGCCTTCCCGGCCGTGCCGGTCCGTACGTCGGGCCGGGACCATGTCCTCGACTCGGTGCCGGGGCGACCGGCCCTTGTGGTCAGTACGCCGGGGGCCGAGCCGGTCGCGGAGGGCGGCGGGTACGCGGCCGCGCTGCTGCTGGACGGCTGGGCGATGCTGGGGCGGCCCGATCTGCGGGCCGGCGAGGAGGCGTTGCGGCGCTGGATACAGGCGGCGTCGCTGGTGCGCGGGCAGGGGGAGGGCGGCACGGTCGTGATCGTCGCCGAGCCGACCCAGCGGCCGGTGCAGGCGCTGGTGCGCTGGGACCCGGTGGGGCACGCGCAGCGCGAGCTGGCGGAGCGGGCCGAGCTGGGGTTCCCGCCGGTGTCCCGGATGGCGGCGGTGACGGGGCGGGCGGAGACGGTCGGCGCGTTTCTGGGCTCCGCCGCGCTGCCGTCCGACGTGGAGGTCCTGGGGCCCGTACCCCTGCCGGTGACGGACCCGGGCCGGCCGCGCAGGCCCGGCGATCCGCCGCCGGGGGAGGTCTGGGAACGGGCGCTGCTGCGGGTGCCGCCGGGGAGCGGGGCGGCGCTGGCGG
>NZ_WWJY01000441.1 GCF_009865405.1 Streptomyces sp. SID3212 | reverse complement strand
CTCCCCCGGCCCCGACGGCGGCCCCGGCGGCGCCCGCCGCCAGCGCCCGGTGCAGGAAGGACCGCCGCCGTACGCCTGACGGGGCGTCACGGGCGGCCGGGTTCGCGTCACCGTGGGGCGGGGTGGGTCCGGTGGCCGTGGAGTCCTCCGTACGGTCGGTGGTCATGAGGTCCTCCGTACGTCGAAGATGACGGCCACCGGGGCCAGTTGTTCCGCCAGGTCGCCGAAGTCGGCGTCGATCCGCTCGCGGTCGGCGCGGGGCAGCGCGGCCGGCGCCCGCCAGCCGCCGTGGGACGCCAGCGCGTCCAGGTCCCGTTCCGCGGTCCGCAGTCCGCTGTCGACGCGCGGCAGGCCGGTGTCGCGGGGGGTCAGCAACGGCCGCAGCAGCGTGACGAGTTCGGCGGTGCCGTCCAGTCCGGCGCGGGCCGACGCGAGGGAGGTGCCGCTGCCGAAGTCGGAGCGGCCCGTGAGGTCCTGCTGGATGCTGTCCTCGGTGATCTCGTGGGTACGCAGGCCCAGGTCGAGCGGGTCCATGCGGGTGTCCGTCCAGGTGGTCCGCAGCGTCCGTACATCCGCCGCCAGGCGGTCGGCGGGACCGCGCAGCCCTGTCGCCGGCTCGCCGTGCCACAGGCCGTACTCGACCCGGTGGAAGCCGGTGAAGTCCGGGTCGTGCGGACCGCCGGGCAGCCCGGCGTCGGTGCCGTCCACGGCGGCGCCGAGGTCGCCGAAGGCGCCGTACGCGCCACCGAGCCTGACGAACGCCAGATGGGCGGGCAGCCAGGCGGCGCGCGCGGCGGCCAGGTCGCCCCGGTCCACCGCGTCCCGCAGGGTGTCGACCCGGGCCACCACACCGGCGAACCCGTCGGCCACCCACTTCTGGTAGGCGAGGGTCACGGGGATCAGGTCGTGGGTGTTGACGGGGAGCACCGCCGGTCCGCCCCGGGCGGGGCCCCGGCTGATCCGTACGGCGGGCCCCGTGACCGCGTCGGTGTCCTCGGCCAGGCAGCGGAAGGTGTACGTGCCGCGGCCCAGGGCCACCCGGATCGGGCGGGTCGTGCCGGGCGCGAGCCCGTCGACCTCGCCGAGCAACGCGCCGGTGGAGTCGGTGAGATGGACCTCGACGGCGCTGGCGGTGGTGTTGCGCACGTCGAAGACCTGGAGTCCGGCCCGGGGGTGCCGCCAGCCCTTGCCGCAGGTCTCGGCGGCGGCCGACGCCTCGACGGCGGTGTGG
>NZ_WWJY01000440.1 GCF_009865405.1 Streptomyces sp. SID3212 | reverse complement strand
CGGCCTGCCGTCCGGCGGGTACCGGATCGCGGTGGGCCGGGTCGCGGGGCGCGACACGATAGCGCTGGACGGGGTCGGCGAGGACGGTCTCTTCCACGGCGCGCAGACCCTGCGGCAGCTGATCGTGAAGGCGCCGACCGGGAAGCCAGGTGCGAAACCGGGCGGGAAGCCGACCGGGAAGGCAGGCGCGAAGGCAGGCGCGAGAGCGACCGTCCCGGGCGTGGTCGTACGGGACTGGCCCGGCACGCTCGTGCGCGGCACGACGGAGGGCTTCTACGGGGAGCCCTGGACGCACCAGGAGCGCCTGGAGCAGCTCGACTTCATGGGCCGTACCAAGCAGAACCGCTTCCTCTACGCGCCGGGCGACGACCCGTTCCGGCAGGCGCGCTGGCGCGACCCGTACCCGGCGGCGGAGCGCGCCCGGTTCCGCGAACTGGCCGAGCGGGCCGGCCGCAACCATGTGACGCTCGCCTGGGCCGTGGCCCCCGCGCAGTCGATGTGCATGGCGTCGGAGAAGGACCTGGCGGCGCTGAACCGCAAGATCGACGCGATGTGGGCGCTGGGCGTGCGGGCCTTCCAACTCCAGTTCCAGGACGTGAGTTACAGCGAGTGGCACTGCGACGCGGACGCCGACACGTACGGCTCGGGCCCGGAGGCGGCGGCGAAGGCGCAGGCGCGGGTCGCGAACGCGGTGGCGGAGCACCTGGCGGAGCGGCACCCGGACTCCGAGCCGCTCACGGTCATGCCGACCGAGTACCACCAGGACGGCGTCACCGCGTACCGCACGGCACTCGCCGGGACGCTCGACGGCGGCGTCCATGTGGCGTGGACGGGGGTCGGGGTCGTACCGCGCACCATCACGGGCCGTGAACTGGCCGACGCGAAGGCCGCGTTCGCGCATCCGATGGTCACGATGGACAACTACCCGGTCAACGACTACGAACCGGAACGTCTCTTCCTCGGCCCGTACACCGGCCGCGAACCGGCTGTCGCGGGCGGCTCGGTCGCGCTGCTCGCCAACGCCATGGAGCAGGCGGCGGCGTCCCGTGTCCCCCTCTTCACCGCCGCCGACTACGCCTGGAATCCCCGGGGTTACGTACCGGAGGAGTCCTGGCGGGCGGCCGTGGACGACCTGGCGGGCGAGGACGCCGCGACCCGTGCGGCCCTGCGCGCCCTCGCGGGCAACGACGCCTCGTCCCTGCTCGACCCGTCCGAATCCGCCTATCTCAAGCCGCTGTTCACCGCTTTCTGGGCGTCCCGCGCCACGTCGGACGTACGTGCGCGGAGCCGCGCGGCGACCGCCCTGCGCGCCGCCTTCACTGTGATGGCCGGGGCGCCGGAGCGGCTGGCGGCGACGGCCGGGGGCCGGCTGGACGACGAAGTACGGCCGTGGCTCGACCAGTTGGCGCGCTACGGGCGCGCCGGGGAGCTGGCCGTCGACATGCTCACCGCCCAGGACCGCGGTGACGGAGCCGACTCGTGGCGGGCGTCGCTGGCGCTGGAGCCGCTGCGCGGGACACTGCGGGCGAGCGAGGCCGTGGTGGGCGAGGGCGCCCTGGACCCGTTCCTCGACCGGGCCGTCAAGGCGGCGGCGGGGTGGACGGGCGCGGACCGCGCCACCGGCGGGGACGTCACCGAGGACACCCGCTCCTGGACGGTCGCGCTCGGCCGGGCGAGACCGGTCACCGCG
>NZ_WWJY01000439.1 GCF_009865405.1 Streptomyces sp. SID3212 | reverse complement strand
CGGTTGCGGGCGGTGGTGGTGAGCCAGGCGCCGGGACGGCGCGGCACCCCGTCGCGCGGCCAGCGTTCCACCGCCCGCGCGAAGGCGTCCTGCGCGCACTCCTCCGCCAGGTCCCAGTCGCCGGTGAACCGGATCAGGGACGCCACGATCCGGCCCCACTCCTCGGCGTACGCGGCGGCGACCGCCTGGCTCACCCCGTCGCGCGCGCCCGCGTCCACCTCGTCGCTCACTCCGTCACTCCCTCACTCTCACTCCCTCACTCCGTCCAGAACGGCCACACCTCGACCATGCCGAACCGGGCCATCGGGTGCCTCGACGCGATCTCGACCGCCTCGTCCAGGTCCGCACAGTCGATGACGTCGAAGCCGGCCATGTGCTCCTTCGAGTCGGCGAAGGGACCGTCCGTGAGGAGCAGCGAGCCCTCCCGTACCCGTACGGTCGTGACGTCCTCGGCGGGCCGCACCCGGTCACCCATCAGGCGCGCGCCCCGGGCGTCCATCTCGTCCACCCAGGCCTGGGCGTCGAGTTCCGCCGGGTCGTCGATGGTGACGGAGTCGTCGGTGCAGATCAGCAGCAGGTACTTCATGGTTCCTCCTGGGGCGGATGGTGCCTCTGGGTCGTCCTACATGAGTACGACGCGCGTCGCACGACAGGATCGACAGGTCCGCCGAAAAAACTTTTCGGTCCGTACGCATATGCCGTCGGACACCGGGCAGACGCATCATCGACCCGAGTTCGCGGCCCGTCCCCCCGGGCCGCCGAGGTCCTCGGCCCACCGGCCACCCCCTTGCCGGTGCGCGCCCCGGCCCCACCGGCTACCCCCCCTTGCCGGTGGGGCCGCTTCATGCCGTCGTACGCCTCCGGCCCCGTACGGGATCAGCCGTCCTGGCCCGTGATCACGACCGGGCCCCCGCCCGGATCCGCCCGGTCGATCCAGTCGGCGGAGACGTACAGCGGACGGTTCGGCAGCGCGCCGCGCCGCAGGCGCTCGCGGTGCAGCACCCGGCCGTCCTGGCTGACGACCAGCGCCGACAATCGGCCGTCGGACCGTGCCGTACGGAGGGCGAAACGGCCGAGCGGCGGGCGCGGGCCCCTGGGGTCGATACGGTTCGGCGCCACCCACCGCAGAGGCGCGTCGACCTCCACCGCCAGCTGCCCGTCCGGCCACCGCCCGTCGGAGAGGTAGCGCAGCACCGGGCCCGCGACGAGCCGGCCCTCCCGGGCGGCGGTGCCCGCCGGCTCGACGGCGTGCAGCAGGTTGCCGACGGCGAAGACCCCCGCCGCGCCGGTACGGAACACGGTGTCGACGGCGGGTCCCCGGGTGCCCCGGTCCAGCGTGATCCCGCCCAGGCGGACCAGTTCGTGCTCGGGGATCCAGTCGCCGGTGAAGACGACCGTGTCACAGCCGAGGGTGACCGTCCTGCCGTCGGTGTGCCGCAGCGCGACCCCGGTCAGCCGGCCCCGGCCGAACAGTTCGGTCACCGTCGTGCCCGTCAGGAGCGGTACGCGCCGGTGCAGCCGGGCCCCGAACCCCGCCGGCCAGGACGACTGGTGGCGCGGCTGGTCGGTGACCATGGCGGCGATCTCCACCCCGGCGCCGCGCAGCGTGCGCACCGCGGAGTAGCTGACGGGCTCGGCCCCGACGACGACGGCGCGGGCGCCGACCGGCTGGTGGTGGAGGTGGACGG
>NZ_WWJY01000438.1 GCF_009865405.1 Streptomyces sp. SID3212 | reverse complement strand
GCGTCACGGCGCCCGTCCGCGAGAGCGCGGCGAAACCCGCCCACGCGGGTGCGACGACCGACGCGCGCGACGGCGCCACGACACACGCCCGCGAGGGCGTTCTGGCCGGAGTCACCCGGCCCTCATGACCGGTGGACCGTCGTCCCGGAGCGGATGACGACGATCCACCCGCGCCGCACCGTGGGGACGGGGGCGGCGCGCCTCGGGCCGGTGGCCCCTCCCCCGGGAGGGGCCACCGGCATGCGGGGCCGAACACACCGCGACCACACGACGCACACACACCGCGCGCACTCCAGCACACCAGCACGCACACACCAGGACCCCCCAGAAGCCCCACGAACACCCCCGCGCACACCCTCTCGATGGGCAGCGGTGGGCATATGCCAGGTGGGTTGGCCTGCGGTTCTTCCCCGTTGACACTTACCGACGCGCCCGTCCGGAAAGGTAGGCGGACCGCGTGCGTCCGTCTCTCCGTACGACCGGTCAAAGACGTATTCCGTAGTGATCCGGACGTTGTCCCGACCGATACAGGTCAGCCATGAACACCCCGTGAGCGATCCTCCTCCCCCACGCACGCGGCGCCCCGTGGACGGGAGAAGCCGCCGGAGCCGGGCCGACACGCCTTCCGAAGTGACGTCCTCGCCCGCACGATCAGTCAATTTCAGCCAAGCAGTGGCCAGTTGATATGCAGTTGACGATCCGACCCGGGCATATACGCTCCATCAGTCACCCCCACAGCAAGGCAGCGCTCCGGCGCACCACCGGCACGCCCTCGGCACACAACCGGCACATACCGCTCCTCTCGCCGCATACAGGAGGCCGATCATGACCTGTGTCTCGGAACAGACCTCGGCCCAGCAGCTGCCCGCTGTGCCGTTCTACTGTCCCTTCCCGCCCGTCAGACATCCGGGCGCCGACACCTTGAACCAGGTGACGGTGGAGTGGATGCTCCGGCAGCGACTCGACACCGACGAGCACCAGATCGAACGGCTGGCCGTCTGCGACTTCGGTGGTCTCACCGCGTCGACGATGCCGTACGGGCAGGTGGAACCACTGACGCTGATGTCCAAGTTCCACGCGGTGCTGTTCTCGCTCGACGACAGTGTGTGTGACGAGTCCGGTGCCACCGCCGATCTGCTCGCCCAGGAAACCTCGCGCATCATGCGCGCCCTCGAGGCCCCGGCCGCCCACTCCGCCGCCGACTCGCCGCACACCTCCGCCCTGCGCGCGCTGCGCACGGATCTGGAACGGCTCGCGTCGCCCAAGCAGTTGCGGCGCTGGACGGACGCGATGCGGGTGTACACCTCGGGCGTGGTGTGGGAGGCCTCCTGGCGCAGGAGCCCCGAACTGCCCACGCTGGACGACTACATCACGCTCTGGATGCGCTCCATCGGCATGGCCCCGTCCACCGCGATGATCGAGATCGTCGGGGGCTTCTCCGTACCGGACCGGGACATGGAGGATCCACGCGTCCGCGCCCTGACGGAGATCACCTGGACGCTGGTGAGCTGGGACAACGACCTGTACTCCCGCAACAAGGAACTCCAGCGGGCCGACGACAACCTCAACCTGATCGACGTCCTGTGCCGGGAACACGACTGCGATCCCGCTCGCGCGCTGGTGCGTGCCGTGGCGATGCGGGACCGCGTCATGGTGCTCTTCGAGCGGCTGTCGGAGCAGGTGGCCAAGGAGGCGCACACCGCGCTGCGCCGGTACGTGGAGGGGCTCGCCCAGTTCGTGCGCGGGCACCTCGACTGGGCGTCGGCGTGCCCGCGCTACCGGGTGCCGTCGGGCCCCGGGGCGACCCCCGGCGGGTGGTGGAA
>NZ_WWJY01000437.1 GCF_009865405.1 Streptomyces sp. SID3212 | reverse complement strand
CCGAGCTGCCCAACGCCCCCTCCACCCCGCCCCGCACCCCCCGCATCCTCCCGCCGCGCGACCACCTCGCCCTCCGGGCCGTCCTCGCCCTCTCCGGCTGGGCGGCCCTCGCCGCCACCGCGCTGCCCGACGGAGTGCCGGCGCGGTGGATACCGGTGCTTCTCTTCGTCAGCCTCGGGCCCGGCCTCGCTCTGCTGCTTCCGCAGCGGCCACGTCCCGGCGCGCGGCTGGAGGTGTCGGCGCTCGCCGCGCCTCTGAGCCTGTCCCTCGCGACGCTCGTCGCCACCGCACTGTTCCTGGTGTCCGGCTTCTCGGCCGCCCTCTTCCTCGCCTCGCTCGCCACCGTCACCACCCTCGCGAGCCTCCTGCCCGGCCTGCCGCTCCCCGCAGCGGCACGCGGCGCCGGCGGGGGCGCCACACGCCAGCCGGATACGGCGTCGCAGCCGGACCCCGAACCGGCACCCGAACCCGAACCCGCGCCGGACCCGGCACCCGCACAGGACCCCGAGGCGCCTCGATGACCGAGCGGGCGCACCGGGACCCCCGCGGGGCCGCCCTCCTCGCCCTCGCTCTGACCGCCGTCGGCGCGCTGCTCACCGGCGCCGGCCTCTGGATCGACCGGCAGGAGAACGCGCCTGCCCCACAGGCGAGTTGCGCCCCCACCACCCTGCTGGAACCGCCGTGCGGAGCCTGGTGGGGCGCCTACGTCCCGTACGCGAAGAACGGGTCGCTCACCGACGCCGTCCACAGCCTGGAGAAGAAGATCGGCCGCAAGCTCGACCTTGTCTACAACTACCACGACATGTCCGGCACCGACCGCGACGGGACCCTGCTCACCCCCGACGAGAAGGAGTTGGGCGAGGACCGCATGCTGATGCTCGCCTGGGAGTCCACCGTGTGGACCGAGCCGCACCACCGCAACTGGACGGAGACGCAGCTCGGTTGGGACAAGGTCGCCGCCGGTGACCTCGACGAGGAGATCATCGATCCGCAGGCCCGCCGCCTCAAGGCGTACGGCAAGCGCGTCTTCTTCTCCTTCGACCAGGAGACCGACTTCCGCACCCCCGACGCCGGCACCCCCGAGGAGTTCGTCGCCGCCTACCGCCACATCCACGACCGGTTCCGGCAGCTCGGCGTGGACAACGTGGTGTGGGTGTGGACGGTGTCCGGCTACCTCGGGAACGCCGAGCTGATGAAGAAGCTCTACCCGGGGGACGCGTACGTCGACTGGATCGGCATGGACCAGTACAACTACTTCCGGTGCCACGACTCCCCGGACTGGCTCGACTTCGACCGCAGCCAGCGCCCGTCGTACGACTGGCTCCGCGCGAACATCTCCGACACCAAGCCGGTGATGCTCGCGGAGTTCAGTACGGCACCCGATCCGGCGAGGCCCGACCGGCAACGCGGCTGGTACGAGGACATCCCGCACACGGCACCCACCCTGCCGAAGGTGAAGGCACTCGTGCACTGGAACCGGCCGGTGCCCGGCGCCAACTGCGACCTGACCGTCAACAAGGGCCCGGCGCTGGAGGGTTACCGCGAGGCGGGCCGTGACGGCTACTTCAATCAGCCACTGCCCCCACGGTAGCGCCGTACGAGTGGAGCAAGACGTACGGCGAGCGCCGCGCCCGCCACCCCCACCAGCCCCACGAACACCGGTACGGGCGCGGCGGCGAACGGGCGCTGGGCCGCCCAGCCGGTGATCACCAGCACCCACAACACCCCGGCGGTGACCCGGCCGTCGGCCCGTACCGCCCACAGGGTCACGGCGGCCAGCCCGAGGCACAGCAGTTGCAGCGCCACCGGCAGCGCACGCAGGACGTCGTCCCGGCCGAACCGCCCCCCACCCACCTCCACCAGGACCTCCACGACCGGCCCGTGCCAGGGCCCCGACGCCCGCTCGGGCCGTACGCCCAGCAGCGGCGGCGCCGCGTGCAGCGACGCGAAACTGATCAGCAGCCCCGTCCCGAGCAGCACCGGCCGAGGCCGGACCAGCGACGCGGCGGCGCACTGGACGACGATCAGCAGCACACCCCCCGCGAGGGTGAGCGGAGGCAGCGCGTCGAACAACTCCCGCCCGGTCAGCGGGTCCTGGCCGAGCGGCACCACACGCGCCAGCGGGGACCAGAACAGCCCGGCGGCCAGCCCGAGCAGCAGCCACAGCAGCGTGATCCAGCGCTCCTCACGCTCGCGAGCACGACTCGGGGACACCGACGGTCGTCCCATGGGGTGGTCCACGGGATGGTGCGCGCGGTGGCGCACGTGGTGGTACGCGCCGTCCGGGTACGCCCTCTCCCGCGCCCAGTTGGTGCCGTACCCGTCGTCCGGCCGTACCGGCCCGCCCCCGGGGCCCTCCCGCCGC
>NZ_WWJY01000436.1 GCF_009865405.1 Streptomyces sp. SID3212 | reverse complement strand
GGGCCGCGGCCGGCGGGTCCGCAGACGGGTGGCACAGCTCACAGATGTTCCGGAACGTCAAGCGGAACACAGCGAGTTGGCCGCTCGTTCATCGGTATGTGGGTACGGAGGGGAAGTGGTCCCGCGCCCCCGGTGACCGCCCCTCCGCCCCCTACCCTGAGACCACCCTGGCCGGCATTCCCCCGTATCGGCCAGGGATCCCGCCCCGGCCAGGCTCCCCCACCTGAGCCGGGGCTCCCCCCGTGCGCCCTGGGCCCCGGCCGCCCGCACCCCCACTCGATCGGGTGATTTCCGGTCATCTCGGACTCTTCTTCGGCTTCAATGGAGGCGCAGGCTCCCCCTCCGAACCCGTACCTGAGGAGTCGTCATGGCCGACCTCTGGATGCCCGGCGCCGAAAGAGTGGACATCAGGGACCACGCCCCCACGGACGGCGGGCCGGCGAAAGCCGTCGCGCACATCACCTGGGACAAGAACGCCACCGAGGCGAAACCGCAGGCGCTCGTGCCGTACGACCGGCTGAGAAGCTACTTCACCGAGGGAGGCAAGGGCGTCGCCCCGCACCTGCTGTGGGACCCCTTCGAGGGGAAGGTCTGCCAGTTCGTGCCCGCGACCTCACGCTCCAAATCGCTGGCGGACGAGGCCGGGGGCACGCGGACCAATCGCGCGGGCTCCGTCGTCCTCCAGATCGAGGCGCTCTTCTTCCCGTGGTGTGTCGCGGGCGGGAAGGCGTACGAATCACTCCAGGACACGCCGTGCGAGGGCTGGGAGGCCCTGCACGCCTGGGTGAAGTCCTGGGGTGTGCCCGACGTCTGGCCTCTGGGACGGCCCACGGACTTCAGCTCGCACCGCGACGAAGAGGTCTGGCGGTCCCGGGCCGGGTGGTACGCGCACGCCCAGGTCCCGGAGAACACCCACCAGGATCCGGGCAGTTGGCCGCGCTTCCCCCAGGACGACGGGGGCGGCGCGCAGGGCGGGCCGGTGAAGGCGTACGAACCGTTCCCCGGATCCGCGTGGTTCACCGCGGGCCGCAGGAGCGCGATCGTGGCCCGGATGCACGACCGCCTGGTGGCGGTCGGCTGCGACAGGTACCGCTCCTCGGCGGGCAAGGACACCCTCGGGTCGGGTGACGTCGCGTCGTACGAGGCCTGGCAGCGGAAGTACTCGGCGGACCACGGGAAGGGGTGGACGGGCTCCGCCCTCACCTGGCCCCCGGGGAAGGAGACCTGGGACGCGCTGAAGGTTCCGCGGAGGTGACGGAGCCCGGTCCTGCCCCGCTCAGGCGACGGTGGGCGGCTGCGCCGCCAGCGCGACGATCGCCTCGCTCGTGTGGACCAGGAAGGTGAGTGTCTCCTGGAAGTACAGCCGGATGTCGTCGCTGTCGTGCGACAGGTAGCCGATGGACACGTCCTGGCCGATGTGCAGGGTGAAGTCGCCGCCCCGGCTGGACAGCAGGAACGCGCCGTCGATGGCGGGTGCCCAGATGATGTCGCCGTCCAGGAGCCGCGCCAGGTGTTCGTGGATCGGGTAGCCGTGGTCGGAGGTCTCGTTCACGGCCGTGTACGCCTCGGCGCTCAGGGCCAGGTGGTAGGCGCCGTCGATGCCCGCCAGCCGCAGCGCGGTGATGGCCTGACTGACGGTGTCCGGATAGGCGCGCACGTCCGCGGGCAGGGTAAGGGCCGGGTTCGAGGAGCCGGCGCGGACCCCGGTGATGCCCGCGGCCGGGTAGCCCTCGAAGATGGCCCGGTCCTCGGCGAAGGCGAGTTGCCGGGCGGCGTCCTTGACGGGCCCCCAGTCGGCGTCCTTGGCGCCGCGTGCGACGTTGTCCACCTCACGGCGGTCGACGGTGAACGGGACCCGCAGCTCCACGACGGGCTGCGAACGGCGGGAGAGGGCGTGGACGCCGGGGGCGGGCGGGTCGATGGGGTCCACGTGTCCGGTGGGGACGGCGGACAGTTCGAGTCCGCCGGGCTCGGGCACGTCGACGATCCGGCGTCCCGCGATGTGGCGTGTGAACGTACGGCGCGCCTCCTCCTCCAGGTCGGCCCAGGCGACGGCGGAGATCGGTGCGAGTTCGCGGTGCAGGTTGTTCACGGGGTGCTGCTCCTCTTCGTTGCCTTGAGATCGCCGATGCCGAGAGAGTCGTCGGAGGCCGGGGTGCCGTCCGGGCCGGGCGTGCCGCCGCCCGCCGTGCCGTCACCGCGCGGCCGGGCGATGCGGACCTCGGCGGGCGCGGGCGGAGGCGGGGGATCGTCCAGGAAGTCGACCGTCGGGGCGAAGAAGAGGGTGCCGGTGACGGCCGTCGAGAAGTCCAGGATGCGGTCGTGGGTCGCCGGAGGGCGGCCGAGGAACATGTTCCGCAGCATCTCCTCGGTGACGCCGGGCGTACGGGAGTAGCCGATGAAGTACGTGCCGAACTCGCCCCGCCCCGGGCTGCCGAACGGCATGTTGTCGCGGAGGATGTCCTGTTCCTCGCCGTCCGCGTCGGTGACGGTGGTCAGCGCGACGTGCGACGCGTCCTCGTCCAGCTCGACGTTGGTCAGCTTCTTGCGCCCCATGATCTTCTCCTGCTGCTCGACCGGCAGCGCGTTCCAGGCGTCGAGGTCGTGCAGGTACTTCTGCACGATGACGTAGCTGCCGCCGGCGAAGCCGGGGTCCTCGTCGCCGACGAGGACGGCGGTCCGCGCGTCCGGTCCGGTCGGGTTCTCCGTACCGTCCACAAAGCCGAGCAGGTCCCGTACGTCCAGGTATTTGAAGCCCTGGACCTCGTCCTGGACGGTGACGGAGCCCCGCAACCGGTCCATGATCTCCGCCGCCAGGCCGAAGCACAGGTCGGTTCGCGTGGCGCGGATGTGGAAGAGGAGGTCGCCCGGCGTGGAGACCGCGTGGTGCCGGGGGCCCGCCAGGTCGGTGAAGGGGTGCAGCTCGGCCGGGCGGGGGCCGT
Source organism: Streptomyces sp. SID3212 (assembly GCF_009865405.1). Taxonomy (GTDB): domain Bacteria; phylum Actinomycetota; class Actinomycetes; order Streptomycetales; family Streptomycetaceae; genus Streptomyces. The sequence continues at coordinate 3,152 of NZ_WWJY01000436.1, read as the reverse complement.
CGAAGAGGCGGTCCCAGACCTGGGAGCCGAAGGCGGTCACACAGGTCAGCACGCCGTCGGGGGCGCCGAAACCGACCGCCCTGGTCAGTCCCGACAGGTCGGCCAGCAGGTCGCGGGTGACGGCCTCGCCCCCGGGATCGACCGTCAGGACCAGGAAGGTCGCGGCGGTGGTCAGGGGGCCGAGGACCGCCTGTGGCACGGCCTCCTGGGAAGGGTCGCCCGTCAATCCGCTCTCCTCGATCCATGGTCCGTCCGCTGATTCCGCGTGTGGCGCGGCTTCTCCGGTGCTTCGCGACGTGATTGTTCCGGATCATCCGGCTTTTCCGGTGTGTGCGCGCCGTAGGGGGCCGCACGAGGGACCACGAGCCAGCCGTTGCCGCATCGAGACGGATCCGAAACGCTTTCGACGGCTCGTCAGACCCTCGTCGTACGTCACATTCACAAGTGCCCGACGATTCAGGGGGGATCAGATGAGACTCGGTACGGGAATCCGCCGATCAGCTGTGGCGGGGGCGATCGCGGGGGCCCTGTTGCTCACCGGTTGCTCCGGGGAGACGGGGAGCAAGGCCAGGGCCGACAGGGCGTCGAACGGCGGCCCGCGGGCGTGGGCCGGGGGGTCGGGCGGCACCGGCGGGTCCGGAGAGCCGGCGACCGGTGTCGAGGAGGGGACGGACGAGGGCGAGCAGAAGTTCGCGCCGCCGGACTACCTGTCCACCTTCGCGCTGGACGTGGACACCGCCTCGTACGGCTACGCGGTGCGGTCCTTGGACGAGGGGCGGCGTCCCGAGCCGTCCACGGTACGGCCCGAGGAGTTCGTCAACAGCTTCCGCCAGGAGTACGACCGCCCCGAGGGCAACGGCTTCTCGGTCTCGCTGGACGGGGCCCGGGTGAACGGGACGGACGATCCGGACGGGGACGGACCGTGGTCCCTCGTCCGGGTCGGGCTGGCCACCCGGCTCGCCGACGACGGCGGGGAACGCCCGCCCGCCGCCCTGACGTTCGTGGTCGACGTCTCCGGGTCCATGGCCGAGCCCGGCCGGCTCGACCTGGTCAAGGACTCGCTCTCCCTGCTCACCGACGAGCTGCGCGACGACGACTCGATCGCCCTGGTGACCTTCAGCGGCGAGGCGGAGACCCGGCTGACCATGACGCGGGTCGGGGACAGCCGCGAGCGGATCCGGCGGGCGGTCGCCGACCTGGAACCCTCCGACTCCACCAACCTGGAGGCGGGGGTCACCACCGGGTACGAGGAGGCCGTCGAGGGCCGCAGGGAAGGCGCCACCAACCGGGTCGTCCTGCTCTCCGACGCGCTGGCCAACACCGGCGAGACGCAGGCGGACGCGATCCTCGAACGCATCGCGACCGCGCGGAAGCGCCACGGCATCACCCTCTTCGGCGTGGGGGTCGGCAGCGAGTACGGTGACGCGCTGATGGAGCGGCTGGCCGACAAGGGCGACGGCTCCACCACGTACGTCTCGGACAAGGAGGAGGCCAGGAAGGTCTTCGTCGACCAGTTGCCCGCGCAGGTCGAGTTGCGGGCCAGGGACGCGAAGGCGCAGGTGGCCTTCGACCGGCGGACGGTCGAGCGGTTCCGGCTGATCGGGTACGAGAACCGCGCGGTCGCGGACGAGGACTTCCGGAACGACCGGGTGGACGGCGGGGAGATCGGCCCCGGCCACACGGTCACCGCGCTCTACGCCGTACAGCTGCGCCCCGGCGCCGAGGGGGAGATCGCGAAGGCGACCGTGCGCTGGCTGGACCCCGCGACGCGTGCCCCGCGTGAGCGGTCGGGGTCCGTGACGACCGGCGCGGTCGACGCGGCGCTGTGGAGCGAGGCGAAGCCACGTCTCCAGGTCACCGCGGTCGCGGCCTACTTCGCCGAGGAGCTGCGCGGCGGGACGGTTCCCGGCGCACCCGCGCTGGACACGCTGGCCGAGCGGGCCGGCGCCCTGGCGGAGTCGACGGAGGACCCGTCGGTCGACCGGCTGGCGGAGGCGATCCGCCGGGCGGACCGGCTTCGGGGCTGACCGGGCGGGCCCCTCGGGCGCTGCCGGAGGTGGCGGGTAATGTGCGGACATGATCACTGAAATCGTCATCATCCAGGTCAAGGACGGCCACGGCGACGCTTTCGCCGCCGGGTATCGGCAGGCGCGTGAGCTGCTCATCACGACGCCCGGCTGCCTGAGCGCGAAGATGCTGTGGGGCGTCGAGTCGCCGTCGCGGTTCATCGGGGTGAACGAGTGGGAGTCCAAGGAGGCGCACCTGGAGAACTTCCGGGGTGACACCGAGCGGTACGCGAAGTACCGGGGCCTCCTCATGGAGCACGTCTCGGAGTCGGAGCCCCTGGTCGTCGAGCACTACGTCGACGTCATGGACGGCTGAGGCGCCTTTCCCGAACGGCACCCTTCTCCGTACGGCACCTTCTCCGTACGGCACCCTTTCCGTACGGTCCGGTCCGTAGGGATCGTTTCCCGGCGGGCCCAAGGGGAGGGTGTGGCGTGCGCGCTGTGGTGTTCGAGGAGTTCGGGCGGTTGCCGGTCGTACGGGACGTGCCCGACCCGGTGCCGCCGCCCTGCGGGGCGGTGGTCCGGGTCGGGGCGACCGGGTTGTGCCGGAGCGACTGGCACGGGTGGATGGGTCACGACGACGGGATCTCCCTGCCACATGTGCCGGGACACGAACTGGCCGGCCGCATCGTGGCGTTGGACTCGGCGGCCGGGAACTGGAACGTCGGCGACCGGGTCACGGTGCCCTTCGTCTGCGCCTGCGGGCGGTGTGCCGCGTGCGCGGCCGGGGACCAGCAGATCTGCGAGCGCCAGGAGCAGCCCGGGTTCACGCACTGGGGGTCGTTCGCCGAGTACGTTCCGGTGCACGAGGCCGACGTCAATCTGGTCGCCCTGCCCGAGGAGATGTCGTACGTCACGGCGGCGAGCCTGGGCTGCCGCTTCGCCACCGCCTACCGGGCCGTCGTCACGCGCGGGCGCGCGGGGCCCGGCGCGTGGGTGGCCGTGCACGGCTGCGGTGGGGTGGGGCTGTCGGCGGTGATGATCGCGGTGGCGGCCGGCGCGCGGGTCGTCGCGGTCGACGTGTCGCCGGAGGCGCTGCGGCTGGCCGGGCGTTTCGGCGCGGAGGCGTGTGTGGACGCCTCGGGT
>NZ_WWJY01000435.1 GCF_009865405.1 Streptomyces sp. SID3212 | reverse complement strand
CGGGGCCCGGAGCGGGCCGGGGCCGGGTCGCGGGTGCCGAACACGGACTCCTCGTCCGCCGGTGACTCCTCCGCGCGGAACCACCCCTCGGGCGCCACCGGGCGCGGCGGCGGTCCACCGCGCCCCGGGGTGGTCAGGGCGGTGAGCCGGGAGCGGAGTTCGGCGCAGCGCGCGGACGCGCGCGCGTGGTCGTCGCGCACCCACGCGAGGTCGTGCGCCAGCTGCCCGCCCTCGGGTGAGCCCTCCGGGGTCGTACGGAGCTGTCGTACCAGCTCGTCGGCCCGCTCCACGGCGTACGCCTGCTCGCGGACCATCAGCCGCAGCCGCTCGGACAGCGCTTCCTCGCCACCGGCCCGCCGGTCGTACGCGGCGGCGGACGCCGCGTGCAGGCGCCGTGCGCGGGCCGCCTCCGCCGCCGTCTGCTCGGCGTCCCGGCCCGCGCCGAAGTCCTGGAGCAGCGACTCCACGACGTCCCACGGGGGTATCTCGGCGCCGTCGAAACAGGCGCGCAGCCCGTCGGGGTCACGCTGTCTGAACACGCCGTACCAGCCGCCGCCCGGGTCGAGCAACGACGTCAAGTCGCGCAAGTACCGAGCGAACGCCCCTATTTCTGCCGGGAGTTGATGCACCGTCATCGCTGCCCCGTTCTGACCCCCCGTGCCTGCCCTGCGGTCAGGTGGCATTCGACCGCAGCCGTGTTACGGGACGGCTACGCGCAGTTTTCCGGGACGGTGCGGTGTGATCGGCACACCACACCGCGCCAGGGCCGCCACCGGTGCCGGCGGCGACGCCGGTGCCGACCCCGCTGCTCAGAAGGTGACGGCGATTCCGACCGTCTTGGTCTTGCCGCGCCGGAAGAGCCGGGCCGGCCGGTCGATCGCCCAGAACTGCCAGGTGTACTTACGGGTCAGGAGCTTGCGCACCCGGTTGTTCTCGGACACGTCCAGCAGCCGGGCCGTGCCTTCGAGTGTGGTCGCACCGGGCGCGATGCGTCCGCGCACGTCACAGGCCGCCAGGACCACATGACCGTTGTTGCGGATCCGTTTGACCTTCCAGGCGTCGTCCCTGGTCCAGATGAACAACTCACCGTTCTCCACGGCGTGCCAAACGGGGGTGGCGACACCCGTGCCGTCCTTGCGGTAGGTGGTGAGGCTGACATAGCGGGCGCGGCCGAGTTCGCCGACTTCGTCGAGGGTGGTCACGGACGCGAGACTACGCGCTCGCCACCCCCGCCAACCACTGAACACCCCAGCTTTCAGGGCCGTATAGAGGGGCGGTCCGCACATCCCCGGTGGACCGCCCCCGGCAGGGAAGGCAGGCCATGGCCGGCAATGTCACCGCACTCTTCCGTGCGTCCACCGCGCACAGCCCGTCGATCTCCATGCTCCACCGGGCGGGCGGCGGAGCGGCGGGCGGGATCGCCGACTTCTGCGTCCCGTGCAACCCGTACTTCCCCACCCCCGCGATGTTCGAGGCCATGGGCGCGAGGATCCGCGACATCCTGACCTACTACCCGAGCGGCGCCGACACCATCACCGCCGAGCTGTGCCAGGTCCTCGGCCTGAACCCGCAGACCGTCGCCATGGGCAACGGCTCCACCGAACTCATCACCTGGATCGACCACTTGCTGGTCCGCGACTCGCTGGCGGTGCCCGTGCCGACCTTCGGGCGGTGGACCGACCAGCCGATGGAGACCGGCAAGCGCTGCGACATGTTCCCGCTGCCGGAGGCGCACGGCTTCCAGCTGGACCCCCGGGCCTTTGTCCGTTTCGTCCAGGACCGGGGCTCCCGTACGGCCGTCATCTGCAACCCGAACAACCCGGACGGCGGGCTGCTGTCCAAGGCCCAGGTCCTCTACCTGTGCGATTCTCTGCGGGACTTGGACCTGGTCGTCGTGGACGAGTCGTTCCTGGAGTTCTCGGACACGGCGCGCGAGACCAGCATCGTGGACGAGGCCCCGCTCCGTACCAATGTGATCGTCCTGCGCAGCCTCGGCAAGAACTTCGGGCTGCACGGCGTCCGGTTCGGCTATCTCGTGGCCAACCCGTCGCTCGCCGGGAAGGTCCGCTCGATGCTCCCCAAGTGGAACCTCAACTCCTTTGCCGAGCATGTGGTGTTCATGTTGAAGGAGCACCGCAGGGAGTACGCCGAGAGCCTGGAGCTGACCCGGCGCGACCGGCGGGCGATGATCGCCCGGCTCACCCTGTTGCCGGGACTCACGGTGTACCCCTCGCAGGGCAACTTCGTGTTCGTACGGCTCCCGGAGGGCGTGGACGGCGCGGTGCTGCGTGACCGGCTGCTTGCGGAGCACGGGGTGCTGGTGCGCGAGTGCGGCAACAAGGTGGGATCGTCCAGCCGGTTCCTGCGGCTGGTCGTGCGGCAGGAGGACGAGGTGCGGCGCCTGATCTCCGGGATGGAGCAGGTGCTGTACGGCCGCCAGGTCACCCCGGCCCCGCTGCCCCCGGCCGTACCGCAGCCGATGCTCGCGCAGATGCCCGTGCCTGCCAGGGGTCTCCCCGCTCCGCAGCCGACCGCCGAGGGCCTCGGCCTGGTCCCGGCCCAGGTCTGGCCCGCCGCGCCGACGGGGCCCGCGCCTGCCGCCATGCCCCTGCCTCCGGTGACGGGCGGCCGGGGCTGGTCGTCGGGCACCCCGGCGGTGGACCGGCTGATCTCGGGGGCGTAGAGGAGCGGAGGACAGGCCGGGCGCGGCCTCTTGGACGTAACCTCGTGGAATGGTGGACATCAAGTCCGACGCGTCCCTGGAGTCCATGCGGGCCGCCGGCCGGGTCGTCGCACAAGCACTCACGGCGGTACGGGAGGCGGCGGACGTCGGCGTCCCGCTGCGCGACCTGGACGAGACCGCCCGCGCCGTGCTGCGCGAGGCGGGGGCCGACTCGCCCTTCCTCGGCTATCACCCCGCCTGGGCGCCCCTCCCCTACCCCGCCGTCATCTGTACGTCGGTCAACGACGCCATCGTCCACGGCATCCCGGACACCTACCGGCTGCACGACGGCGATCTGGTCAGCATCGACTGCGGGGCCACGCTGGGCGGTTGGGTGGGCGACTCGGCGATCAGCTTCACGGTCGGCCGCGCCAGGCCCGCCGACGTACGGCTCGTCGAGACGGCCGGGGCGGCGCTGGCGGCGGGGATCGCGGCGGCCGTCGTCGGCAACCGCATCG
>NZ_WWJY01000042.1 GCF_009865405.1 Streptomyces sp. SID3212 | reverse complement strand
CGGGGGCTGCGGCGCGGGGGCCGAAGTCGCGGACGGCTGCGGCGCGGTGGCCGTACCGCTGTCGGACGGTGCCGGCGCCGAAGGGTCGGACGGATCGGACGGGTCGGACGGGTCGGCGGACTCCGACGCGGAGGGCGACGGCGAGGCCGATCCGCTCGGCGACTCCGAGGGATCGGGCTCGTCGGAACGGGTCACGCACGGCCCCGGCAGGAAGGGGATGTCCTGACTGTCACTGGCCAGCGCGAGCCGGGGGGTGAGCCCCATGCCCACGAAGACCGCGGTCGGCATCGCGGCCAGGGCCATCGCCTTGCCGGCGGGTATCTGGAGCTTGTTCAGGAGGGACTTCTTGGGCGCCGCGTGCCGCGGCCCCCTCCGCACCCGGGGGTCGTCGTCCCCGGCCGCGGTCCACTGCGCGTGGTCACCCCGCACTGTTCCTCCCGCCATTGGCCTCGGCAGTCGTTTCCGTCACGTTCGGTTCCGCCCCTTCGCGCGGGGCGGGGAGGAGGGGGTCACGGGGGCCGCCGGGCTCCGGGGCCCACTCGTCGTGCCGTGTGGTGGTGTCGTACGGCTCCGCCAACTCGTCGTAGTGCTCCTCCTCCGGCTCCTCGGGCACGGGGTGCTTCACAGGCACCCAGGCGAGCGCGAGCCCGCCGCCCACCAGCGCGGAGAGGTAACCGAGCAGGAAGCCGCCGAAGTTGGAGATGGGGATCGAGACCAGGGCCAGCAGGATCGCGGCCACGCCGGAGAACACCCGGACGAGGCTGTGGTACCACATCGTCAGACCCAGGGTGACCAGCAGGACACCGATGATCAGCGAACCCGCCCCGGCCGTGGTGGACATGGCCAGCGTGAGGTTGCCGAGCTTGAGATTCCCGTACGGGAAGTAGGCGATCGGGATTCCGCCGAGGAGGGTGAACAGGCCTGCCCAGAAGGGGCGGCTACCACGCCAGGCTCGGAACCGAAGCCGCCAGTAGGTGAATCCGCGGGACTCTGTGGACTCGGCCTTCATGGATACAGCTCCCTGGGAGGGTGTCACGTGCAGAGGAGGGTCCGAGCGAGCCGAACGACCCGGCGAGCGCCGCGATGGTCCGACCCGCCCGGGGCGGACGCCTAGGGAGCGTCCGTGAAGCACTCGTCGGTACCGCGACTGAGCCGCAGGCTCAGGTTCGGCAGGGTGAAGGAGCCGGCCGTGGTGGCCCACGCCGTCTGCTTCACTCCGGTCAGCGTTGCCGTCTTCGCCTGCTGGCCGAAGCCGTAGGGGGCGGCCGGCGAGGATTCCTTCTCGTTGGCCCTCCTGCCGGGCGACTGGAGATCCTTGGCCGGCAGCCCGATCTCCATGGTGTCGAACACGGCGTTGTCGACATCCAGTGACGCGACGTCGAGGTACAGGTTGTCCGCGAGAACCTTCTTCTCGCCGAAGCCCGCCTTCAACTTCAGGGTGATCGTGCCCAGGAGCGGCACGTCCGGCGTCACCACAGACTGGCACATGTCGGTGATCGTGGCCGACTTGAAGCCCGAGACGACGACGGCCTGGTTGCCCCTCGGACCGGGGGCGACACCGCCGTACTGCACCATGTTCTGGCCGACCAGTTCGGAGGCCTTCACTTTGAAACTCTGCCCCGACACACTGAACGACGCGGCGAGCGCGCCCTGTGCGAGAGCGACACCGATCGCGGCCGTGGCGGCCACACTCGGCACCATGACAACGGCGAACCGCCGCCATCTGGTCCCGCCACGGACTTGGGCTGGGGACTCCATGTATTTCCTCCTTCTCGGACGTACATCTCCGGATCGGGTCTGGCCCGTCCTGGGATGGGAGAAGTGCTACGTCCTCGGGAAGGGGAGCGCCCGGATCGGGTGCGCAAACCGCACCGTGCGTGCGTGCGGGCCGCGTCCGATTCTCCGGCGATCACCCCCGAGCGACAACCACTGGCCACGCCTTCGCGCAACCTCTGGACAGGCCCTGCCCGTGAGCAGGAACCCCCCTGTCCGGGCCGGCGGCGGTGCCGCCGGTCCACTCGGCGGGGAACCCTCGACCGGCGGGCGCGGCTGGCTGCCGTGCCGGTGCGGTATTGGACCGAGCGTCGCCGATCGTCGTGCATTCACGAGCTCTACACAAGGGGGCTCGTTACTGGCTAGTAACGGCGAGATAACCGGCCCGCCACCCACCGCCGCCGACCCACCACTCAGGGTGCCCCGAACACGGGCGACAGAAGGGCGGATCGGCACCAAAAACCGGACAGAGCAAGCCGGTTGATTTACTGGCAGTAACAGCAGCCGCGTTCCCCAAGTTTTAGCAAAACGCGACTGCTGTACGTGTGAATTGGCTGAATGCGGAATGCCGGGCGCCGGAAAGGGCGCCCGCACAAGGATCCCGTACGGAATCCCGCGCCGTCAGAACAGCACCCTCGCCAGCGCCTGCCGCGCCGCCGTCACCCGCGGATCGTCCCCGCCGATGACCTCGAACAGCTCCAACAGCCGTACGCGCGCGGCGTCCCGGTCGTCGCCCGCCGTCCGGCGGACCGTCTCGACCAGCCGGGAGAACGCGTCCTCCACATGCCCGCCGACCAGGTCCAGGTCGGCCGCGGCGATCTGCGCCTGGACGTCCGCCGGCTTGGCCGCCGCGTCCTCGCGCACCCGCTGCGGGTCCATGTCCCGGACGCGCGAGAGCAGTTCGGCCTGGGCCAGGCCCAGCTTGGCCTCGGTGTTGCCGGGGTCGTCGGCGAGGACGTTGCGGTACGCCTGCGCCGCCCCGCCGAAGTCGTTGGCGTCCAGGGCCTGTACGGCCGCTTCGAGCAGGGCGTCGTACGGTCCGACCGGTACGACGTCCTCCGGCTCGGCCGCCCGCGCGCCCTCCGCGTCCGCGTCGACGGCGATCCCGGTCAGGCCGAACCGCTCCTCGCCGACCTGGATCAGCTGGTCCAGCGTGCCGCGGATCTGGGCCTCGGGGGCCGCGCCCTGGAAGAGGGGCAGCGCCTGCCCGGCGACCACCGCGAAGACCGCGGGGATGCCCTGGATCCCGAACTGCTGCATCAGCATCTGGTTGGCGTCGACATCGATCTTCGCCAGGACGAAACGGCCGTTGTATTCGTGCGCGAGGCGCTCCAGCACCGGGCTGAGCTGTTTGCACGGCTCGCACCACTCGGCCCAGAAGTCGATGACGACCGGGACCTCGGAGGAGCGCTGGAGGACATCGCGTTCAAAGCCGGCCTCGTCGACGTCGATCACCAGGCTGGAGGGGGGTACGGCGGCGGTCCCGCCGTGGCGGGCGGCCTCGGCGCGTGCCTGCTCCGCCTTCGCCTTGGCCTCACCGGCCGCCTTCACCGCGGCGAGGTCGACAACGCCGCTCATGGACATGTTCCTAGGCTGCATGAGTACATCCTCCCCCCTCCGCGCGCGCTTGAGAAAAGCGGCGTGTACACCCATTCCTCCCCGCGGCCGTCGCGAGGGCCGAACGGCGGTACGGCACGGCTTCCGGGAGGCGTACCAGCGGGCGTACTAACGGCCGCAGCGCGCCTCCGCCGACGCCGCCGGCACCAGCCGTACCTTCCCCGCCGGGACCTTGAGCGGTCCGCCGGAACGCCGGTCCCACAGCACGGCGTTGCCGCCCGCGACGCCGAAGGCCAGATAGGGCCGGGCGGGGTCGAGCCGGGGTCCCTCACCGGGGAGCGAGGCGAGCGGGACGGTGGGTTCGACGCAGGTCCAGGCCGGTTCGACGCCGAAGTAGTGGGGGGCCTCCCGCCCCTGCCGGGCGGCTTTCTCCGTACGCGAGGCCGCGGTCTCGGCCGAATCCAGGGCGAAGCTGCCGCCCGCCACCAGGAACACCACCAGGATCGTGACGTACATCAGCCCGCCGGTACGCTCACCCGGCACCACGTAGTGGTAGTGCTTGGCGATGCCCCACACGGCGGGCACCAGCAGGACCGGCAGCAGGAGCGCGACCAGTTTGAGCGCCGAGAGGAACTGCCACGCCGGGGGTACGTCGAGGTCGCCCGGCGTCAGCTGGAGACCATCCGCGTAGAGGGCGTGCAGGACGGACCCGGCCCCCGCGAAACTGGAGATCACCAGCGTGGCGGCCAGGGGAACGCCCCAGGTGGCCCACTCGCCCCAGGTCCACTGCCGTACGAGCAGCCCCAGTCCGGTCACGAGGGTCAGCCCGTAGAGCAGCCGTATCCCGCCCGCCTCGGTCAAGCCTCCCTCTCTCGTGGTGACGAGGATGAGCAGCACGATGGCGCCGGCCACGCCCGCCGTGTTCCCCAGGTGGTGGCCCCGGTCGACGGTCCCTCCGGCCGACAGCGCGACACACCCCGCGAGCAGTGCCACCCCCGCCCAGAAGTAGCGGACGCCACCGGCATGTTCCGCCGCGATGGCCACGCTCGACACCAGGACCAGCGTGCCGATCGTGAACGCGGCCATCCGGCGGTCGAACTGCCTCTCCCGCCGCATCCGCGCAGGGTGCTTCCAGCGCCCGTCCATCGGCCGTACTGCCACCGCCCGCCGCGCCCCGCCGCCCAGGGCCGCACGGGCCAGCCGGAGCGCCTCCCCGGGCCCCCCGGTCACCTGCGTCCCCGCGTCGAAGACTCCCGCCCGCGCCAACCACCGGGCCACCCGGGACAGCCGTCCCGCACGATGGGCCGTCGAATAGGCCAGCCATTCCGACAGCATCTCGCTGTCGCGGTCCAGCCGGTCCGCCCGCCGTACGTACATCTCCAGCTGCGCCGTCCGCGCCGCGTTCCGCACCTGCCAGGTCGCGCCCCGCTCGGCCCGGCGGGAGGCTCCGTACAGCCGGATCTCGACGCGGTACACCCGCGCCGCCGGATCGGCGGTCAGGATGCCCGCCGACGTCCCCTGCCCGCGCGGTTCGTGGCCGACGACCGGCCAGCCGTGCGCCTCGAAGACCCGCTCGGCCTCCGTCCAGTCCCGGGAACCGCCGCGTACCTCTATCAGTGCCAGCACCCGCTGGTCGTACCTGACCCTCGCCGCCATGTGCCGTCCCTCCCCCCGCCGAGGGTCGCCGACCCTATCGCGCGAGGCGGCCCAGCAGCGAGGAGGCCGCCGCGACGCCCAGGGCGGCGGCGAACGCCAACACCCCGAAGTCCAGCAGCAGATGGTGGGACGACGTGCCGAGCAACAGGCCTCTCAGGGCGTCGACCTGGTAGCTCAGCGGGTTGATCCGGCTGATCACCTGGAGCCAGCCGGGCATGATCGCCACCGGGTACAGGGCGTTCGAGGCGAAGAACAGCGGCATCGTGATGGCCTGGCCGACGCCCATCAGCCGGTCACGGGTCAGCACGATCCCCGCGATCGTCATCGACAGGCAGGCGAAGAAGGCCGAGCCGAGGATCACCACCACCGCCACCCCGAGCAGCCGCAGCGGGTTCCAGGTCAGGCCGACGCCGAGCGCCGCCGCGATGACGATCACGACGACCGCCTGGATCAGCGCCTTCACCCCGGCGGCGAACGCCTTGCCGGTGATCAGGGCGGATCTGGGGGTGGGGGTGACGAGCAGTTTGGTGAGGACACCGGCGTCCCGCTCCCAGATGATCATGATCCCGTAGAAGATCGCGATGAACATCGCGGACTGGGCGATGATGCCGGGCGCCAGGAAGTCCAGGTACGGCGTGTTGCCTGTCGGAATCGCGTGGATACGGGTGAAGGTCTCGCCGAAGATCAGCAGCCACAGGGCGGGCTGGACCGCGCGCGTGTACAGCTCGGTCCGGTCGTGGCGGAGTTTCTGGAGTTCGACCGCGCACATCGCGGCGACCCGGGCGAGCAGGACCCGCCAGCCGGTGCGGGGGCGCGGCGGGACGAGAAGCAGGTTGAGCTTGCTGAGGTCGGGCTTGCTCCCGGGGGCCGGGGCGCTGCCCGGACCACTGCCCGGACCGCCGTTCGCGCCGCCGCCCCGGCCGTCGGCCGACGTGCCGTCAGCCGACTCGGGAGGCGGTGCGCCGGGTCGTACGGACATCACGGAAGTCCCCTCCCTCCTCGTCCAGGCCGCTGCCCGCCACGTCGCGGAAGACGTCCTCCAGGGTCGGGAGCGGGTCCTTCCCGGTGGCGGTGCCGGCGGCCACGCGCCTGTCGCGCAGTTCGCCGCGCAGCTCGCCGGGGGTGCCGAGGCCCCGGATCCGGCCGTGGTGCATGAGGGCGATCCGGTCGCAGTACTGCTCGGCCTCGTCCATGTAGTGGGTGGTGACAAGAACGGTCATGCCGGTCGCCTTCCGTACGGCGTTGATGTGCTCCCACACGCTGGTACGGGCGATCGGGTCCAGGCCGATCGTCGGCTCGTCCAGCATCAGCAGGCGGGGTGCGCTGACGAGCGCCTGGGCCAGTTCGAGACGGCGGATCATGCCGCCGGAGTACGTCTTGGCCATCCGGTCCGCCGCGTCGGTGAGGTCGACGGCCGCGAGGGCCTGCGCGACCCGTTCGGCGCGCTCCCGGCGGGGGACGTCGAAGACGCGGGCGAACAGGGTGACGTTCTCCCGGCCGGTCAGCGTCGCGTCGGCGGAGAGCTGCTGCGGTACGTAGCCGAGCAGGCGGCGTACGGCCATGCGCTCCTTCGCCGCGTCGTGGCCGAAGACCCGGACCATGCCGGCGGGGACGGGGAGCAGGGTGGTGACGCAGCGGATCGCGGTGGTCTTGCCGGCGCCGTTCGGGCCGAGCAGCCCGAAGACCTCGCCGGCGCGGACCGACAGGTCCAGGTTGTCGACGGCCTTCGTCTCGTTGAAGGCGTAGTCGAGCCCGGTGCAGGTGACGGCGTCGGTCCGCTTCTCCGCCGTGCGCTCCTCGGTCATGCGCGCTCCCCCTCTCCGTACTCGTCGTGCAGGTTCCGGGCGAGTCTGTTCAGTGCGGGGACGGCCGCCGCGAGGGCCGCTCTGTCCTCCACGGTCAGCCGCGCCAGCTGTTCCCGCATCAGCGCGCCGCGCCGCGACGCCCAGGCGGCGAGCCGTTCCGTGGCCTCGGGGGTGGGCAGCAGGACGGCGGAGCGCCGGTCGTCCGGGTCGGTCTCGCGCCGCAGGTAGCCGGCCCCGCTGAGCTGGTTGACCAGGGTCGATACGGAGTTGTTCGCGAGGTGCAGCTCCCGGGCGGCGGCCGACACCCCGATGCCGGGGCGGGCC
>NZ_WWJY01000434.1 GCF_009865405.1 Streptomyces sp. SID3212 | reverse complement strand
GTCTCCCGCGCCGGAGTGCGCGCCGGTGCGGACTCCCGCGCCGCCGGGGCGCTGGAGCGGGTCGCCGACGGCTCCGCCGGCTTCCCCGACGTACGGCCGTCGCCCGACGGGCTGCCCGACGCGCTGGCGCGGCCGCTGGACTCGCGCGGGAGCGGGACGCCGGGCAGCTGGTTCACCGGGTCGTCGTTCGGACCCGGCACGGTGACCATGTCCGAGGACCGTACGGCCCCGCCGAGCACCGAACCGATCAGGAACGTCAGGCCGATCACCACGGACGCGAGGACCGCGCCCCGGCGCAGCACGCGCCGCCGCAGGTCCCAGATCTCCGAGCGCGGGCCGAGCCTGCGCCAGGCCTCGCCCGCGAGGCGGCCGTCCACCGAGTAGACGGGCGCGCCCGCGATGATCAGCGGCGACCAGGCGGCGAGGTAGATGATGTCGGGCGCGTCGTACGCCGGTACGGTCCGCCAGCTGACGGTCAGCAGCAGCGCCGCCGAGAGCACCGCGCCGAAGGACGCCGCGACCCGCTGCCACAGGCCGAGGACGGTCAGGACGCCGACGACGATCTGGAGGAACGCGATGCTGAGGCCCGCGCCCACCGGGTGCGAGAGCGCGAAGTCCCTGAGCGGCTCCGCGAGCGCCCACGGGTGCAGCGAGTGCAGCCACTTGACCATCGAGCCGCGCTCGCCGCCGTCGAAGTAGACGGGGTCGCACAGCTTGCCCATGCCCGCGTAGATCGAGATGAAGCCGAGGAAGACGCGGAGCGGGAGCAGCACCACGCCGAGGTTCATCCGGCGGCCGGGGTAGTACGCGTGCCGGACGGTGTCGGCGCCGTGGCGCTGGGCGCGCGGGCGGTCGTCGTCCGGGTCGAGGTCGTCGTACAACCCCTGCCCGGACAACCCCTGCCCGGACAGTTCCCGGTCGGACAACTCCCGGTCGGAGAGATCGTCTTCGGACGGCGCGTCGTAGGCGCCGACCGCCTGCCGCATGGGCGGCAGGAGCGGTCCCGGGCGCCCGCCGCCGGGCCGGCCGCCCGCGCCTCCGCGCCCGCCCACGACGGGCGTCAGGGTCGTGGCGTCGTCGTCCAGGTCGATGCGGGGGATGACCTGCGTGGCGCCCGCGTCGTGCCTCTCGTACCCCCCTTCGGGTACGGGTTCGTAGGTGCCGCCCGCGCGTACGGCCGCGGAGGTCCTGGCCGCGGTGGAGTTCCGTACGGCCTGGAGGAGTCCGGTCGCTCCCGGGTCTCCGGGCTCGGACCTGCCGCTCCACACGACGGGCGCACGACGGCGCGCGCCGCCGGCGGCGGGGGCGCCGCTCATGGCGGGGATGCGCGCGGTGTCCGTGAGGGTACGGACGACGGCGGCGCGCTGGGGCGATGCGAGCTTCACCCGGAAGCTGGCGTGGTTCACGATGACCTGCGCGGGATCGGAATCCACCTTGAGCATGCTCAGCGGGGGCTGATCGTCGAACCCGGGCCGGGGCGTTCTGGTGTCCACACTCATCTAACCGAGTGACTTGTGTTTAGGACACTGCCTTGACGCGCGCGAAATGTCCGAGACCCGTCAAGATCATCGGGCTGCGGGGATCCGGGGCGGATCAAGGTCGGACAAGTCGCCTGATTCGCGACTGTGGGCAGCTTCGGGCAGAGTTGGGGTCTTCTCCCGAGAGGCACGCATGAGTACCCCCAAGGTGAGTGTGGTGGTCCCCGTCTACGACCCGGGCGTCCACATCGAGGAACTGATCGCTTCCTTACTGCGACAGACCATGGCCGCAGGTGAGTTCGAGGTGATCTTCGTCGACGACGGGTCCACGGACGGCACCGGCGAGCGGCTCGACGCGCTGGCCGCCGCGCACGCGCACATCAGCGTCGTCCACATCCCCAACTCGGGGTGGCCGTCGCGCCCCCGCAACATCGGGATCGAACGCGCGCGCGGCGAGTACGTGCAGTTCGCCGACAACGACGACTGGTTCGGGGACGAGGCGCTCCAGCGCCTCTACGCGTACGCCAAGGAGAACGACGCGGACGTCGTCATCGGCAAGATGGCGGGCCGGGGGCGCGGGGTCCCGAAGGAGCTGTTCCGGCGCAACCATCCGCGGGCGACGCTCGCGACGGCTCCGCTGATCGACAGCCTCACCCCGCACAAGATGTTCCGCAGGTCGTTCCTGATGGACCACGGGCTGCGCTTCCCCGAGGGCAAGCGGCGCCTGGAGGACCATGTCTTCGTGACGGCGGCGTACTTCCTCGCCGAGCGGATCTCGGTCCTCTCCGACTACGTCTGCTACTTCCACGTCGCCCGCCCCGACGCGTCGAACGCGGGCTTCCGGCCCTTCGACCCGGCCGGGTACTTCGGCAACCTCCGCGAGGCGCTCGACATCGTGGACGCGCACACCGAGCCGGGCGCGCTGCGGGACCGGTTGCACCGGCGCTGGCTGCGGGTGGAGATGGTCGGGCGCCTGACCGCACCGCGCTACCGCGACGCGCCGGCCGCGTGGCGCGACGAGTTCTTCGCGGAGGTACGGTCCGCCCTCGCCGAACGCTTCGCGCCGGGGGTGGCGGCGGGGCTGGCGGCGCCGCAGCGGGCGGTGGTCGCCCTGGTCGAACAGGACCGGCCCGACGCGGTACGGGAGCTGGCGCGCTGGGAGTCGGCGGTACGGGTGAAGGCGTCGGCGCGGGTGACCGGGGAGCTGGAGATCACGGCGACGGGCGAACTGTTCGGCGCGGACGGGCCGTTGACGTTCCTGCATACGGAGGGCGGGGACTCGCTGTCGCCTCCGGTGACGGGGGTGTCCGCCGAGGTTCTGGACGTGACCGCGCGGTTGAAGTCGGCGCGGATGGATGTGTTGGTGCGGCGACGGGGGGGTGGGGGCGAGGAGTTCGTGCTGCCGGCGACGGTGACGGTGGAGCGGGTGGCGGTGGCGCCGTTGGCGCCTTTGGCGCCTTTGGCGCCGGGTGCCTCGGGTGCGCCGGGTGCGTCGGGTGCGCCGGGTGCGTTTCGGGTGGTCCATCGCACGGTGGCCCGTCTGGCGCCGGAGGCGATCAACGCGGGGCGTAACGCTGGGCGTTGGGAGGTGAAGGCGAGGGTCATCAGCTGCGGCTGGACGAAGGAGACGGAGCTTTCGCTGTCCCTGACGATGGCGGACGGCTCGCCGCCGGTGCTGCGGGAGGGGGCGGGGGCCCCTCTGCTTGTGCGCGTGAAGCGGCGGGTGCGGCGGGTGTTGGCGCGGTGACGGTGGTGGCGGCGGGGTGGTGGGCGCGGCGTGCTGTTGTCCTCAATCGCCGGACGGGCTTGGTTGTGGCCTCTGCCCGGTGCTCGGGCGCGGCTTACTGATGTCCTCAATCGCCGGACGGGCTGGGTTTGTCGTGGTGACGGGGGGCGGGGCCTCCGGAGGTACGTATGTCCGGACTGCATGTTTTACGGCGCCTCAGGAACACGTCCAGTTCACCGGAGTCATGCGCCACAAAACACGCTTTACGTCC
>NZ_WWJY01000433.1 GCF_009865405.1 Streptomyces sp. SID3212 | reverse complement strand
CGCCCCGCTCCTGCACCCGCCTCGCACCCGCCCCGCTCCTGCACCCTCCCCGCTCCCGTACTCGCCCCCGCTCAGTCGCCTACCCGCGCAGTCTCCGAGACGCGCCCCGAACGCAGTTCCAGGTGCGTGCCCTCGAAGGACTCCCGGAAGCGCCGGTCGTGGGAGACCACCACCACCGCGCCCGCGTACGGCACCAGCGCCTCCTCCAGTTCCTCCACCAGGCTCAGCGCCACATGGTTGGTCGGCTCGTCCAGGATCAGCAGTTCGGCGGGACGGCTCACCAGGCGGGCCAGTTCCAGGCGCCGCCGCTGGCCGATCGAGAGTGCGGTGACCGGGACCCGTAGATCCGTCTCGCGGAACAGACCCAGAGAGAGCAGTTCGGCCTCGTATTCGTCCGGGGCCCCCGGCCGGCCCGCCGCGAACGCCGACAGCAGCGGCAGCGGAGACGCTGTGGCGGGCAACTCCTGCGGCAGATAACCGATCCCGCCCCTGCGGACCCGTCCCGACCGGAGCACCGTCCCGGAGTCGTGCCGCAGCTCACCCGCCAGGACACGCAGCAGCGTGGTCTTCCCCGCGCCGTTCGGACCGGTCACCAACAACCGTTCGCCCGCCCCGATCCGCAGCGCGTCCACCCGCAGCCGGTCGCCGACCGTCACTCGTTCGAGCGAGACGAGTGTCTCGCCGACCACCACCGGGTCGGGGCCCGCGCGCACGGCCGCCGCGAACCGCAGCGGTTCCGGCGGCGCGGGCACCGGCTCCCGGCGCAGCCGCCACAGCCGCTCCCTGGCGGCCCTCACCTGCCCCGACAGTTTCGTCTCGTGTGAGCGGCGGTGCTTGCCGAAGCCCTGGCCCGGATCCTTGCCGGTGCCCGCCAGCCGCTGTCCCGCCGCAGCGACCTGTTCTTCCGTACGGGACACCTCGGCGACCCACTCTTCGTGGTCCTGGACCCGGCGGCGGCGGGCGGCGGCCTTCGCCGTGCGATAGCCGGCCCAGCCGTCGCCGTACCGCGTCACAGCCCTGGTGTCGCGGTCGACCTCCAGGATCGTGGTCGCGATCCGCTCCAGGAACACACGGTCGTGCGTGACCGCCAGGACCGTCCCCCGGTGCGACCTGAGCCGGTCCTCCAGCCAGGTCGTGGCCCGGAGGTCCAGGTGGTTGGTGGGCTCGTCCAGGAGCAGCAGCTCCGGCGCGGGCGCCAGGACGCAGGCGAGGGCCAGCCGTGACCGCTCGCCGCCGGACAGCGAGTCCAGCGGGCGGTCGCGGGTCACGCGGGCGAGCCCCAGCGCGTGCAGGGCGCTGTCGACGCGGGCCTCGGCCCGGTAGCCGTCGCGTTCCTCGTGCGCCGTCAACAGGTCGCCGTACGCGGCCAGTTCGGAGGGTCCGGCCGACCCGAGGGCCGCCTCGGCGGCGCGCAGCCGCCCTTCCAGGTCGCGCAGGCCGGCGAGGGCGGCGTCGACGGCGTCCTGCACGACACGGTCCCGGCCCAAGGGCCGGGAGAGGTCGAGGGTCTGGGTGAGGTCGAGGGTCTGGGTGAGATGGCCCACCCCACCCGGGAAACGAACCGTGATCTCGCCGTCGTCCGGCCGCTCCACCCCGGCGAGCAGCCGGAGCAGCGTGGACTTCCCGGAGCCGTTCTCCCCGATGATCCCGGCCTTCTCGCCGGGCCGAACGGTCAGCGACACCTGGTCGAGGACCGGCCGGTCGCCGTACCCCTTCGAGACGTCCTTCATCGCGAGTTGGGCGCGTTCGCGCATGCTTCTTCATCCCCTGATGGCGGGTGGATTCTTCGGACCTGGGGTGCGGGTCCGGAATCAGACGAAGAAGTAGGGGGCGAACATGACACCGATGCTAGCGGCGCCGCCCGGCCGCGCCCAGTGAATTGGACGCGGCCGGGCGGCGCGGGTCAAGCTGGGTGCCGGGCCGGCCGGGGATGGTCCGGCCGGCCCGACCCTTTGCGGGACGAGCCCCGACCCGCTACGGGAGCAGAGTCGGCGCCGGCGCCTCGACCGGGTTGCCGACCAGCTGGACCGGCCCGTTCAGGGCGTTCGCGGTGCAGCCCGGTCCCGACAGCGTCAGCCGGTCCTTCGTGTTCACGACGGACAGCGGCCCGGTCAGCCGCGTACCGCACAGACTGACCGTACGGGCACCCACCGCCTGGACAGGACCGGTGATGTCCGCGCCCCTGGACACCAGCGAGGCGCCCGCGCGGACCACGACGGGGCCGGTCAGCCGGGTGCGGTCGAGGCAGGTGACGCCGGAGGCGACCACCAGCGGTCCGGTGTACACGCCGGTCAGCGTCTTCGTGCAGGCGGGCGGGACGGCGACCTTGGCCCGGTAGTCCAGCGCGAAGGCGAGCTTGCCGGGCTTCTTGTCCGAGATGGGGAGGCCCAGCTTGGCGAACTCCCCGCCGGTCGGCTTCTTCCCGTCGTTCCACTCGGCCATCCGGCCCGCCTGGTCGGCAGTCAGCCCGGGGGTGATCTCCGTGTCGCCGGGCGTCGCGGACATGGCCTCGGAGGCGGTCCGGACGGCGGAGAGGTACGACGCCGGGTCGCGGAGGTCATACGAGGCGAGGTCCAGGCGCCCGCGCAGCCAGGTGCCCCAGGAGAACTCCAGGTACTCGGCGGCCTCGGCCGGAGCCTGGTAGCCGATGTCACGGGTGAGGTAGACGAGACTCCGGTACGGGTCGTCGTGGAAGGACGCCAGGCCGAGGCGGGTGGGGAGCTGGTCCACGGTGATCGGGTCGTTCTTCTCGTCCCGCAACCAGACCCATTTGTTGTCCTGCATGGTCTTCCAGAACGCGGCGGTGGACAGCGTGCTCAGGTTGCCCGTGACCAGCAGGCGGATGTGCGTCTTCGGGCCGCCGTCGGGCGTCTCCAGGAAGGACGTCAGGGTGTGGTGCCCGTCGGTGAGGTAGAGCGCGCCGCCGGGGCCGACCACGACCGTCTTCATCTGGGCGAGCGTGTCGGGCGTCTCGTCGCCGACCGCGACCGTGCAGGTGAAGCTCGACGGGTCGGAGATCCGGGCGCCGGGCCCGGCGGAGGCGGCCTCTTCCTGGCCGTTGGTCTCGCACCAGTCGTCGAAGCGCTTGTTGAGGTCGCCGGCCTGCTCGTCCTTGGGGCTGCTGTAGCGGCCGAGCTTGTAGTAGATCTGGTCGAAGCCGATGGCCGGCTGGGTGGGGTGGAGCTGATCCAGCGTCACGTCCAGGAGATCGCCGGGCTGGGCGCAGAGGGCCGCCGCGTTCGGTCCGGCACAGCGGGCCGCGTTGGGCGCCGTGTTCCCGGCCGTGTTCGCCGTCGTGGTCGTGGTCGTGGTCGCGGTCGCGGTCGTGGC
>NZ_WWJY01000432.1 GCF_009865405.1 Streptomyces sp. SID3212 | reverse complement strand
GCCGTGCGCCGCGCCGTGCGCGCGGTGGCCCTGCGCCTCCACTACGCCGTCCAGCGCCGGCTCCCGCTGCGCGCCGACCGCGCCGCCTTCGCCACGTACGGCCCCGGTGGCGATCCCGCCGCGATCGAGCGGAAGGTACGCGAACTGGCGCCGGGCATCCGTACGTCCTGGCTCACCGACCCCGGCTCCTTCGCGTACTGGACCGCGCTGGCCCGGTCCGCGTACCTCACCAGCAACACCCTCTTCGACGCCCGGCTGGTCAAACGCCCCGGCCAGACGCTCCTCCAGACCCACCGCGGCACCCCGCTCGGGTCCGTCGGCCTGGACCTGGCGGACCGCCCGGCCGTCCCCGCGGACCTCCCCCGGCTCCTCCGGGACGCGGCCCGGTGGGACTACACGCTCTCGGCCAACCGCCACGCGACCCTGACCCACGAGAAGGCGTACCCCTCCGCCGCGACCACCCTCGAATACGGCCACCCCCGCCACGACACGCTCCACGCCCCGGCGGACGTGCCGGGCCTGAGGGAGTCCCTGGGCATCCCGGAGGGCTTCACCACGGTCCTGTACGCCCCCGCGCACCGCGACCACCGCCGCGCGCAGACGCCGTCCCCGGACCTGGAACGCCTCGCCCGGTCCCTGGGCCCGCGTCACGTCGTCCTGACCCGGGTGGCTCCCGCCGCGCCGCACCCCCGGATCATGGACGTGTCCGGCCACCCGTCCGCCGAAGTCCTCTGTCTGGTCTCGGACGCCCTGATCACGGACCACGCGCCGCTGATGTTCGACTACGCGCACCTGGACCGGCCGATCGTCCTGCTCCACGCCGACCGCCAGGTCTTCGAGGCCGTCCGGGGCACCACCATGGACCTGCGCGCGTTCCCGCCGGGCGCGGTGGCCCGTACCGAGGACGAGCTGATCGACATCTTCGCCACGGACCACTGGCGGGGCTCGCGCTCCACCCAGCTCAGGACGGCGTTCCGGGCCCGCTTCTGCCCGTACGCGGACGCCGGAGCGGCGGAACGGGTGGTGCGCCGCGTCTTCCTGACGCGGTCTTCCTGACGCGGTCTTCCCTGATGTGACTGAGGCGCCCCGATCCGGTTCCGATCCCCCGATCCCCCGGGCGGGGCCTACGCGCCGCCCTTGAGCGCGGCCACCGCCGACGCCGCCAGCATGTCCAGATACCCCTTGGGCAGGTCGTTCCTGACCACCACGAGCCGCCAGTACAGCGGCCCCACGGTCAGGTCCAGCGCCCGGTCCGGGTCCGTGCCCTCCGGCAGTTCCCCGCGCTCCACCGCCTCCCGCACGATCACCGCCGCGATCCCCTGCTGGCCGTCCAGCAGCGCCGTCTTGATCGCGTCGGAGATCTCCGGGTGGCGCGCCGCCTCCACCAGCAGGTCCGGGATGACCTGCGAGGCCACCGGATGGCGCAACGCGTGCGAGGCGACCTCCAGCAGCGCCCGTACGTCCCCGTAGAGCGACCCCGTGGCCGGCGCGGGCAGGCCCTGCGCGGCGAAGACGGACAGCAGGTCCAGCACGAGCGCCAGCTTCGACTTCCACCGGCGGTACACGGCGGTCTTGCCGACCCCGGCCCGCCGCGCGATGCCCTCGATCGACATCCGGGCGAACCCGACCGCGGCCAGTTCCTCGAACACCGCGGCGCGGATGGCGTCGGTCACGTCCTCCCGGAGCACGGCGGCTCCCGCGGGTACGCGGCGTGAAATGCGCGGATCCGTGGTCATGAGTTGAGCATAGCTTGACCAAGGCGTCACGACGCTACGGTTGCGTTCCGTCGGAAAATCGTCCTAGCATCGACGTTGCGACGATACGGACCCGTTCCATCGCCTGCGTCGACCCAGCCACCGTCGAAAGCGGTACCTGTGAGCCAGACGATCTCCCCCACCACGCCGAACCCCGGACAGGACCCCGACCGGAAGGGCGAGAACGCCCAGGTCGGAACCGGTCTCCTGCCGCCCGGTACGGACCTGGCCGCCCTCGCCGCCCGCCACGGCCTGACCGTGAGCGGAGCGCGCCCCTCACTTCCCGCGTACGTCCGCCAGCTCTGGTCGCGCCGTCATTTCATCACCGCGTTCGCCACCGCGCGGCTGATGTCCCAGTACAGCCAGGCGAAACTCGGCCAGGTCTGGCAGATCATGACCCCGCTGCTGAACGCGACGGTCTACTACTTCATCTTCGGCGTCCTGCTGAACACCAAGCACGGCGTGCCGGACTACATCCCGTTCCTGGTCACCGGCGTCTTCATCTGGACCTTCACGTCCAGCGCGATCACCTCGGGCACCCGGGCGATCTCCGGGAACCTGGGCCTCGTCAGGGCCCTGCACTTCCCCCGCGCCTCCCTGCCCCTGGCCTTCGCGCTCCAGCAGCTCCAGCAGCTGCTCTTCTCGATGGCCGCGCTGGCCGCGATCCTGGTCTGCTTCGGGCAGTACCCGTCGCTCAGCTGGCTGCTGGCGGCGCCCGCGCTGGTGCTCCAGTCGGTGTTCCTCGCCGGACTCTCGATGATCATGGCCAGGCTCGGCGCCAAGACGCCGGACATCGCCCAGCTGACGCCCTTCCTGCTGCGTACCTGGATGTACGTCTCGGGCGTGATGTACAGCATCGACAAGGTGTCCGGGAAGCTGCCGCACTCGGTGGCGCTGCTCCTCCAGTGGAACCCCGCCGCCGTCTACATCGACCTGATGCGCTTCGCCCTCATCGACAGCTTCGGCTCCGACAAGCTGCCCGACCACGTCTGGGCCATCGCGCTCGGCTGGGCGGTGGTGGTCGGGGTCGGTGGATTCGTCTACTTCTGGAAGGCAGAGGAGGAGTACGGACGTGGCTGACCTCACCAAGACCAAGACCGAGCCGGCCCAGGCCGACCTGACCAAGGCCGACCTGACCAAGGCCGAGACGCGGGCCGCCCCCGCCTCCGGACCCCCCGCCCCCGAGCCCACCCCCACCGTGATCGTCGACGGTGTCCACATCACGTACAAGGTCCACGGCACCAAGGGCGGCAAGGGCTCCGCGACCTCCGCCCTCAGCCGTATCGCCTCCCGCCGCGCCGCCCCCGGCGTCCGCGAGGTGCACGCCGTCAAGGGCGTCAGCTTCGTCGCGTACAAGGGCGAGGCCATCGGCCTCATCGGCTCCAACGGCTCCGGCAAGTCGACCCTGCTCAAGGCCATCGCCGGGCTGCTGCCGCCGACGCAGGGCCGGATCCACACCGAGGGCCAGCCCTCCCTCCTCGGCGTCAACGCGGCGCTGATGGGCGACCTCACGGGCGAGCGCAACGTCATCCTCGGCGGTCTGGCCATGGGCATGAGCCGCGACCAGATCCGCGAGCGGTACGCGGACATCGTGGAGTTCTCCGGCATCAACGAGAAGGGCGACTTCATC
>NZ_WWJY01000431.1 GCF_009865405.1 Streptomyces sp. SID3212 | reverse complement strand
GGTGCTGCGTCCCGACGACCCGGCGACGCGGCCCGACGCGGACCACGAGGCGGTGACGGTCACGGCGACCGTCGCCGCGCAGGGCCCGGTCGACTGGACGGACACCGCCTTGCGGGAGCGGTACGCCGACGCGCTGGTCACGGCGGCGGAGGCGGCCGTGCCCGGGCTGGCCGGGCGGGTGGCGTGGCGCGAGACACGGACGCCCGCCGACACGGCGGAGGAAACGGGGGCGGTGGGCGGTGCGGTGCCGGCGCCGGCGCTGGCCGGGGCGGACGGGCACTTCCTGTATCCGGCGAACAGCACCGCGCTGACCGGGCTCCACCGGGCGGGCGGCTGGGCGCATCCCGGGGGCGGCCTCGCCCACGCGGGGATGTCGGGCGCGCTGGTCGCCGGTCTGATCGTGGAGGGGGCGGACTTCCGCGGCTCGCGGTAGCCGGTCCGTACCGCTACCGGTACCTCTACCTCTACCTCTACCTCTACCGGTACCGGCCGGTCAGTACCGGTACTGCTGCTCGTTGTTGTTGTAGCCGGGGTCGTAGCCGTAGTCGTGCGGCTGCTCCTGCGGCATCGGCGGGACCTGGTGGTCGCCCTCGCGCTGCTGCGGGACCCAGACCCCGCCGGGCGGGGTGTCGGCGCTGTACTGCTGCTGGGCGGCGTAGGGGTCCGCGTACTGCTGCTGGCCGCCGTAGTTGTCGTACGCCCCCTGCTGCCCGCCGCCGTCGGCCGTGCCGATGTACGGGTCGGAGTAGGCCGCGTACGGCTGGTCGGTGCCGTAGCCGTACTGCGCGTAGGTGTCCTGGCCGGCGCCCTGACCGACGCCCTGGCCGGTGTCCTGGGCCGCGTAGACGCCCTGGCCGGTGCCGTACGCGTTCGGGTCGGCGTAGGGGTCCTGCGCCGCGTACGGCTGCTCGGGCGCGGCCTGCCCGTATCCGGCGAAGGCGTCGAACGCCTCGCCGTACGGGTTCTGCTGCGCCTGGTCGTCCTTGTAGACGCCGTACTGCCCGGTGTCGTCGGGCAGCGGCTGCGGTTCGTACACCGCCCCCATCGTCGCCGTCATCGCGGCGTCGATCGGCACGTCCATGGCGGGCCCTGCCATGGCCGGTTCGTACTCCAGGTCCGAGACCTGGAGTGTGGGCTCCTGCTCGCCCCCGCCGACCGCCTTGCGCCGGCGGCTGGCTCCCGGGCTGCCGCCCAGCGCCCAGCCGGTCGAGAAGCCGCGGCGGAAGGAGAGCGTCACGTACGCCTGTCCGACGGCGAACGCGATCGCGCCGAGCGCGATGACGAAGACGGACGGCATCAGGACACCCAGCACCACACCCATGAACCCGGTGAAGGCGAGCAGACGCCAGCGCAGCCGCGCCTTGTACTGGAGCAGCACCTCACCCAGCAGCCACAGCGCCACGATTCCGAATGCGATGTAGAGGACCGTCCAGCCCATGCCCGCCCCTCTCCTGCGGCCACCGCCCCGGGACAGGGCGGTTGCGGCCGGTCACGACTGCTCGCGCAGTCCGAGATTCTCGTAGATTTCGAGCGTCGCCGTGGAGTTGTTGAGTGTAATGAAGTGCAGTCCGGGGACACCCTCGGCGAGCAGTCCCGCGCAGAACTCCGTCGCGAACTCGATGCCAATGGAGCGTACAGCGGCCGGATCGTCCTTGACGGCGAGGATCCGCTCTTTCAGCCCGGACGGCACGGCCGCGGTGCTGAGCTGGGGCAGCCGCTCCAGCATCCGCACGCTCGTGACCGGCATGATTTCCGGAATGATCGGAGTTGCGCAACCGGCGGACTCGACCCGGTCACGAAGGTGGAGATATCCGTCAGGTTCGAAGAACATCTGAGTGATCGCGTAGTCGGCGCCGGCCCGGCACTTGTCCACGAAGTGGCGGATGTCCGTGTCCCAGTCGGAGGACCGCGGGTGCATCTCGGGGAAGGCCGCGACGCCGACGCAGAAGTCGCCCGACTCCTTGATCAGGCGCACCAGTTCGGCCGCGTACCGCACGCCCTGCGGGTGCTTGACCCACTCGCCCATGGGGTCGCCGGGCGGATCGCCCCGTACGGCGAGGATGTTGCGGATCCCGGCGTCGGCGTACTGCCCGATCATGTTGCGCAGTTCGGCGACGGACTGGCCGACGGCCGTGAGGTGGGCGACCGGGGTGAGGGTCGTGTCGGCCGCGATCCGCTCGGTGGCCTTGACCGTGCCGGCCCGGGTGGAGCCGCCCGCGCCGTACGTCACCGACACGAAGCTGGGGGCCACCGCCTCGACCCGGCGCAGCGCGTTCCAGAGGTTCCGCTCGCCCTTCTCCGTCTTGGGCGCCCAGAACTCGAACGAATAGGTGGTCTCGCCCGCGGCGAGCAGATCGCGCACGGTCGGTGCGTGATCTGTTCTGGTCGAAGGTGTACCGAAGGCCATACGTGCAGGTTATCGAGGGTGTGGGCGTCCCCCAAGCGAGTGGGGGACATTTGACCGGTTTGCCGGTCCCGGTCCCACGCCTCGGACACCAGGGAGGCCGCGCGCGGAGACGAACCGCCGGTCAGCGCGAGCGCTCGCGCACCCGCTCGGCGAGCGAGGCCGTCGCCGCCGCCGGGTCGTCGGCCTCCGTGATCGCCCGTACGACGACCACCCGGCGGGCACCCGCGTCCAGCACCTGGTCGAGGTTGCCCGCGTCGATGCCGCCGATCGCGAACCAGGGGCGGTCGGTGGCCAGGGCGGCCGTGTACCGCACCAGGCCGAGGCCGGGCGCGTGGCGGCCCGGCTTGGTCGGGGTGGGCCAGCACGGACCCGTACAGAAGTAGTCGACCCCCGGCTCCGCCACCGCCGCGTCGACCTCCGCCTCCGCGTGGGTGGACCTGCCGATGAGCGGCACCTCGCCCAGAACGGCGCGGGCGGCGGGGACCGGGAGGTCACCCTGGCCCAGGTGCAGCACGTCGGAGCCGATGGCGTGGGCCACGTCGGCGCGGTCGTTCACCGCCAGCAGGACGCCGTGGCGCCGGCTCGCCTCGGCGAAGACCTGGAGGTGTTCCAGCTCCTCGGCCGCCTCCATGCCCTTGTCGCGCAGCTGCACGATGTCCACGCCGGACGCCAGCACGGCGTCGAGGAAGTCGGGGAGGTCCCCCTGCTTCCTGCGGGCGTCCGTGCAGAGGTAGAGCCGGGCGTCGGACAGCGCGGTACGTGCCGCGGTCATGTCTGTGGGCATGAAGGATCCCCCCGTCGGTTCCGTGGCGGCCGGCGGTACGGGACCGCGGGGGCGGTGCCGTACCGCCGGCCGCCACGTGCGGTGCTGTGGTTCGGCCGATGCGGCCGGTTCGGACGGCTCGGCCGGTCCGGCCGGCTCAGCTGGTTCGGACGGCTCAGACGGTTCGGACGGCTCAGACGGCGAGCGCCTGGGCCCGTCGCTTCACCTCCGTGCCGCGATTCTCGCTGAGCGCCTGCGCGGGCGTGCCCGGCAGGGTCGGGTCGGAGGTGAAGAGCCACTCCAGCATCTCTTCGTCGGTCCAGCCGTCGTCCCTCAGGAGCGTCAGGGTCCCGGCGAGACCCTTGACGACCTTGCCGCCGTCGATGAAGGCGGCGGGCACCTGGAGCGCGCGGTTCTCACCGCGGCGGACGGCGATCAGCTGGCCTTCCTTCACCAGCTGCCGCACGCGCGTCACCTCGACATCGAACAATTCGGCGATATCGGGCAGGTGGAGCCAGGCAGGGACGAGAGCATCGATCTTTGCGTCAATCTCGGTCACGAGGACAAGCGTGCCATCCCGGACGGGCGGACGGTAGTTGGGTTGCCCCGGCCGAGGGGCGACGCGTCCCCCGCCCGCTCAGAGGACGGCCTTCTTCAGGGGGATCGCGGGATCCGTGACCCGGCGGGGGTCCAGGCGGGTGGGGGTGTTCAGCAGTTTCCTGGCCTGGGCCAGGTCCCGGGGGCGGCCCACCGCCAGCAGGGCCACCAGCGCGCCCTCCCGCAGCCACGCCACCGACCACGCCGCCTCCGCCGGGTCGCCGCGCCACACCAGGGTGTCGGCGGACGCGTGATGGCCCGCGTACTGCACGAACCGGCCGAACTGCTCCGACCAGAAGTACGGCACCGGGTCGTAGACCCCCTCCGTCTCCCCGATGATCCGGGCGGCGACGGTACGGGGGCCCTGGAGCGCGTTGTCCCAGTGGTGGACGAGCAGCCGCGCGCCGTACCGGGCCGAAGGGAAGGACGCGCAGTCGCCCACGGCGTACACCCCGGGCAGCGACGTCCTGAGCCGTTCGTCCGCCGTGACGGACCCGTCAGGGCCCAGCTCCACGCCCGAGCCCGCCAGCCAGCCCGTCGCGGGCCGCGCCCCGATGCCCACGACCACCGCGCCCGCCGACAGCCGCCGGCCGTCCGCGAGGACCACCGCGCCGGGCTCGACGGACGCCACGCGCGCGCCGGTCAGCAGCGCGGCGCCGCTCTCGGCGTACCACCCGGCCATCGGCGCGGCCACCTCCGCCGGGAGGACCCCCGCGAGCGGCCGGTCGGCCGCCT
>NZ_WWJY01000430.1 GCF_009865405.1 Streptomyces sp. SID3212 | reverse complement strand
GGGACGCCCTCGCGAAGAAGGTCGAGCAGCGGGCCGCCGACGCGCGGGCTGACGCGAGCGCGGCGGGCGACTCCGACCTGTAGCCCGTACGGGGCGCACGCCCCGTGCCAGCGCCTCCCCGTACCAGCGCCTCCCCGCGCAACCGAAGCAGTCCGGCGCCGTCGCACCGGCGCACCCCCAGATCTTCCCGGCCGCATACCTCAGGAGTGACCGTGGGCCACATGAGCAAGTCCTTCGACCGCAGAGCCTTCCTGCGAGCCACCGCAGGCACCACCGTGGCGCTCGCCGCCACCTCCGTCACCGGCGTGGGGGCGACCACCGCCGCCGCGGCGAGTGGCCTGTCCATCCCCAAGGACCGCATCGCCATCCAGCTCTACAGCATCCGTGACAAGGTCACCTCGCTCGGCTTCGCCGTCGTGCTCGCCGAACTGGCGCGTATCGGCTACCGCGAGATCGAGTTCGCCGGGTACACGCAGAACACCTCCATCCTGGGCCGGCAGATCACCCTCCAGGAGATCCGCCGCCTGCTGGACGACAACGGGCTGCGGGCGGTGGGCAGTCATGTCGGCATCGGCAACCTGCGCACCAACCTCCAGGGCGAGCTGGACTCGGCGCAGATCCTCGGCATGCCGCACATCGGCACCGCCAACGCCCCCTCGGGCAACAACACCGTCGCGGGCTACCTCGCGGCGGCCGAGGAGTTCAACACCTGGGGCGCGGCGGCCACCGCGCGCGGCCTCAAGCTCTACCAGCACAACCACGCGGGCGAGTTCGCCTTCGCGACCGACCAGCCGTCGGTCCGGCTGTACGACGTCTTCCTCAGGAACACCGACCCGCGCCATGTCTATCTGGAGATGGACATCTACTGGGCGTACGTCGGTCAGCACCGCTGGCCCGGTTTCAACCCGGCCGCGTACGTGCGCGACCAGCCGTACCGCTACCCGCTGTTCCACCTGAAGGACGGCGACGCCAACCCGTCGAAGGCGGACGGGTACGACATCGTCGAGTTCGGCGCGGGAGACCTGCCGTACGAGAAGTTCATCCGGGACATCGGACCGCGGGCCAGCCACGTCGGGATCTGGGAGCAGGACACGGCCCCCAACACCCTGCCCAATCCGCCCGGTTCGCTCGGCGCGGCCGAGCGCAGCTTCACCGCGATCAAGACACTCCTCAACCGCTAGGGCGCGTCCCCGCACACTCCCGAACCCGCCCAGCGACCTTAGGAGACGCGATCGCCGTGCACCGTACCCTGAGACGCCTGATCGCAGGGGTCCTCCTCACCGCGCTGCCCGCACTGGGCGCGGTGGGGCTGGCCCCCGCGGCGCAGGCGCATCCCGACCATGAACACGCCCTGGACTGGGCGAACTACGAGAAGGTGACGCTCACCAAGGACACGGGCGAGCCGATCGATCTCGCCGTTCTGCCCGACAGCAGAGTCCTGCACACCGCCCGCAACGGGGATCTGCGGCTGACCGATCCCGGCAGCGGTGTGACCAAGGTCGTCAATCACATCGACGTGTACCAGAACTCGGAGATGGGTCTCCAGACGGTCACCCTGGACCCCGACTTCGCCACCAACAAGTGGGTGTATCTCTACTATTCGCCGCCGCTCGACACACCGACGGGTTCGGCGCCGGAGCGGCTCCCGGCCGGCCAGGACGACTCGTACTGGGACCGGTGGAAGGGGTACGACAGCCTCGTCCGCTACAAGTGGACAGGTGACAAGCTGGATCCGGCCTCCGCGCAGGAGATCATCCGGGTCGGCCACAACCGCGGCCAGTGCTGCCACGTCGCGGGAGACGTGGACTTCGACGCCGACGGCAACCTCTACCTGGCCACCGGTGGCAACACCCCGGCGTCCGGCCCGAACGTCAGCGGATACACGCCGATCAACGACGCGGCCACCTACAACCCCGGCCTCGACGAGCGGCGCGGCTCCGGCAACACCAACGACCTCCGGGGCAAGATCCTCCGTATCTCCGTTCAGGAGGACGGGAGTTACACGATCCCGGACGGGAACCTGTTCCCCGTCGGGACCGCGAAGACCCGTCCCGAGATCTTCGTGATGGGGCTGCGCAACCCGTACCGGATGACGGTCGACAGGACGACGGGCGCCGTGATGTGGGGCGACTACGGACCCGACGCCGGGACCGCCAATCCCGACCGGGGGCCGATGGGTTACGTCGAGTGGCAGACCACCACCAAGGCGATGAACAGCGGTTGGCCGTTCTGCACGGGCGACAACACCCGCCCGTACCGGGACTTCGACTTCGCCACGCTGACTCCGGGACCGGCCTTCGACTGCGCGGCGCCGGTCAACGACTCCCGGTGGAACACCGGTCTGACCCAGCTGCCGCCCGCCGCCCCGGCCACCCTCTGGTACGGGGACCGGGACACCGATCAGCCGTGGCCGGAACTGACCGCCTTCCGGGGTCCCGGCGGTCCCGGCGGCCAGGCCCCGATGGCCGGACCGGTCTACCACTACGACGCGGACAACCCGGCTCCGGGGAAGTTCCCCGAGTACTGGAACGGCAAGGCGTTCTTCGGCGAGTTCTCCCAGGACTACGTGGCCGCCCTGACGCTCGAAGGCCCCGACGGGCCGGTGAGCAAGCTGGAGAACGTCCTGCCGAACAGCGAGCGTTCGGAGAACGGCATCCCGCCGTGGGACAACCCGATGGACATGGAGTTCGGTCCTGACGGCGCGCTGTACGTGCTCGACTACGGCGACGGATTCTTCCGGCAGAACCCCGACGCGGGTCTCTACCGGATCGACTACGCCGAGGGCAACAAGGCCCCGACCGCGGTGGTCAAGGCGACTCCCTCGTCGGGGCAGGCCCCGCTGGCCGTCTCCTTCGACGCGGGTGCCTCCACCGATCCCGAGGGCGGCGCGCTCACCTACCAGTGGGACCTGAACGGTGACGGCACCTTCGACGCCAGCGGTCCCCAGGCGACCCGCACGTACACGGAGAACGGACAGTTCCAGGCCCGCCTGAAGGTCACCGACCCGCAGGGCAAGACGGGATTGACGAGCCGTCAGATATCCGTGGGCAACACGGCACCGACCGTACGGATCACCTCACCCCCCGACGGCGGCTTCTTCACCTGGGGCGACGCCGTTCCGTACGGCGTCGACATCAACGACCCGGAGGACGGCGCCGCGATCGACTGCGCCAAGGTCGCCTGGACCTTCGGCCTCGGGCACAACCAGCACGGTCACCCCGTCAACAGCGGAACGGGCTGCACCGGCGCGGTCGTCTCCCCGGCCGACGCCGGGCACGGGGACACCGAGAACGTCTTCGGCGTCCTCGGGATCGTATACACCGACAAGGGCGCGGGCGGCGTCCCGCCGGCCGCCGGCGACGCCCAGGTCGTCCTCAACCCGGCGCTGATGCAGGGCGAGCACTACGACACCTCGCAGGGCATCACCGTCACCGACGACACCACCGCGTCGGGACAGCGCAAGGTGACCTCGTTCGACGAGGGCGACTGGATCGCGTACGACCCGGTCTCGTTCGCCGGCATCACCGGCGTGCAGACCCGCGCGTCCGGCGCGGGGACGCTGGCGCTGCGGTGGAACGCGGCCGACGCGGAGCCGTTCGCCACCGTGTCCGTACCGGCCGGTGAGGGGTGGCGGACCGTGACCACCTCACTCGCCGGCGCCCCGTCGGGCAGCGGACGCCTGTACGTCACCACCTCCGGCGGTGTGGAGCTGGACTCCCTGACCTTCCAGGGCGCCGGCGTCGCGGACAAGACCCCGCCGAAGGCGACCGCCACGCTCAATCCGGCGCAGCCCACCGGGAGCAACGGGTGGTACACCGGCAACGTGACACTGAACGTCGCCGCCACCGACAACGGGACGGTCAGCAGCCGCCAGTACTCGGTCAACGGCGGGACGACCTGGCTGGCCGCCAACGCGGCCGTCACGCTGTCCACCGAGGGCGTCACCTCGGTCCGCTACCGGGCGACCGACAGCGGCGGGAACGTCTCGGAGGTCGGCAGCCTCACCGTACGGATCGACCGCACCGGGCCCACGGTGACCGTCACCGGGCTCGACGCGGACGGCACGTACGGCGACTCCACCCGCCCGGCCCCGGTGATCGCCGCGACCGACCCGGTGTCCGGCGGGGCCACCGCCACCACCACGCTCGACGGGTCCGCGGTCACCTCGGGACAGCCGCTGACCCTCTGGCGGCTGCCGCTCGGCGGCCACGACCTGACGGTCACGGCCCGGGACGCCGCGGGCAACACCACGGTGAGGACCGTGCGCTTCACGACCCGCACGTCCTTCGGCGACCTGGGCACGCTCATCCCGCGACTGCGGGCCGAGGGGCTCGTCACGGCCCAGGGCGAACAGCGGCTCACGGTCCGGCTCGACCAGGCCCGCGCCCACGCGCAGGCCGGGCGGACCACCCAGGCCGCGGCGGTCCTGGACGCCTTCGCGGCGTCCGCGCGTGACAC
>NZ_WWJY01000429.1 GCF_009865405.1 Streptomyces sp. SID3212 | reverse complement strand
GGCCGGGTGCCGGGGCTGACGCCGCTGCGGGTGGGGCGGATGGCCGCCACCCCCTTCGCGTTCCTGCGGGGCTCGGCGGGGCTGATGGCCCACGACCTGGTGGGCACGCCGGTGACCGGGGTCGGCGCGCAGATCTGCGGGGACGCCCACGCCGGGAACTTCGGTCTGTACGGGGACTCGCGCGGCCAACTCGTCATCGATCTCAACGACTTCGACGAAACCGTCGTCGGCCCCTGGGAGTGGGACGTCAAGCGGCTCGCCACCTCGCTGGTGCTGGCGGGCCGCGAGGCGGGCGCGGACGAGGAGACGTGCCGGCGCGGCGCCTGCGACGCGGTGGGGTCGTACCGGCGCACGATGCGGCTGCTGGCGAAGCTCCCCGCGCTCGACGCGTGGAACGCGATCGCCGACGAGCAGCTGGTCTCGCACGCCGACGCGCGGGATCTGGTCGGCACGCTGGAGCGGGTCTCGGAGAAGGCGCGCAACAACACGAGCGCGCGGTTCGCCGCCCGGTCGACCGAGGCCGTGCCGGAGGCCGACGGTTCCCCGGGCGCGGACGGACGCCGGGGCGGGCCGCGGCGTTTCGTGGACGCCCCGCCGGTCCTGCGGCGGGTGCCGGACGCGGAGGCGGCGGCCGTGGCCGCCTCGCTGGAGGAGTATCTGGGGACCCTGTCGGAGGACCGGCTGCCGCTGCTCGCGCGGTACGCGATCCACGACGTGGCGTTCCGGGTCGTCGGCACCGGCAGCGTCGGGACCCGGTCGTACGTGGTGCTGCTCCTCGACCACCGGGGGGAGCCGCTGGTGCTCCAGGTGAAGGAGGCGCGCGGCTCGGCCCTGGTGCCGTACCTGCCGGCCGCCGGGTTCGAGGTGCCCGAGGTGACGCACGAGGGGCGCCGGGTGGTGCTCGGGCAGAAGCGGATGCAGGTGGTCAGCGACAGCCTGCTGGGGTGGACGACGGTGGCCGGCAGGCCGTACCAGGTACGGCAGTTCAGGAACCGCAAGGGGAGCGTCGATCCGGCCGCGCTGCCGGCCGGCCAGATAGACGACTACGGGAGGATGACCGGGGCGCTGCTGGCGCGGGCGCACGCGCACAGCGTGGATCCCCGGCTGATCGCCGGGTACTGCGGCAAGAACGAGGAGCTGGACGTCGCGGTGGCGGCCTTCGCCGTCGCGTACGCGGACCGTACGGAGGCGGATCACGCGGAGCTGGTGGCGGCGGTCAGGAGCGGGCGGATCGCGGCGGAGTCGGGCGTCTGACGGCGGGGGGCGCGGGCCGGGCCGGGTGGAGGCCGGTGGGGCCGGGACAGGTCCGGGGCGGGGGCGGGTTCGATCGCCCGTACGCTGGACGGGTGATGCACGACGCCCCTGGGGAGCCGACGATCCGTAACGACGACGAGCAGGACGTACAGGACGCGACGAGCGCGTCGCACGCGGCGGCGGACGCGGGAGGTGCGGCCGAGGCGGCGGTGCCCCGGCCCGAGGCACGGCTGGAGAAGGCCGTGCGCGCCGCCGAGCAGGCGCTCATCGAGTTCGAGATCGCGCTGGAGACCTTCCGGGTCGAGGTGGAGAACTTCTCCCGGCTGCACCACCAGCGGCTCGGGCCGATGTACGCCAGGCTCGACGAGCTGGACGCGATGATCGCCGAGGCGCGCGCGGCCCGTACCGGCGACCCGGCGGACGTGCGCAGGGCCGAGGAGGCCCGGGCGCTGGTGCAGCCCATGCCAGGGGTGGAGGAGCTGTTCCACGACTGGCTCGACTCGGAGGGGCTGTCGCCCGAGGCGGCGGCGATGCTGACCGACCAGCCCGTACGGCCGCCCAAGCGGGTCAGGCCGAGTGACGAGGCGCGCAAGCTCTACCGCGACCTGGCGCGCAAGGCGCACCCGGACCTGGCGCAGGACGACAAGGAGCGGGCCAGGCGTGAGGAGTTCATCACGCGGGTCAACGCCGCGTACGGGCGCGGGGACGAGCCGCTGCTGCGGGAGCTGACCGAGGAGTGGGCGGCGGGGCCCGCGCCCGAGGAGCACCGGCGCAGCGAGAGCGAGGAGCTGTACGCCAGGCTGGAGTGGCTCTCGCACCGCAAGGAGCTGCTGACGCTGGTCGCCAAGGAGTTGGAGGAGAGCGCCATCGGCGCGATGCTGCGGATGGCGCCCGACGACCCGGACCGGCTGCTGGAGGAGATCGCCGAGCAGTTGCTCGCGGAGGTCTCCGAGCGGGAGAGTCAGCTGGCGCAGCTGGCGCGGTAGGTTTCCGGAGTCGGAATCACACCGCCGGCCCGGACCGGCGGCCCAGACAGGTACGAGAGAAGGGGACACCCATGAACTTCGCCCCGCTGCCCTCCGTGGACGTCGCGGCGGTCCCGTCCGACGCCTTGGTGCTGGACGTCCGGGAGGACGACGAATGGGCGGCCGGTCATGTCGAGGGCGCGCTGCACGTTCCGATGAGTGACTTCGTCGGCCGGTTCGGCGAGGTGACGGAGGCCGTGGCCGACGGGCGGAAGGC
This sequence comes from Streptomyces sp. SID3212, assembly GCF_009865405.1. Classification (GTDB taxonomy): domain Bacteria; phylum Actinomycetota; class Actinomycetes; order Streptomycetales; family Streptomycetaceae; genus Streptomyces. Next base: position 2,941 of record NZ_WWJY01000429.1, on the reverse strand, counting down.
GTATGTGATGTGCCGGGTCGGTGGCCGTTCCGCGCAGGTCACGCAGTATCTGGTGCAGCAGGGCGTCGACGCGGTGAACGTGGACGGCGGCATGGTCGCCTGGGACGGCGCGGGGCGTCCGATGGTCGGCGACAACGGCGGCCCGGCGTTCGTCCTCTGAGCGTGGGGTGAGCGCGGAGTGACCGGGGACCGGTCCGGGACCGCTCCCGGGTGGCGATCGAGGTGGGATGGATTCGTACAACCGTGAGGGCGTGAAGGCCGGGCCGCGGCCCGGCGCGGGCATAGCCGGTCTCTCCTTTCCGTACCAGGTGGTGGCCGCCCTCGCGCTGGCGGTCGTCGGAGTGCTGGCCTGTGTCCACCTCGGCATGGTCTTCCTGCACGTCGCCCCGTCCAACACGCTCACCAAGCAGCACGGCGCGGCCGTCGACAGCTGGATCTATCCCGAGTTCGAGCAGAACTGGAAGCTGTTCGCGCCCAATCCACTCCAGCAGAACATCGACGTGCAGGTACGGGCCGAGGTGGAGGCGGCGGACGGCGGGCGGAGGACCACCGACTGGATCGACCTCTCCGCCGAGGACGGCGCGGCGATACGGGGCAATCCCTTCCCGAGCCACATCGACCAGAACGAGCTGCGCCGCGGCTGGGACTTCTTCACCGGCTCCCACGGCACGGACAACCGCCCGCAGGGCTTGCGCGGCCAGCTGTCGGAGCAGTACCTGCGCCGGATAGTGATGCTGCGGCTGGCGGACCACCGGCTGGGCGGTCCGGTGCGGCGGATCCAGCTCAGGTCCGTCGCGACGACCGTGGACGCGCCCGTGTGGAGCAAGCAGAAGTTCGACACGCGGCCCACCTACCGCGTCTGCCCCTGGTGGGGCGTGAGCTCCGCGGATCTTCCCGGGGGCGTACGGAACGGTCGTACGGAGGCGAGCGGGTGAACGGGCAGCAGGCCGGGCAGGCCGGGCAGCAGGCCGGGCAGCAGGCCGGGCGCCGGGTGGGGCAGCAGGCCGGGCAGCGGTACGCGTACGCCGTCCAGCGGGTCACGGGCACGGCGCTCGGGCCGTACCAGAGCGCGGTCGTCCGGATCGGGTTCGCCGGCACCTGGCTGCTCTTCCTGCTGCGTGAACTGCCGAACCGCCGGGAGCTGTACGGGCCCGACGGGCCGTGGAGCTGGACCATGGCGCGGCAACTGATGGCCAGGAACGGCGCGTTCAGCGGGCTGATGTGGTCGGACAGCGCGGTCTGGTTCGAGATCGTCTTCGCCGTGGCCGTCGTGTCGGCCGCGCTGCTGATGGCCGGCTGGCGCACCCGCACGATGTCGGTGCTGTTCATGTTCGGCGTGCTGTCGCTCCAGAACCGCAGCATCTTCATGGGCGACGGCGGCGACAACGTCATCCACCTGATGGCGATCTATCTGGTGGTGACCCGCTGCGGTCAGGTCTGGTCGCTGGACGCCCGGCGCGCGGCGCGGGCCGCCCGCGAGGCTGATGCCGAGGGCGCCGAGGCCGCAGACAGGGAGAGTACGGCCGCCGTACGGGACCGGGTGGGGCCCGTCCTGTGGGTCGTCATGGGCGCCCTCCTTCTCGTCGGGACGCTGACGGCGGACCGGTTCGAGATCGAGACCTGGCTGGCGGTCCTGTTCTGGGGCGCGTGGGCGGCGCAGGGGCTGTGGTGGCTGACAGGCCACTACGCGCCGGGCGGGCAGCCGCGCGCGCTGCTCGACGTCCTCGCGAACCTTCTCCACAACGCCGGGCTGTTGGTCATCATGGCCGAGGTCTGTCTCGTGTACGCCACCGCCGGCTGGTACAAGATCCAGGGCACGCGCTGGCAGGACGGCACCGCCCTGTACTTCCCGCTCAAACTGGACTACTTCACGCCCTGGCCCGCGCTCTCCGGCGTTCTCGCCGCCAGCGGGGTGGTGGTGATGCTGGTGACGTACGCCACGGTGGTGGTCCAGGTCGCCTTCCCGTTCACGCTCTTCAACCGGCGCGTCAAGAACGTCCTGCTCGTCGCGATGATCCTGGAGCACGCGGGCATCGCGGTGCTGCTCGGGCTGCCGTTCTTCTCCCTGGCGATGATCGCCGCCGACGCCGTCTTCCTGCCGACGGCCTTCCTGCGGTGGCTCGGGGACCGGGTGTCGGGGCGGTGGCGCCGGGTGTTCCGCCGGACCACGGCCCTCCCCGGACAGCGGGGCGAGCGGGAACCCGAGCCCCGTACTCTCGTGGGGTGAGCAGCGAAGCACGGGCCGGGGACGAAGCGCCCGTCGAGCCCGTCCAGTACGACGACGGGTTCGGCAAGGAGATCGGTGTCGGGCCCCATCCGGAGCCCTGGCCGCGGGGCGAGCGGTACGACCCCGCGCTGCTGGCCGGCGGTGACCGGCGCAACGTGGTCGACGGCTACCGCTACTGGACGCACGAGGCGATCGTCGCCGATCTCGACACCCGGCGGCACGACTTCCATGTGGCGGTGGAGAACTGGGGCCACGACTTCAACATCGGGTCCGTGGTCCGTACCGCCAACGCCTTCCTCGCCCAGGAGATCCACATCGTGGGGCGGCGGCGCTGGAACCGGCGCGGGGCGATGGTCACCGACCGCTACCAGCATGTGCGCCACCACTCCGGGACCGCCGAGCTGACCGCGTGGGCGGCGGCCGAGGGCCTGCCGATCATCGGGATCGACAACCTGCCCGGGGCCGTACCGCTGGAGCGGACCGAGCTGCCGCGCCGCTGCGTCCTGCTCTTCGGCCAGGAGGGCCCCGGGCTGACCGAGGAGGCCAGGAAGCACGCCGCGATGGTGTGCTCGATCGCCCAGTTCGGCTCGACGCGCTCGATCAACGCGGGTGCGGCGGCGGCGATCGCCATGCACGCGTGGATCCAGCGCCACGCGGACGTCCCGGCGCCGCCCGCCGCCTGACGCCCGGCTCCGGGGCCGCCCGCCCGGCCCC
>NZ_WWJY01000428.1 GCF_009865405.1 Streptomyces sp. SID3212 | reverse complement strand
ACCCCCGACTCCCGCCCCGTCGTGGACCCCGGCCTCGCCGCCGCCGTACGCAAGCCGCAGCACGGCGAGTCCCTCGCCGCCCGTGGCGTACGCGCCGCCCGCCGCGCCGTCTCCTCCTCCGTCGCCCGCGAGGTCGCCGACGCCACCCGCGCCGCCGAGACACTCCAGCAGCCCGTGACCACCGGCCGGCAGATCGCCGTCACCTCCATCCGGGGCGGCGCGGGCAAGTCGACCATCGCGGCCCTGCTCGGCACGACGTACGCGCACTACCGCCAGGACCCCGTCCTCGTGGTCGAGGCCGATCCGGCGCTCGGCTCGCTCCCACTGCGGCTCGGCGCCACGTCACTGCGCTGGACCACCGGCGACGTCGCGCAGATCGTGGAGCCGCAGATGTCGCTGCTCGACATCACCGGCTACCTCGTCCAACTCCCCGACAACGCGTGGCTGTTGCCCGGCAGCCAGGGCCAGATCGGCGCGATGCTGGACACCGTCACGTACGAGCGGACGATGGTCGCGCTGCGCCGCTACTTCGGTGTCGCGGTCGTCGACTGCGAGACCCTGCCGGCCGAGGTCGCGCGCGCCGCGCTCTCCGCCGCCCAGGCCCGCGTCCTCGCCTCGCCCGCCACGCTGGAGGGCATCACCAGTACGTACGCGGTCCTCCAGTGGATGCGGGGACTGCCCCGCCAGGTGATCGCCGGCACGGTCGTCGTCCTCACCGAACTCGTCCCGCACGCCGGGCTCGACCTCGGGGAGGCCGCGCAGAAGCTCCGGTCCACCGGGGCGAGCGTCCAAGTACTGCCGTACGACCGGCACTTGGCGGCCGGCGGCCCGATCCGTACCGACCTCCTCGCGCACCCGACCAGGGAAGCCGTCACCCGCCTCGCCGCGGAGGTCTTCCAGCTCTCGCAGAAACGCCACTGACCACGATGAGCACCCGACTGATCCACCGCCCCGCCAGGACCACCCGACCGCCGGCCGCCTCCGAGGCGCGCGTCATCGAGGCCCCGCCCAACCTCCCCGAGGGCAAGGCGGGCAACATCGCGATGTCGCTGCTGCCCGTCGCCGGTGTCATGTCGTCCGTCGTGATGATGACGGTCGTACGGAACAGCCAGTTCGCCGCCCTCGGCGCGCTCATCCTCGTCGTCACCGTCATCGGCACCGTCGCGCTCCTCTTCTCGCAGCGCGGCAAGGCCCAGCGCACCCGCCGCACCCAACGCGAGGCGTATCTCGCCTACTTGGAGGATCTGCGCGAGGAACTCTCCGCCGAGGAACGCGAACGGCGCGAGCGCGCCGACGTCCTCAACCCGCCGCCGCACGCGCTGTACGACATCGTGCGCGGCCCGGCCCGGCTGTGGGAACGGCGCAGGGTCGACGGCGACTTCCTGCGCGTGCGCGTCGGGACCGGCGAGATGCCCGTACGCGATCTGAAGGTCGCCCAGCAGGGTTCTTCGGTCCTCACCCCGCCCGACCGCTTCATGCTCAACGAGGCGTCGTCGCTGATGTCCCGCTTCCGCACCGGCACCGAACTCCCGCTCACCGTCCCGCTCGACCGCGTCGGCAACGTGAGTGTGATCGGCCCCCGCGAGGACTGCCTGCGCGTCGCCCGCGCCCTGCTCGTCCAGGCCGCCGCCCTGCACGCCCCCGACGACGTGGCGATCGCGCTCGCCGCCCCCGGCGACCGGCTCGCCGACTGGGAGTGGGCCAAGTGGATGCCGCACGTGCTGGACACCGAGCAGTTCGACGGCCCCGTCGCGGCCCGCCGTATCGCCCCCTCCGCACCCCAACTCGCCCGCCAGCTGGGCCCCGAGCTGCGCCGCCGCGCCTCCTACGCCGCCGAGGTGCGCCGCGGCCTGTCCGGCAAGGACGCCCTGTCGATGACGTCCCGGCTGCTCGTCGTCACCGACGGGCACGGCGAGGACGCCGTCGACCTGCCGCTGCCCGACGACGCGGTGGGCCTGCGCGAGATGGGTGTCACCGTCCTGCACCTGCTCGACCAGCGGATCCAGGAGCCCGGACACGTCGGTGTACGGATCACCGTGGACGGCGACCGGGTGGTCATCGAGGATCTCCGCGCGGAGGAACCGGTCAGCGCCCACGGCACGGTGGACGAGGTCGGCGTCCCGTTCGCCGAGGGCCTGGCCCGGATGCTGGCGCCGCTGCGGCTGTCCGCCGAGTCGCTGGTCGACGCGCCCCTCACCGGGCCCGTCGACTTCGCCGACCTCCTCGGCATCGACGACGTGGCGCGGCTCGACCTCGCCCGCCTGTGGGCGCCGCGCGGCGAACGCGCCTTCCTGCGCGTGCCGATCGGCGTCAGCGACTCCCACGAGCCGGTCCTCCTGGACCTCAAGGAGTCCTCCGAACTGGGCATGGGCCCGCACGGGTTGTGCGTCGGCGCCACCGGTTCCGGCAAGTCCGAACTCCTCCGTACGCTCGTCCTCGCCCTCGTTGCCACGCACCCGCCGGAGGACCTGGCCCTGGTCCTCGTCGACTACAAGGGCGGCGCCACCTTCGCCCCGTTCGCCGAACTGCCCCACGTGGCGGGGGTCATCACCAACCTGGAGAACCAGGCCGGCCTGGTCGAGCGCGTCCACGCCTCCCTCGCGGGCGAGGTCAAACGCCGCCAGCAGGTGCTCAAGGACGCGGGCAACATCGCCGACATCGGGGACTACGCGGCGCTGCGCGCCGAACGGCGGCCCGACCTGGAGCCGCTGCCCCACCTGTTCGTCGTCATCGACGAGTTCGGTGAACTCCTCACCGCCAAGCCCGACTTCATCGACCTGTTCCTGTCCATCGGCCGCATCGGCCGCTCCATCGGGGTGCACCTGCTGCTCTCCAGCCAGCGCATCGAGGGCGGCCGGCTCAAGGGCCTGGACACGTACCTCTCGTACCGCCTCGGCCTGCGCACCTTCTCCGCCGACGAGTCCCGCACGGTCCTGGACACGACGGACGCCTTCCACCTCCCGCCGCTGCCCGGCTTCGGCTACCTCAAGGTCGACACCAGCCACTACGAGCGTTTCAAGGCGAGTTACGTCTCCGGCGCCTACCGGGGGCCGGTGCGGCGCGCGGAGGACGAGGACACGGGGCCGCTGGCGCTGGAGTACGAGGCGTTCAACACCCTGGCGGCGAGCGAGGGTTCGGGCGCGGGCAGGCAGGAGCCGTCGGCGCGGCGGCGCGAGACCGGGCCCACCGAGATGGGCGTCATCGTCAACCAGCTCAACGACGCGGCGGGTCCGGTGCGCCGCATCTGGCTGCCACCGCTGCCGGACGCGCTCACGCTGGACCAGGTGGCGGGGCCGCTGGACGTGGGTCCGCGAGGCATGCAACTGGCGTACGAGAAGGGGGAGGTGGACTCCAGGAAGGGCAGAGGCAGTCGCGGCCGGAGCCCGCTGCGCGTCCCCCTCGGTCTCCTGGACGACCCCACCAAGCAGTGGCAGGGCCAGTGGTACCTGGACCTCACGGTCGCGGGCGGCCACGCCGCCGTCATCGGCGGCCCCCAGTCCGGCAAGACGACCCTCCTGCGCACCCTCGTCCTCGCCCTCGCCCTGACCCACACCCCCCAGGAAGTCGGCGTCTACGGGCTGGACTTGGTCGGCGGCGGCCTCCAGGCGCTGTCCGGGCTGCCGCACGTCGGCGGCATCGCGGGCCGCGCCGACCGCGAGCGGGCGGCCCGTACGGTCGAAGAGGTACGGAACATGCTCGCCGCCCGCGAGGACCTCTTCCGCGCGCACGGCATCGACTCCGTCGAGCAGCTCCGTACCCTCCACGCGGCGGGCCGGCTGCCCGGCCTCGCGTCCGCCGAGATCGTGCTCGTCATCGACGGATTCGGCGCGCTGCGCGACGACTTCGAGGAACTGGACGACGCCGTGGTCGACATCCTCAAGCGCGGGGGCGGGTACGGCATCCACGTCGTCGCGGGCATGCTGCGCTGGAACGACGTCCGCATCGCCACGCAGTCGAACTTCGGCACGCGCGTCGAGCTCCGCCTCAACGACCCGACCGACTCCAGCGTCGACCGCAAGCTCGCCGAGACGCTGTCGCCGGACGAGCCGGGCCGGGTCCTCACGGACGCCAAGCTGTTCGCGCAGGTCGCGCTGCCGCGTACGGACGGAGTGGTGGACGTCGCGGACCTGGGCGCCGTACTGGAACGCACCGCCCGTTCCGTCCGGGCGACGTGGAGCGGGGACGTCGCGCAGCCGGTACGGATCCTGCCGCACGTCCTGGAGCCGCACCTCCTGCCGGGCCCGGTCGCCGAACCGCGCCGCGTACCGATCGGCCTCGACCAGGCGGCGCTCGCGCCGGTCCTGCTCGACCTGTTCGGGCACGACCAGCACCTGCTGGTGCTGGGGGACAGCGAGTGCGGCAAGACGAACCTGCTGAAGACCGTCGCCGCCGGACTCATCGAGCGGTACGGCGAGGACGACCTGGTCTTCGCGGTGATGGACCCGCGGCGGAGTCTGCGCGGCGCGATCCCGGAGGAGTTCAACGGCGGGTACGCGTACAACACCAAGATGTGCACAGGCCTTTCGCACGGGATCGCCGGCGAACTGGCCAAGCGGCTGCCGGACGACGGCGCGCGGCCGGAGGACCTGGAGCCGGGCAGCTGGGGCAGCGGCCCGCGCATCGTGGTGCTCGTGGACGACTACGACGTGCTGACCACGGCCGGCCAGTCGCCGCTCGCGCCGTTCCTGCCGTACATCCCGTCGGCGGTCGACATCGGGCTGCACTTCGTCCTGACGCGCCGGGTCGCGGGCGCGTCGCGGGGGATGTACGAGCCGTTGGTGCAGGGCCTGCGGGAGTCGGGGGCGTCGGCGGTGCTGATGGCGGGGGACCGGAGCGAGGGACAGCTGTTCCCGGGGGTGTACGCGCGGCAACAGCCGGCCGGGCGTGGGGTGTTCATCCGCAGGGGGCAGGCGAACCGGCTGATCCAGACGGTGTACGGGGCTGCCGGCTGACGTCCTGGGACCCAGGTGCTCCGACCGACATCTCACCGGCCCCCGACATCTCACCGGTCCGATACCTCGTCCACCGACACCTCTTCCACCGACACCTCGTCCACCGACACCTCACCGACTACGCGAAGGACGGACGACCCCATGACCAAGGACGTCATCGCCCTGACCTCCCGCATGCCCGACCCGCTGAGTGTGATCGCGGGCCTGCTGTCCGGTGGTCCCGACAAGCTGGTGGGTACGGAGGGCGAGGGCGCCGTCGTCCAGCTCTGCGACGAGCGGGGCCGCCCGCTGGTCTCCGTCGAGGCGCCGCTGCTCGTGCAGGTCGCGGGCGAGGCCGAGCGGCTCCTCGGGGCCGTACCCCCGCCGCTCCCGTTCTGGTGGACGGAGGCGCGCGCCACCACCGGGGTGGCGGAGGCCGAGCAGCTCGCCGGGACCTTC
>NZ_WWJY01000427.1 GCF_009865405.1 Streptomyces sp. SID3212 | reverse complement strand
GGCGGCGAGGGCCGCGGCGGCGCCGAGCAGCGCGGCGGAGCCGCCGACCGCCCACTCCAGGGGCTCGACGGGGCCGATGAGCATCAGCCAGAGCACGAGCAGGCCGCCCCACCAGAGGGTCAACTCCGCGACGAGCACGATCCCGCGCGCCATGGAGCTCACCTCCGCACCCTGCTGCTCCGGCATCCGGCCATGAAAGCACCGGAGGAGGTCAGGGCCGGGAAGGCGCTGGGGCGTGTCCGGAATTCGTTCCTCCGGGTGAAGAATGCGCGGCCTCCGGCCGATCGCCCGTCTGACGTCACCGACATGGGGTACGCGGATGACCATGAACCCACCGAACACGCACCACGCGAGCCCTGTCCACGCCGGTGATCTTGTCGACCTGGCGGCCAGCGGGGTCGGAACGAAGGTCATCGCGTTTGTGGTGGGCCTGATCGTCGTGATCATCCTTCTGGGCGGTTTCTGGTACGGGGCGCGACTGCGCTCCCGGATGGGGCCGCCGCCGAAGCCCTCGGAGCAGCCGGTGAAGCCGGACCACCAGACCCACATCGAGGAGAACACCGAGTCCTCCGACCGGTTCCCCGGCAACGGTGAGCGGCTCTACCCGCATCAGCTGGGCGGTCACGGCGAGGAGGCCTACCGGCCGCCGGCCGAGGACGGGCCGGAGTCCGGCGACACGGGCCGGCGCCGCGGCGAGGAGCCGCCGCGCAGCTGAGTACGCCCCCCTCCCCGGCCGGAAAGTGACACCGCGTGCCTGATGTCCGGAACACCGTGAGGGCGCCGGTCGCGGAACTGGTGAAGCGGCGGCGCGAGCCGGCCGTCGCCCAGACCCTGCGCTCGACCGTCGCCGCCACGATCGCCTATGTCGTCGCCCTGCGCCTGAGCAACGAGGCCGCGCCGCTCACCGCGCCGCTGACCGCCCTGCTCGTCGTACAGGTCACCCTGTTCTCCACTCTGACCACCGGGGTCCGCAGAGTGAACTCCGTGGTGGCCGGGGTGCTGGTCGCCATCGGTTTCAGCGCGCTGGTCGGACTGACGTGGTGGAGTCTCGGGCTGATCATCCTGGCCTCGCTGGTGGTGGGACGTATCGTCCGGGCCGGCGAGTTCGTGCCGGAGGTCGCGATCAGCGCCATGCTGGTGCTCGGGGTGACCCAGGTGGCGAACACCGCCTGGGACCGGGTGCTGGACACGCTGATCGGGGCGGTGGTGGGGCTGCTGTTCAACGTCCTGTTCGTACCGCCGGTGTGGGTCGCCAGCGCGGGAGAGTCCCTGGAGGGCCTGGCCCGCCGGCTGCGCCAACTGCTCCTGGGCATCGGGGAAGGACTGACGGAGCCGACGCCGGTCGCGCGGGCCGCGGGCAGGCTCCACGAGGCGCGCCGCCTCGACCACGACATCAGCGAGGTGGACGCGGCGCTGCGCCAGGCCGAGGACAGCCTCCGGCTCAATCCCCGCGTCAAGGAGGGGCTGCTCAACCGGGTGGTGCTCCGTACCGGACTCGACACGCTGGAGATCTGCACGGTCGTCCTGCGGGTGCTGGCCAGGACCATGACCGACCTGGCCAAGAACCGTACGGAGGAACCGCTGTTCACCTCCGACGTGGGGTTCGCGCTCCAGGAGCTGCTCGGCCATGTCGCGGACGCCGTCGTCAGCTTCGCCGTCCTGGTGACCACCCAGGTGAGCGAGAGCGCGGAGATGGCGGAGAACCGGCTGGCGGAGGATCTCTCGGCGGCGGCCACGAGCCGGGAGCACCTGGCGCAGCTTTTGCTGACAGGGGTTCAGCGGCACCCCCGCCAGTGGCAGCTCCACGGCGCCCTCCTGACGGAGATCGATCGGATCCTGGACGAACTGGACATGCAGAACCGGTCCCAGAGGTTGATGGAGGAGCTGGACCGCGCGTCGCGGGAGCAGCGGGAGCGGCATCCGCGACTCGCCGCGGCGCGTCAGTGGGTCAGGGACAACACGCCGCGGTCGTGGCGCACAAATCGGTCCTAATCCGAACAACGGCAAACCGGCGCGGCTTTGTTGACGAAATCTTTACTTAAACTCCCAAGGATCACCGTTATTTGAGGGAAGGGAAGCACCTCAGCCGGACGGTGGATCCTTGTGGTCATGGGCTTCATCAGGGGTAACGACGCGAATATGCCAGCCGGTCGCGACGGCGGGATGTTTAATCGCTTCGCTCGGCGTGAAGTGGCCGCCGACGGCCCTTATGGGCCCCATACACCCTTCTCCCTCCCGCACGAGGCGTGCGGAGGCCGAGAGTTGGGTGGGGCGGTTGAGAACCTCCGGGTTGATGGCGGTACTGTGCGCGCGCGCCGTCAATATGGACGGCGCGGTTATCGCGGAGGATTCTGTGACTGTATTCAACAGATCGTTGAGGCGCCCCGGCGCACTCATAGCGGTCGCGGCAGCGAGTGTGCTGGGAGTCGGTCTCTCGGCCGGCACGGCCGCCGCGCACACGCCGAACTGGACCGTTTCCTGCTCGTCGGTCACCGTGGACCTGAAGGCTTACGGCCACGGTGACAACCCCGTCAACGAGGTGTCCCTCACCGCGGACGGCGCGTCGCTCATCAGCGAGAAGTTCGGCGACAAGTTCAACAAGACGCTGGAAATCGCCAAGCACTCCAAGCCGGTCGAGCTCCACCTCGTGGTGAAGGCCGCGGACGGCGACCAGTACAACGTCGACCAGACCAAGACCTCCGAGGTCTGCCCCGGCGACGAGGAGCCCACCCCGACGCCGACTCCGACGAAGACGCCGGAGACCACGCCGCCGGTCACGGAGACCCCTTCGGGTACTCCGACCACGCCCGGCACGTCGACCCCGACCCCGACCGAGGAGCCCACCAGCTCTTCGCCGGCGGCCGTTCCGTCGTCGCAGCCGAGCCCGGCCGGTGACAACCTCGCCGAGACCGGTTCCTCCAGCTCCACGCCCATCATCGCGGGCGCGGCCGCTGTTGTCCTGGTCGCCGGTGCGGGCATCATGTGGGCCGCTCGCAAGCGTCGTACCGCTCAGGGCTGATCCAGCGCTCCACCGCACCACCATGCGGCCGGCACCGGATCAGCCATGACCCGGCCCGCTCTGCCCCTGTCGCCATGCCGGACGTCGTCCAGAACTTCCACCGCCACCATCCGGCGGCCTGGACGGTGACCATCCCGGCCATGAGGCATGGAGCCCACGGCAGCGCCCCCTCCGGGCGCGTCGGCCGGGCTCCGTACGGCAGGGGCCGCGCGTGTCGTCCCGCCCCCGGGCGATGACGACGAGGTCCGGTCAGGGCCGCAGTGTGAGACCCCGCAGCGTCCTCCGCTCGCGGGGTCTCATCATGTCCGGGCCCGGCCGGGCCCGCCCGGGCCGGCCGGGCCCGGGCCGCTCCTCCTCGGATCCGTCAGGAGTCCCGCTCCGACCCGTGCCGGTGGCTCGCCCAGAGCGGCAGCACGAACCAGCACAGCAGGTACCAGGCGACGATCCCCGACACGATCCACGGAACGAAGTGGTTGTGCGTCGCCACCCGGAGGATCAGCAACAGCGCGGACACCAGCGTGGCGAGCAGCAGGCACAGGCCGGTGACGGTCAGTCTGGACGCCCATGTCACCGCACGGGGCTTCATACGGCGGCCGGAGACGACCCGGTGGAAGGCGACCGGCCCTATCAGCGCGCCGGTCGCCGCCGCGCCGAGGACGACGGTGACCAGGTAGATGTTCTTGTCCGCCCCGGCGAGCGTGGCGAAGCGCGGGGTGAAGACCACGGTCAGCAGGAACCCGAACATGATCTGCACGCCGGTCTGCGCGACCCGTACTTCCTGGATCAGTTCGGACCACTGACGGTCCGCCCGTTCGTTCGCCGTCTCCTCGCGCCCGTCCTCGTACACATCCACATCGGCTTCCGTCGCCGCCTTTTCTTCCGCTGTCGAAGTCATGCGCCCTCCCCTGTCACGTGCGTCCTGTAGTGCGTGTCCGGCTACCCCCTGCCGACGCGGACAGACCCGCGCGAGATGCACGTCATGGGGTCCGCACGGAGAATGGGCGGCAGGCGGACCGACCAGTGGGGGTGCGCATGGATCCGGTGGAGGCTCTCGACAGGATCGCCTTTCTGCTGGAGCGCTCGCGGGCGGAGACGTACCGCGTCAAGGCGTTCCGTACGGCGTCCGCCGCCGTGGCGGGCCTCGCTCCCGACGAGGTGGCCCGGCGCGCCGCCGCCGGCACGTTGTCCCGGGTGCCGGGCATCGGGCCCAAGACGGCCCAGGTCGTCGAGGCGGCGGTGGCCGGAGCCGTACCCGACTATCTGCGCGGTCTGGAGGAGACGGCAGGGGGGCCGCTCGCCGAGCGCGGCCAGGAGTTGCGTGCCGCGCTGCGCGGCGACTGCCACCTCCACTCGGACTGGTCGGACGGCGGCAGCCCCATCGAGCTGATGGGCCGTACGGCCGCCGCGCTCGGGCACGAGTGGGCCGTCCTCACCGACCACTCGCCGCGGCTGACCGTCGCGCGGGGCCTGTCACCGGAACGGCTGCGTGAACAGCTCGACGTGATCGACCGGCTGAACGCGGGCTGGGCGCCGTTCCGGCTGCTCACGGGCATCGAGTGCGACATCCTGCCCGACGGCTCCCTGGACCAGGAACCGGAGCTGCTCGAACGGCTGGACCTGGTCGTGGCGTCCGTGCATTCCAAGCTGCGGATGGAGTCGGCGCCGATGACCCGGCGCATGGTCGCCGCCGTCCGCAATCCGCTGACGGACGTCCTCGGGCACTGCACCGGACGGCTGTTGACGGGGCGTGAGCGCCGCAGGAGCAGGGACGGCGGTACGGGCGGGAGCCGACCGGAGTCGGAGTTCGACGCGGCGGCCGTGTTCGCCGCCTGCGCCGAGTCGGGCACGGCGGTGGAGATCAACAGCAGGCCGGAGCGGCTCGATCCGCCCCGGCGGCTGCTGCGCGAGGCGGTCGCGGCCGGGGTCTTCTTCGCCGTCGACACCGACGCCCACGCGCCCGGACAGCTCGACTGGCAACTCCTGGGCTGTGCGCGGGCCGAGGAGTGCGGCGTACCGGCCGGCCGGGTGGTCAACACCTGGACGGCCGAGCAGCTGCGGGAGTGGACCCGCACGCGCGAGGCGCCGACGCCCGGCGGCTGAGACCGGACTCGTACCGCACGGCCGGTACCGGGCTCGTACGACGCCGCCCTTCGGCCGGTCCCGGCCGTCAGCGTTCTTCGAGGTCCGCGAAGAGTCCGGTGTCGAGGTTGGCCAGCACGTCGAGCGGGTTGACGAAGACCGCCTCGGCCCCGCCCGCCTGGAGCGCGGCGCGCGGAACTCCGCCGGTCAGGACGGCGAGCGGGCGCACGCCCGCCTTCGTCGCGGCCTCCATGTCCCAGACGGTGTCCCCCACGAACAGCGCGCGGTCCGCGGGCACCCCGGCCAGGTCCAGCGCCCTGAGCACCGGGTCGGGCCCGGGCTTCCCGGCGGCCACGTCGTCCGCGCTCGCCACCCCC
>NZ_WWJY01000426.1 GCF_009865405.1 Streptomyces sp. SID3212 | reverse complement strand
CGTGGCCCCCGCCGCGCCGGCCGCGGTGGCGTCCTTGCGGCCGAGCCGGCGGCCCGCGACCGTGTGACGGCCCTCGACCTCCGCCAGCAGGGCGGCCAGGACCTCCTCGTTCGTCCAGGTGGCCCGCCAGCCCGCGTCGTGCAGCCGGCTGACGCTGACCACCCAGGGGTGCATCGTGTACGCGAGGTCCCCGGCGGGCGAGGGCGTGAGGCCGATGCGGTGCAGCCGGGCCGCGGCGCCCAGGGCGACCGCCGACGGCAGCTCCATCCGGCGGATCCCGCTGAGCTCCTCGACCTCCTCCTGCTCCAGCCAGCCGTCGCAGCCCACCGCCAGCTCGCCGTCGACCTTTTCCAGCGCGGCGTACTCCAGCGCGCTGACCAGGTCCTCGACGTGGCAGAACTGCCAGGTGGGGCGGGAGCCCGCGACGACGAGCAGCCGGGGCGACTCGAAGTAGCGGGTGAGGGCCGTGTCCGTACCGCCGACGAGGACGGCGGGCCGGACGACCGTCACATGGAGCCCGGGGTGCGCGCGGGGCGCCCTGCGGCCCAGCCGCTCGATCTCCAGGAGGTCGCCGACCCCCGTGGCCTCGGCCGTGGCGCGCAGCTCGGCGTCCTCGGAGAGCGGGACGCCGTTGTCGGGCAGCGCCCCGTAGACCATGGCCGAGGTGCAGAGCACGACCCGGTGCACCCCGGCTGCAGCGGCGGCCGTCAGGACGGTCTGGGTGCCGCGCACGTTGTACGCCGTACGGGCGGCGGCGTCGGTCTCCAGGTCCAGGTCGAGCGCGAGGTGCACGACGACGTCCACCCCGCGCAGTTTCTCGGCGATGGCCGGGTCACGGATGTCGAGGATGTGCCACTGGGCCTCCGGCACGTCCCCCCGCCGCTCGTCGAGCGCGACGACCTGTTTGATCTCCTCCGAGGCCGCCAGACGGCGGGTGAGCAGGTCTCCGACGCCGGTGGCGGCGCCGGTGACCGCGACGACCGGGCCTCGGGACGGGGTCGGAGTCGATCGGTTTCGCGCTGCGCGAACCTGCGGATCTGGGGAACTCACCGGGCGTCTCCAGCGGTTGTCTTCAGTACGGATGTGAACGCTCGCGTCCGTACCAGGTGATGTCCATCCTGCCGCAGACCGTCCGCCGACTCCGCACCGAGCCCGGAAGCCGCCCGGGTGTCGATGCTGTTCGGGGCGGTGGCGGTGCGCAGATCAGCCCGCCGACGCCGTGCCGCCGGGACCGACGCCCCAGGTGCCGGTCGGTCTTAGGCTGGGTGTGTAGTCGGGCAGCCGCCGTCGGCGAGAAGCCGCCGGCCCTACGAGCCGAGGAACCCCGTGAGTGACTCTCCATTCGGATTCGGCCTTCCGCCGGAGGAGCCGGAGGACGGCGACGGCAAGAAGAAGGACCCCGCCGGAGGTGGTCAGGGTGCCGGTGGTCCCGGCAACCCCTTCGGGAATTTCGGGTTCGGCCTGCCGGGCGGCGCGGGCGGCGGAGACAATCCGTTCGCCGCGATGTTCGGTTCTCTGAACCCGAACGACCTGGGGGCGGCCTTCCAGCAGCTCGGCCAGATGCTCAGCTACGAGGGCGGTCCCGTGAACTGGGACATGGCCAAGCAGATCGCGCGCCAGACGGTCGCGCAGGGCACCTCGGACGGTACGAAGGACGCGAGCGTCGGCCCCACCGACCGCTCGTCGGTCACCGAGGCCGTGCGGCTGGCCGACCTGTGGCTGGACGGCGTGACGTCCCTGCCCTCCGGGGCCCACACGGCCGTGGCGTGGAGCCGCGCCGAGTGGGTCGAGGCGACGCTGCCCGCGTGGCAGCAGCTCGTGGACCCGGTCGCGGAGCGCGTGGGCGCCGCCATGGGCGACGTGCTGCCCGAGGAGATGCGTGACGTGGCGGGTCCGCTGATCGGCATGATGCGCTCCATGGGAGGCGCCATGTTCGGCCAGCAGATCGGGCAGGCCGTGGGCGTGCTCGCGGGCGAGGTCGTCGGCTCGACGGACATCGGGCTGCCGCTGGCCCCGGCGGGCAAGGCGGCGCTGCTGCCGCTGAACATCGAGGCGTTCACCAAGGACCTGGGCGTCCCCAAGGACGAGGTCCGGCTGTATCTGGCCCTGCGCGAGGCCGCCCACCAGCGGCTCTTCACCCATGTGCCGTGGCTGCGGTCGCACCTGTTCGGCGCGGTCGAGGCGTACGCACGCGGGATCAAGGTCGACACGAGCAAGCTGGAGGACGTGGTCGGCCAGTTCGACCCGGCCAATCCGGAGGAGCTCCAGGAGGCGCTCCAGTCCGGCATGTTCCAGCCGGAGGACACGCCCGAGCAGAAGGCGGCGCTGGCCCGTCTGGAGACGGCTCTGGCGCTGGTGGAGGGCTGGGTCGACGCGGTGGTGCACGAGGCCGCGAAGGACCGGCTCTCGGCGTCCGACGCGCTGCGCGAGACGCTGCGCAGGCGGCGTGCCTCGGGCGGTCCCGCCGAGCAGACCTTCGCCACGCTCATCGGGCTCCAGCTGCGCCCGCGCAGGCTGCGGGACGCCGCTCGGCTGTGGGCCTCGCTCACGGACGCGCGGGGGGCGGACGGCCGGGACGCGCTGTGGGAGCACCCGGACAACCTGCCGACGGCGTCGGACCTGGACGATCCGGATGGTTTTGTCCACCACGAGCAGCTGGACTTCTCCGAGCTGGACAAGATGCTCGGTGAGGCGGCGGGGGGCAAGCCGGATCTGAAGAAGCACGACGCTGAGCCCGACGAGTCCGCCGGTGGCTCCACCGAGAACTCCACCGAGAACTCCGCCGAGAACGACGAGGACAACCCCGACAAGTGAGCCTGCACGACGACGCTGTTCTCGTACTGAAGCAACTGAAGGAACCGAAGGAACCCAAGGGATGCGACTCCCAGGAGGAGTTGCGCGGGCTCTATCTGGATCATCTGGCGGCCCATCCGGACGGGATGTGGAAGGCCTGCGAGGCCGGGCATGTGACGGCCAGCGCGCTGGTGATCGACCCGGCGCGGGGCAAGGTGCTGCTCACCCTGCACCGGAAGCTCAACATGTGGCTCCAGATGGGCGGCCATTGCGAGCCCGCGGACCGGACGCTGGCGGAAGCGGCGCTCCGGGAGGCCACGGAGGAGTCCGGGATCCCGGATCTGACGCTGCTGCCCGGGGGACCCGTACAGCTGGACCGGCACCCGATTCCGGCGCCGTGCAACTGGCATCTCGACGTCCAGTACGCGGCGCTGGCGCCGGCCGGGGCGCTGGAGCGGATCAGTGACGAGTCGCTGGACCTGCGCTGGTTCGGCTTCGAGGAAGCCGAACAGGTGGCGGACGGCTCGGTGCTGAGGCTGATCGAGCGGACCAGGGCGGCGCTGAGGGCACAGGCATGACGGAAGGGGCGTCCTCCTGAGGAGGACGCCCCTTCCGCCTTGTCACACCGGTCCACGAATCAGCGGCTCCAGGCGTTGCCCTGGTTCTGGGCGTGGGCGCCCTGGGCGCCGACGCCGAACTGCGCGCCGAGGCCCTGGCCGATCCCCGCGTTCTGCGGCGGCATGACCTCGCTCGGCTGGACCAGCGCGAACCCCTGTCCCAGGAAGCTCAGCTCCCAGCCCTCACCGGTGTTGCCGCGCCGCCGCGTGACGCCCGAGGAATGGGTCTGCGCCTGCATCTGGACCCGCAGGGACGTCGACCAGGCGACCACCGCGTCAGCGTCCGCGTTGATGTACTTGTCCGGCGTGACCTGCAACATCAGCGGCTGGCCCGAGGTCATCAGCGCGACCTTGCCCCGCCCCGAGATGTTCAGCTGGTACTTGCCGGAGCCGGAGATGCCGTACTGGCTGTCCACCGCGATGACCTCGGTGTGCAGCGCCGAGTCGAGCGCCAGGACGTAGGAGCTGTCGACGGTCATGCCCTCGTGATCGACGTCCACGACGTGGATGTACTGCGCGAGGTTGGCGAGATAGACCGTGCCCTGCCCGGAGCAGCGCATGAGGTCGAGGCCCTCGCCCGTGCGCGCCCTGGCGCGGCGCTGGCCGCCCGACTGGTACTCACCGTCGAAGTCCATCAGCCCCTGGTACGCCACCATGGCGCCCTTGCGGGCGAGGACGTCGTCCTGGCCGGTCAGGGCGACCCGCAGCAGCTGCGGGTTCTGCACGGTGTAGCGGTCCTGGGACTGCTGTTCCGTATATGCGAAAAGCGGACTCTGCATGGTTCCCTGCTCCCCCTCAGCCCCGGATCCGCAGGCGGTCGGTGCTGTCCTCGCTCGGCTGTACGACCACGATTCCCTGGCCCGAGAAGGCCATCTGGTAGGCCTCTCCGCTGCCCCTGCCGACCAGCGCGCCGGCCTTGAAGCTGCGCTTGCCCTTCACCTTGAGCGCCGGTGACCAGGCGACGAGCGCGTCCGGGTCGACGTACGTCTCGTCCTCGCCCCGGCCGCAGTCGACCACGATCGGGGTGCCGCGCGAGGTCAGGGCGACCCAGCCGGTCCCGGAGATCTGTACGTTCCACAGGCCCTGGCCGGCGAACTTGGCCATGCCCTTGACCTTCTCGACGCCCCACTGGAGGTGGGCGTCGAAGGCGAGCAGGTTGCTGCCGTTGACGGAGAGCGCGTCGTTGTCGAGGTTGATCACGACGACGTCCGCGCCGTAGTCGGCGAGGTAGAGCAGGCCGTCACCGGCGCACTTCATGAGCGGCGCGGCCTCGCCGGTGACCCACTGGGAGGCGACCTGGCGGAGGGCCGGCGGGTTGGGCTCGTACTGGATGAAGCCCTCGTACGCGACCATCGAGCCGGTACGGGCGAAGAGGTCCTGGCCGGAGGCCATGGCGACCTTGAGCATGGCGCGGCCGTGGTTCTCCATCCGGGCCGCGACGGGGGTCGGGGCGTAGCCCGCGAGCTGCTGGTTCATAGTCCGGGCTCCCTCAGACCTCGTACGGCTGGACGACGACAAAGTTGCCGGGGGCGCCCCGGAACTGGAGGTTCACGGTCTCGCCGCTGTGGCCCGGGTACGCGTTGCGGCGCAGCCTGACCTGGCTGGAGATGATCACCTGCGAGGCGGACGACCAGGCGACGACGGCGTTGCAGTCGGCGAAGGTCGTCGGCGTGACGGGCAGGACCACCGGGGTGCCGTGCGTCTTGACGACGACGGTGCCCGTGCCCTGGAACTGCATGGTGAACAGCGCGCCGCCGGGGATGCCGTGGCCCTCGATGCGGCGGACCTCGTACTGGAGGCCCTCGTCGAAGGCGAGCACGTTCTCCGCGGAGACGCAGATGCCGTCGCCCTGGAGTTCGATGGGGTGGAGGTGCGCTGCGTCCTCGGCGAGGAACACCTGGCCCCGGCCGGAGCAGCGCATCAGCTGCATCTCCTGGCCGGTCGCGTTGCCGACGATGCGGCCCGCGAAGCCCGCGCCCTTGTGGCCGAACTCGACCTTGCCCTGGTACATGACCATGCTGCCCTGGCGGGCGAGGACCGGCGTACCGCCCATGGCGAGGTCGACCCGCATGAGCTGGCCGTTCTGCGGGGTCCACCGCTGGCCGGTGGGCAGTTCCTTGTACGGCTGGAGGGCCGCGGTCAGCCCGGCGCCACCCTGGGGGACGCCTTGCGGGACACCCTGGGGAAGGCCCTGGGGCGCGCCGGGCGGCGGGAACTGGCCCGGGATCTGACCGGTGACCTGGCCGGGGGCCTGGCCCGGTGCTTGGCCCGGCATCTGGCCGAACTGCGGCGGCTGGGGCGGCTGTCCGTACGGGGACGGCGCGGGCGGCGGGGGTACGGTGCCGCCGGGCGGGGACATCGGCGCCATCAGCGTCGGGGCCGCGTGAAC
>NZ_WWJY01000425.1 GCF_009865405.1 Streptomyces sp. SID3212 | reverse complement strand
CGGCACACCCCGGCGGCGCTGCCGCCGGGCCCGCGCCGGGGCCACTGAGGCCCGGGACGCCGAAGCCCGGTACACCGAAGGAATCAAGCCCGGGACGCCGAAGGAAAAAGCCGGAAGCTGTGGGGTCCGGCGCGGAACCGTCCGCGCCGGACCCCACAGCTTCCGGCTTTCCCGTGCCGCCGTCCGGCCGGGCTACTTCTTGCGGCCGCGCTTCTCGCGCACCCGTACGGAGATGTGGATCGGCGTACCCGCGAAGCCGAACTCCTCGCGCAGGCGGCGCTCCACGAAGCGGCGGTAGCCCGCCTCGATGAAGCCGGAGGCGAAGAGCACGAAGCGCGGCGGCTTCGCGCCGGCCTGCGTCCCGAACAGGATCCGGGGCTGCTTGCCGCCGCGGACCGGGTGCGGGTGCCCGGCGACCAGCTCACCGAGGAACGCGTTCAGCCGTCCTGTCGGAACGCGGGTCTCCCAGCCCTCCAGCGCCGTCTCGATGGCGGGGACCAGCTTCTCCATGTGGCGGCCGGTGAGGGCCGACACGTTCACCCGGGGCGCCCACGCGACCTGCGCCAGCTCGGTCTCGATCTCCCGTTCGAGGTAGTAGCGGCGGTCCTCGTCCAGGGTGTCCCACTTGTTGTACGCGATGACGATCGCGCGGCCCGCCTCGACGGCCATCGTGACGATGCGCTGGTCCTGGACGCTGATGGACTCGGTCGTGTCGATCAGGATGACCGCGACCTCGGCCTTCTCGACGGCGGCCGCGGTGCGCAGGGACGCGTAGTAGTCGGCGCCCGCCTGGAGGTGGACCCGGCGGCGGATGCCGGCGGTGTCGATGAACTTCCAGACCGTGCCGCCCAGCTCGATCAGTTCGTCCACGGGGTCACGGGTGGTGCCCGCGATCTCGTTGACGACCACCCGGTCCTCCTTGGCGACCCGGTTCAGCAAGGAGGACTTGCCGACGTTCGGGCGGCCGATGAGGGCGATGCGGCGGGGGCCGCCGACGGTGAGCCCGAAGGTCTGGGCCGGGGCGTCCGGCAGCGCTTCGAGGACCGCGTCGAGCATGTCGCCCGTACCGCGTCCGTGCAGGGAGGAGACGGGGTGGGGCTCGCCGAGCCCGAGGGACCAGAGGGCGGTCGCGTCGGCCTCGCCGCTCAGCCCGTCGACCTTGTTGGCGCAGAGCACGACGGGCTTGCCCGCCTTGCGCAGCAGCCGTACCACGGCCTCGTCGGTGTCGGTGGCGCCGACCGTGGAGTCCACCACGAAGACCACCGCGTCGGCGGCCTCGATGGCGTACTCGGCCTGGGCCGCGACGGAGGCGTCGATGCCGAGGACGTCCTGCTCCCAGCCGCCGGTGTCGACGATCTTGAACCGGCGGCCCGCCCACTCGGCCTCGTAGGTCACCCGGTCGCGGGTGACGCCCGGCTTGTCCTCGACGACCGCCTCGCGGCGGCCGATGATGCGGTTCACGAGGGTCGACTTGCCGACGTTCGGGCGTCCGACGACCGCGAGGATCGGCAGGGGGCCGTGACCGGCCTCGTCGATCGCCCCCTCCACCTCCTCGGGGTCGAAGCCCTCGTGTGCGGCGATCTCCATGAACTCCGCGTACTCGGCGTCGCCAAGCTCTCCGTTCGCGTCCCCGGAGTCGATCTGGTCGTTCATGAAGTCCGTACCTCGTTCATCCATCGTGATCGGTGCGCCGCAGCATGCGGCGCACTACTGAAATACTCGCGCTCTTACGCTCCGACAGCGGTCCGGGCGCCTCAAGGTCCTGACGCCTAACGTCCGGTCAGCCGCCTGGCGTCCGCCAGGTGGGCGGTCAGCCGTTCCTGGATCCGTACCGTGGCCTCGTCCAGCGCCTTGCGGGTCCGCCGGCCGCTGCCGTCACCCGCCGCGAAGGCGTCGCCGAAGACGACGTCCACCCGGCTGCGGAGCGGGGGCAGTGCCCGTATCAACCGTCCCCGGCTCTCCGTGCTTCCCAGGACCGCCACCGGCACGATCGGTGCCCCCGACCGTACGGCGAAATAGGCGAGCCCGGCGCGCAGCGAGGCGAAATCTCCCTCACCGCGGGTGCCCTCGGGGAATATCCCCAGCACCCCGCCGTGGGCGAGCACGTCCAGCGCGTCGGTGATCGCGGCCCGGTCGGCGACCGTACGGTCCACCTTCAGCTGCCCGATGGACCGCAGGAACGGGTCCAGCGGGCCGATGAACGCTTCCTTCTTGATCAGGAAGTGCACCGGCCGGGGCGCGGTGCCCATCAGCATCGGGCCGTCGACGTTGTGCGAGTGGTTGACGGCGAGGATCGCCGGACCCCGCGCGGGGACCCGCCAGGCGCCCAGGACCCGGGGCTTCCACAGGCCGTACATCAGGACCGTGCCGATGCCCCTGCCCACGGCGGCGCCCGCTTCGGACGGGGCCCTGCCCGACCGGTTCGCGGGACGTGCGCCCTGTGCGGGCGGGGCGCTCACCTGACGGCCCGCTTCTCCTCGACCAGGGTCACGACGCACTCGACGACCTGCTGGAGGGTCAGCTCCGTGGTGTCCACCTCGACCGCGTCGTCCGCCTTCGCCAGCGGGGACGTCTTCCGGCTGGAGTCCGCCGTGTCCCGCCTGATCAGCGCTTCCCTGGTGACGGAGACGTCGACCGCCTCCTTGCCCTTCAGCTCACCGCTGCGGCGGGCCGCGCGGGCCTCCGGGGAGGCGGTGAGGAAGATCTTGACGTCGGCGTCCGGCAGCACGGTCGTACCGATGTCGCGGCCCTCGACCACGATGCCCCGCACGGCCGCCGCGGCGATGGCGCGCTGGAGGGCGGTGACGACGGACCGTACCTCCGGGACCGCGCTGACCGCGCTCACCTTGGCGGTGACCTCCTGCGTACGGATCGGGCCCGAGGCGTCCTCGCCGTCGACGGTGATCGTCGGGGCGGCCGGGTCCGTACCGGACACGATCACGGGCTTGCCCGCGGCGTCCGCGACGGCGACGGCGTCCGAGACGTCGATGCCGTTGTTGATCATCCACCAGGTCATGGCCCGGTACTGCGCCCCGGTGTCCAGGTAGCTGAGCCCGAGGTGGGAGGCCACGGACTTGGAGGTGCTCGACTTGCCCGTGCCGGAGGGCCCGTCGATGGCGACGATCACAGCGGCCGGGGCGGTCCGGGCGACGGATGCTGCGGTTTCCACGGAGGCGGACACCTTCCTGGTTCACGGGTGGGAGCGGCGTGCGGGCACGCGGGACGTCCATACGCCCTCGTACAAGGTTACCGAGTACTCGGCACCACAAATGCACTCGTTCGGCGGTGGCCCCCGCCGGACGGCGTCCGCCGGACGGCCCAGGCCCGTACGCCACCCGGCCCGGGGCCGTGCTCCAGCCCGGCCCGGGCCGTCCTACTGGCGGATCGACCAGCCGCGTTCCCGCAGCGCCTCGGTGAGCAGCGGGGCCGCCGAGGGCTCCACCATCAGCTGCACCCGGCCGGCCTGCTGGCCGGTCGCGTGCTCGATCCTGACGTCCTCCACGTTCACCCCGGCCCGGCCGGCGTCCGCGAAGATACGGGCCAGCTCGCCCGGCTTGTCGCTGATCAGCACCGCCACGACCTCGTAGGCCGCCGGGGCGGTGCCGTGCTTGCCCGGCACCCTGACCCGGCCCGCGTTGCCCCGGCGCAGGACGTCCTCCACGCCGGCCGCGCCCTCGCGGCGCTTGGCCTCGTCGGCGGACTGGAGGGACCGCAGCGCCCCGACCGTCTCGTCGAGGTCGGCGGCGATCCCGGCCAGCACGTCCGCGACGGGTCCCGGGTTGGCGCTGAGGATGTCGACCCACATCGCGGGGTCGGAGGCGGCGATCCGGGTCACGTCGCGGATGCCCTGGCCGCAGAGGCGTACGGCGGTCTCGTCGGCGTCCGCGAGGCGGGCGGCCACCATGGACGAGATCAGCTGGGGGGTGTGCGAGACCAGCGCGACCGCCCGGTCGTGGGCGTCGGCGTCCATGACCACCGGGACGGCGCGGCAGAGCGCGACCAGCTCCAGGGCGAGGTTGAGCACCTCGGTGTCGGTGTCCCGGGCCGGGGTCAGCACCCAGGGGCGGCCCTCGAACAGGTCGGCGGTGGCGGCGAGCGGACCCGAGCGCTCCTTGCCCGCCATGGGGTGCGTGCCGAGGTACGCGCTCAGGTCGAGCCCGAGCGCCTCCAGCTCGCGCCGGGGGCCGCCCTTGACGCTGGCCACGTCGAGGTAGCCGCGGGCGATCCCGCCGCGCATCGCCTCGGCGAGGGTGGCGGCCACGTGTGCGGGCGGTACGGCGACGAGGGCGAGGTCGACGGGCCCGTCGGGCACCCGGTCGGTGCCGGCGCCGAGGGCCGCGGCCGTACGGGACCGGGTGGCGTCGTGGTCGGTGAGGTGGACGGTGACCCCGCGAGAGGCGAGGACGAGGGCCGCGGAGGTGCCGATCAGGCCGGTTCCGATGACGACGGCGGTTCTCACTGGGCGATGTCCTTGCGAAGGGCTGCCGCGGCGCCGAGGTAGACGTGCGCGATCCGGGAGCGGGGGAGGTCGGACTCGATATGGGCCAGTATGCGGACGACGCGCGGCATGGCGCCGGGGACGTCCAGCTCCTGGGCACAGAGGAGAGGCACCTCGACGATACCGAGTCCCCGGGCGGCGGCGGCCGGGAAGTCGCTGTGCAGGTCGGGGGTGGCGGTGAACCAGATGCTGATCAGGTCGTCGTGGCCGATCGCGTTGCGCTCCAGCATCGCCGTGAGGAGCTGCTTGACCTGGTCGTCCATGTGGCGGGACTCGTCCCGCTCCAGCTGGACGGCGCCCCGTACCGCTCGTACCGCCACGGCGTCCTCCTCGGTGATCGCGTGCGGTTTCCAGGTTAGACCGGGCGGCGGAGGGCGGCCCGGAGCGGCCTTGGCCGGCCGCCTCGCGGGACGCGCCGACGGGTCCCGTACCCTTCTCGCGCATGACGCCCGACGCTCTTGTACGCGACCACACCGTCTACTCCTGTGTGATGGGATCGCGGGCGTTCGGCCTGGCGACGGAGGGCAGCGACACCGACGTCCGGGGGGTGTTCCTGGCGCCGACCGCGCTGTTCTGGGGCTTCGGGAAGCCGCCGACACATGTCGAGGGCCCGGCCGACGAGCAGTTCTCCTGGGAGCTGGAGCGCTTCTGCGCGCTGGCGCTGCGCGCCAACCCCAACGTGCTGGAGTGCCTGCACTCCCCGCTGGTCGAGCGCCTGGACGACACCGGCCGCGAACTGCTCTCCCTGCGCGGGGCGTTCCTCTCCCGGCAGGCCCACACGACGTTCGTACGGTACGCACTCGGCCAGCGCAGAAAGCTGGAGGCGGACGTCCGGCAGCACGGCGCCCCGCGCTGGAAGCACGCCATGCACCTGTTGCGGCTGCTCGCGCTCTGCGGGGATCTGCTGCGTACGGGGCGGCTGGTCATCGACGTCGGCGCGGACCGCGAACCGCTGCTCGCGGTCAAGCGGGGCGAGGTGCCCTGGCCGGAGGTCGAGCGCCGGATGAACCGCCTGGCGGCGGAGGCCGACGACGCGGCGGCGCACTCCCCCCTCCCCCCGGAACCCGACCACGCCCGGATCGAGGACTTCCTGATCCGCACCCGCCACGCGTCAGCGCTGCGCTCCGAGCCGGCGCGGAGTTTCGAGTCGGCGCGGAGTTTGGAGGCGCACCCGGACGACCAGGGCGCGCAGCGCGTCCCGGGCGGCGGCTCCGGGCAGCTCGGGTAGCAAGGTGCCCGCCCTGGCGTCCTCCAGGGCCGTACGGAGCGCCTCCAGGTCCTTCTCCAGCCGGTCCCGGTCCGGGACGCCGTCCGTGCCGTGTTCGGCCTCGGCCTTCGCGGCGATCAGGTCCGGCAGGTACTCAGGCGCGGCCACCTCCCCGAGCAGCGTGGGCAGATGGGCCTCGATCCCGCCGCCGCGCATCAGGTGGATCCCGGTGAGCAGCGCGCGGAACGTGTAGAGCAGGGGCTTCAACTCCCCCGTCCGCCCGAAGAGTCGCTCCTGCGTGGCCGCGAACCCCGCGTAGTGGTGGGCGTGATGAGAGGTCAGCAGGCCGGGGGCGAGGGAGGCCAGTTCGGCGTGGGCGTCGGTGGTGTGCACGACCAGGGGCGACAGGAGCTGTTCCAGGACGTAGCCGTTGCGGCGCAGCATCAGCCGGGCGAACTTGCGCAGGTCGTGGGTGACGAGGTCCATCTCGACCCCGTCCCTGTCCCACATCCGGGTCCGGGTCTCGTCCGGTTCGTCCAGCCCTACGAGGGCCTCCACCGGAAGGACGTGGACCCCGCGCAGGTCGATGTCGGAGTCGCGGGAGGGGAATCCGTAGAGGTGCGCCCCGGACACCGTGGCGAACAGCAGGGGATCGGTCTCCTCCGCGAGGACCGGGCCCAGGTCGGTGACCGGCAGGCCGGCCTCGCGGAGACGGGGTTCTGACGGGGTGCGCCCCGGGGATCTGTCCGGCGAGGTCGCGTGGCGCGTGGTCGGGTGTGCGTGCATGGGTCAAGCGTCCCAGAGCGCTCCCAGGGAGAGCAGGTCGCTGCGGTACTCGATGCGTTCGGCCCACTCCTTGGGCCAGGCGCCCGCGCCGAGGTGGGCGCCCGCGAAGGCTCCGGTCAGGCAGGCGATCGAGTCGGAGTCGCCACGGGTGCAGGCGGCTCTGCGGACGGCGGTGACCGGGTCCTGCGGGAAGAGCAGGAAGCAGAGCAGCGCGGTGGCGAGGGCCTCCTCTGCCACCCAGCCGTCCCCGGTGGCCAGGCAGGGGTCGGTCTCCTCCGCGGAGGGGGCTCGCAGGGCGTCCTGGACCCGTTCCAGGGCCGCCAGGCACTCGTCCCAGCCGCGCCGCGAGAACTCCTCGGGGCTGGGGTCCTGGGAGTACGTCCACAGGTCGCCGAGCCACTGGTGGCGGTAGCGGCCGCGGTTCTCGTACGCGTACGAACGCAGCTGGCCGACCAGTCCCGTCGGCTCACCGCCCCGCGCCATCAGGTACACCGCCCGCGCCGTGAGGTCGGAGGCGGCCAGCGCGGTGGGGTGGCCGTGGGTGAGGGCCGCCTGCAACTGGGCGGCCCCCGACCGCTGTTCGTCGCTGAGGAAGGGGACGAGGCCGACGGGCGCGACCCGCATGTTCGCCCCGCAGCCCTTCGAGCCGGTCTGGCTCGCCGCCTGCCAGGGCCGGTCGCTGTCGAGGAGCATGCAGGCCGTCATGCACGTCCGGCCGGGGGCGCGGTTGTTGTCGGGCGAGTGGTACCAGGCGACGAACTCCTCGCGCACCGGCCGTACCAGGCGCAGCGGTCCGAGGACGCCCCGGTCCGTCGCGGTGCGTATGCCCCGGGCGAGCGCGAGGGTCATCTGGGTGTCGTCGGTGACGATCGCCGGCCTCGGCAGTTCCATCTCGCGCCAGGGGCCGCACTTGGCGAGGATGGACGGTACGTCGTTGAACTCGGTCGGGAAGCCGAGGGCGTCGCCGATGGCGAGCCCGGTCAGCGATCCCGTGGCGGCTTGTTTGGTGAGGGTCCTGGTGGAGATCACGTGGTCCGTCCTTCCGGTCGCAGGAGAGGGGGATGCAGAGTGGTGGCGGCGCCCGCGCGGTAGAGCGCGGCGGGTTTGCCCCGGCCGCCGGTGCGGCGCGGCGGCCCCTCGACGGCCTGGACGAAGCCCGGGGTCGCGAGGACCTTGCGCCGGAAGTTGGGCCCGTCCAGCTCCACGCCCCAGACGGTCTCGTACACCTGCCGCAGCTCCGCGAGGGTGAACTCCGGCGGGCAGAACGCCGTGGCGAGACAGCTGTATTCGAGCTTGGCGCCGATCCGGTCGTAGGCGTCGGCGAGGATGTCGCCGTGGTCGAA
>NZ_WWJY01000041.1 GCF_009865405.1 Streptomyces sp. SID3212 | reverse complement strand
GTCCTCAAACGCCGGACGGGCTGGGATTGCCCCCGGCCCGGTGGGCGGGTGCGGGGCAAGGATGTCCTCTAACGCCGGACGGGCTGGATTTGTCTTGACGCGGGCCTGGAAGGGGGACGGGCAGGGGTCGTGTCCGGAACGTAAAGCGTGTTTTGTGTCGCGTGACTACCGGTGAACTGAACAAGGTCCCGAACGCGACGTAAAACATGCAGTGCAGGACACGACCCCTGCCCGGCCCCCGGCAACAACCCGCGGATGAAAGCCGGGCCGCAGCGGCACCACCAAGCCCGTCCGGCGATTGAGGACAATCAGTAAGCGCAACCAAACGCACCGGGCAGACGCCAAACCGAAGCCCGTCCGGCGATTGAGGACAAAAGCTCGGCCGCCTCAGAAGATGTCCGGGCACCACGGACGCCGCGCCGTGTGGAACAGGACGTCCGCGCGGGCCGCCCCGCCCCGCGTCACCTCCGTCAAGGCCCCCAGCGCCGCCAGCGTCACCGCCGACTCGTCGCCCAGGTACAGCGCGCCCAACTCCCGTACGTCCAGCACCACGTCCGGCGACGACGTGGTCCGCGCGCACACCGCGCCCGTCGGGGAGGCGTCCAGGCGGAAGCGGCCGGCGGCCAGGTTCGTGGGGTCCACGACCTCCAGGACCAGCGTGCCGGGCGCCGCGTACGTGCGGGCCTCCAGGGCGCGTACGACGTCGAGGATCCGTACCCACAGAAAGTCCGCGTGCGTGACGACGCGCGCCGCGCGCGGGTCCGGCAGGAAGCGGGTCACCAGGTCGTCCGGGCCGCGGTGGCCCGTCCTCACCGTCGCCACCCAGTCGATGGAACAGACGAACTGCCACAGCGCCCGCTCCGCCGCCGGCGTCAGGGCGATCAGGCTCCGCACCGACGCCGTGCACTCCGGCGTCTTGGCGTCGCCCCACGTGCCGTCCGCGGAGTAGCTGACCAGGCCTTCCACTTCGCCCGCGGCCGAGCGGTACACCGCGTAGAACGACTCGGCCTGGGGCACGACCCAGGCGTCCAGGCCCGTCTCCCTGCGCCACCAGCGCTCGTCGCGGTCGATCGCGCCCGGCTGCGTGACCCGGAACCGGTCGTGGAGTTCGGGGCCGATCTTCCGTACGTCGGCGAGGTCGACCAGGTCGATCCGGCCGCCGTCGTCGGGGCCGGACCTGCGGGGGTCGAGTCCCGTACGCGCCACGTCGATCGCCCACTCGGTGATCCACGTGGCGGGACCGAAGCCGAACCGCCCGTAGATCGGGTACTCCGCCGCGATCAGCGTGGCCACCGCGTCGCCGCGCTCCTTCGCCGCCGCCAGGTCCGCGCCCATCATGCGGCCGAGGAGCCCGCGCCTGCGGTGGGTGGGGGAGACGGTCACGTTCGAGATCGCGTCGGCCGTGAGCGTGGCGCCGCCCACGACCGTCAGCTCCTGCGGGAACGACCGGAAGGTGGCGACGCAGCGGCCCTCGTCGAAGGCGCCGAGCGTACGGGTCAGGTCGGCGGTGGCCCGCCGCGACGCCACCACGTCGTCCGCCGAGACGGGCGGCCGCAGGAATCCGGTGTTCAGGGCGCGGTGCCAGTCGGGGAACTCGGCTTCGGTGACGGTACGGACCTCAAGGCTCATGGATCTCACGCTATGTCGTTCATCCGATCGGGTGCACGTGGATTTGGACCGGCTGCGCGTGGATTCGAGTCGGGTGCGCGAGGACTTGAGTCAGGTGCGCGTGGACTTGAGTCAGGTGCGCGAGGACTTGAGTCAGGTGCGCGAGGACTTGAATCGGCTGCCCGTGGATTTGGTCCGCCCAGGTCAGGCCCGTACCGCGCCCGTCAGAACGCCGCCCGCACCGACCCCACCTCCACGCCCCCGCCCAGCAGCGGCGCCCGCCCGATCCGTTCCCGTACCTCCGCCGTCACCCCCAGCAGCTCCAGCGCCCGCGCCAGGACCGGGCCCAGCGCCCGGATCCCGCCGTCGTCGATCTTGAAGGCCAGCGCGCGGCCGTCCGGCAGCGCCACCGCCTGGACCGCCTCCGCGCCCATCTTCGACAGCGCCCCCGGCACCTCCCGCATCAGCCAGGTGTCGGACCGGCGGGTGCCCGCCACGTACTCGGGGTGCGCGCGCATCGCGTCCGCCACCCGCCGCTCCGGCGTGCCCGGGGCGGCGAGCACGAAGTGGCGGAAGGAGCGGGCGAGGCCGGTGAGGCTGATCGCCATCAGCGGGGCGCCACAGCCGTCCGTACCGGTCGCCGCGATCCGTTCGCCCGAGACCTCCTCGACCACCGTGTGGACGAGCCGCTGGAGCGGATGGTCCTGGTCCAGGTAGGTGTCGGTGGGCCAGCCGTTCAGGACGCAGGCGGCCAGCATCGCCGCGTGTTTGCCCGAGCAGTTCATGGCCACCCGGTCCCGCACCCCGCCGGCGGCGAGAAACGTTTCTGCTTCCACCTGGTCCAGCGGCAGGTCCGGCGGCGTCCGCAGATCGGTGACGGCCAGTCCGTGCTCGGCGAGCATCGTCCGTACGAGGTCGAGGTGGAACCACTCGCCCGAATGACTCGCGGCGGCCAGCGCCAGCCGCTCGCCCGCCAGGTCCAGCCCCGCCCGCAGTACGGCGGCGGCCTGCATCGGCTTGTTGCTGGAGCGCGGGAAGACCGGGGCGCCGGGGTCGCCGAGCGCGAACTCCACCCTGCCGTCCGCCGCGAGCAGCACCAGCGTCCCCCGGTGGTGCCCCTCGGTGAATCCGGACCGTACGACCTCCGCGAGGACCGGCGGCGCCGCAGTGACGGCGGGGGCGCCGCCCGGCGACACGGCCGGGAAGACGACGGAGGTACCGCCCGGTGCGGTCGCCGGGGGTACGGGGCCCGGTGCTGTCGCCGGGGGTACGGCGGGGGTGTGAGACGTCATCGTCGGCCTTCCGTCACGGGGTGCGGTACGGACGGACCCCGCCGACGCGGCCTCGTGAGCCTTCGACCGATCACCGATCGGTCTTACGTCAGCAGGTCGTCCACTTGTGCTTCCCCGTCACGGTACCTGCGGGCGATCTCCCCGATGCAGTCGTCCGCCGTGCGCTGGAGCTGGTGACGGCGGCGCGAGATCTGCTGCTCGTTGCGGACCAGCCGCCCCATCGCGGTGTGCAGTTCGTCGTCCGTACGGGCCTCCAGGTCCGACAGCTCGACCTCGGCGAGCGTCTCCGCCGCCAGCAGCCGGTACTCCTCGCTGCGCGGAGTGGAAAGCGTCACATGCCGGGCGGACGAACGGTGCCGGGAGGGCGCGTCGGCGAGGATCTCGGAGAGCCGGTCCACCACGGACGTCCCGGGGACACGGTCCACGACAGGTGTCTCGGGCGCGGTACGGCGCGCCAGCTCGGCCCGCAGGATGTCGATGCGCCCCTGGAGCAGCCGCCGCAGATAGCTGAGGTCGGCCTCGTCGCGCTGCGAGTCCCGGCGCAGCGCGCGCAGCTCGGGCAGGCGCAGCACGGTGAAGTCGTACGGCCGGGGGGCGGGCAGGACGCCCTCGCCGCCGGTCCGCTGGACGGGGGGCCGCCCGCCCGAATGACCGCCCGAGTGGCCGCTTGAGTGACCCCCGGGGTGACCGCCGGCCTGCACCGCGCCCCTGCCCGGGCCCGTGACGGGACCCATCCCCGGACCCGACCCCGCACCGACGCCCGGCCCCGTCCCCGGACCCACACCCGGACCCGTGCCGGGTCCCATGCCCTGGCCCGCGTGTCCGCCGCCGCCCAGCGGGCCGCCCGCCTGGCCGCCCACCGCCCTGGCCGCGGGGCTGCTGCCCGTACCGCTGGTGGTGCGGGTCCTCGGTACGGGGCCGGACGGCTGCCCGGCGCCAGATGTACTCGTCACGCGTACTCCCCATCCCTCGACCGGTGCGCGAGCGCACCGCCTCCGAGCATGGTGCCACTCATGCACCTGCACGTGCGGGCACTCTGCACCCGTTCGGCCCCCGCTAGATTGGTCGTCATGCGAGCGGTGGTGCAGAGGGTCGACGGCGCGAAGGTCTCCGTGGTGACGGACGCGGGGACGGAAACCGTGGGCGAGATCATCGGTGAAGGCCTGTGTGTGCTGGTCGGAGTCACCCACGAGGACACGGCGGAGAAGGCGGGACAACTCGCCCGCAAGCTCTGGTCGATGCGGATCCTGGAGGGCGAGAAGTCCTGTTCGGACGTGAACGCCCCGCTCCTGGTGATTTCGCAGTTCACTCTCTACGGGGACGCCCGCAAGGGACGCCGCCCGACGTGGAACGCCGCCGCGCCGGGACCGGTGGCGGAGCCGCTGGTCGACGAGGTGGTGGCACGGCTGCGTGAGCTGGGGGCGACGGTGGAGACGGGCCGGTTCGGGGCGGACATGCGGGTCTCGCTGACGAATCACGGCCCGTTCACGGTGCAGCTGGAGATGTGAGGGCGTAAAAGCGCGGAAGCGCGTAAAGCGCAGAAGCGGGGAGTCGCGCGGAGATGCGGTCGCTCAGACCTCCACGACCGCTTCCTGGGCCGCCGCCGTGTCCCCCGCCATCAGCTCCGCGTCCACCGGCACGTTGCGCTTGATCAGGGCCAGCGCGATCGGCCCCAGCTCGTGGTGGCGCGCCGACGTCGTGATGAAGCCCAGCTGCCGCCCCTCCGCGCCGTCCGCCGCGAGCCTGATCGGGGTGCCGTGCCCCGGCAGCAGGACCTCGCTGCCGTCCAGGTGCAGGAAGACGAGCCGCCGCGGCGGCTTGCCCAGGTTCTGGACGCGCGCCACGGTCTCCTGGCCCCGGTAGCAGCCCTTCTGGAGGTGTACGGCGCTGCCGATCCACCCCAGCTCGTGCGGGATCGTCCGGTGGTCGGTCTCGAAGCCGAGGCGCGGCCGGTGGTTCTCGACGCGCAGGGCCTCGTACGCGAGGATCCCGGCCAGCGGCCCGTGCGCGGCCGCGTAGGCCTCCAGCTGGGCGCGGGGCAGGAACAGGTCCCGGCCGTACGCCGTCTCCCGTACGGCGGTCCCCTCGGGCACCTCGGCGATGGAACCGGCCGGCAGGTGGACGAGTGCGATGTCGTCGGTACGGTCCGCGACCTCGACCCGGTAGAAGAACTTCATCGACTCCAGGTACGCGACGAGCGCCTCGCGCGTGCCCGGTTCGACGTGCGTCCAGGTGGTCGTACCGTCGTCCACGAGGTAGAGGGCGTGCTCGATGTGGCCGTTCGCGGAGAGGACCAGCGCCTCGGTCGCCTCCCCCGGGGCCAGCTCACTGACGTGCTGGGTGAGCAGCAGGTGCAGCCAGGCCAGCCGGTCGTCGCCGGTGATCGTGACGATCCCGCGATGGGAGAGGTCGACGAGTCCGGTGCCGTCCGCGAGCGCGCGCTGTTCTCGGAACAGGTCGCCGTAGTGGGCGGCGACCTCTTCGTCCGATCCTTCTGCGGCGACGGCTCCGGGCAGGAACAGCAAGGGGCTCTTCATACCGGTAAGCGTACGACTCGCTACGGCTCCGTGTCCGCGCCGTCCGTGCCGTCCGTGCCCAGCCCGGCCGCGCAGTCGGCGCAGCGCCCGAAGATCGCGAAGTGCTTCATGTCGGTCGTGAAGCCGTGGTCCTCGCGGAGTTTCCTGGTGAAGTCGGCGGCGATCGCGACGTCCGCCTCGATCACGTTCGTACAGTCCCGGCAGACCATGTGGATGTGGTGGTGGCGGTCGGCGAGGTGGTACGTCGGAGCGCCGTGTCCCAGATGGGTGTGGGAGACGAGGCCCAGCTCCTCCAGCAGCTCCAGGGTCCGGTAGACGGTGGAGATGTTGACGCCGGAGGCGGTTCTGCGGACCTCGCCGAGGATGTCGTCCGGGGTCGCGTGCTCCAGGGTGTCGACGGCTTCGAGGACAAGCTGGCGCTGGGGCGTCAGCCGGTAGCCGCGCTCGCGCAGGTCGCTCTTCCAGTCGGTGCTCACCACGGGACCAGTGTAGGCGGGCGCGCCGTGCTTGTGGCTGGTGTCGAAAGGCCCGGCCCCGCCCCGGCTCGTCTACTTGAAGAACGCGATTCGTCTACTTGAAGAACGCGATGCCGTCGTCCGGCAGGTCGCCGAGATCCTTGGCCCAGGCCGCGACCTGGTCCGGGGTGACCACCTTCTTGAGGTGGGCGGACATGTACGGCCGCAGCGGCACCTCGGGCGTCGCCTTCTCGCCGACCCACATCAGGTCGCTCTTCACATAGCCGTAGAGCCGCTTGCCGCCGCTGTACGGACTGGCGGCGGCGGTACGGGCCACCGCGTCGGTCACCAGGTCGATCTGCGGCTTCTGGTCGGCCAACTCGCCGTACCAGATCTCCACGACGCCCTGGTCGCGGACCATCACGACCTCGACCTTGCGGTCCTTGTCGATGCGCCAGAACCCGGACTCGGACTCGATGGGCCGGAGCTTGTTGCCCTCGGCGTCGAGCGCCCACGTGTGCGAGACGTACTCGACGAAGTCCCTGCCGTCGTGGCTGAACGTGACTTCCTGGCCGAAATTGGCCTTCTCGTCCCCGGGGAAGTCGAACACGCCGACGCCCTCCCAGCGGCCGAGGAGGAAGGCGAGGGGGACGAGGTCCGGGTTCAGGTCGGACGGAATCTCGATCATGAGCGGCTCAGGCGATCTGTAGAGGGCAGAGGCTGGCGGTGACAGAGGCGATGACAGAGGCGATGAAGGGGCGACGGCTGCCGGGTCCGGAATCCGGACGTCAGCTCTGACCCTGGTACAGCTTCTTCACGACCAGGACGGAGAAGGCGAGCACGCCGACGCAGACCAGGACCAGCAGGGCGGTGAAGACGTCCTCAAGCACGGGGTGCTCCTCGGAGAGCGGTGGGGCGGTACGGACCGGGCCCCAGCCTAATGGGTGGTGGCCCGGTCCTCTCCCCGAGGTGGGGGCAGCCCTCTCCCCGAGGTGCGGGGAGCGGCGGTCGCCTCAGTTGAGCAGCTGGTCCTGGAGGATCAGCGTCTGGTGGAAGGGCACGGCGGCGGCGCGGCCCTTCTTCACCGGCCTCTCGTGCACGACGAGCGCGAGGGTGTCCCCGGCCCTGATGTACGCCTGGCGAGTCTGGACGGAGCCGTACGGTTCGGTCTCCTCGTACGCGTACACCGAGGCGTCCAGGCCGGCCCCCTCCTGGGTCCAGCTCTCGTCCAGCACGGTTTCCGGGCTCTCCTTGAGCGGCACGCCGAACTCCAGCCCTTGGTCCAGCTCGTCGGCGACAAACGCGTCCGTGAACGCTGTCGACGGGAACGTCAGCAGGTAGACCCGGGAGGAGGTGCCGTCGGGCATGGTCCAGCCGCGAGCGGCGATGTGCCGGAGGCCGGCGTCCCGCAGGGCCACCAGGAGGTCGGACCGCTCGCCGTCGTCCAGTTCGTACTCGGACAGGAACCGCTCCTCGCCCACCCACCCGCCGGTCAGCTTCTTGTCGGCGACGGCCCCGGCCGGGGCGGGCAGCAGGAGCGCGCGGGGGTCGGCGTGGTGGATCTCGCCCGCGTTGTTGCCGCTGAACGGGCGGGGGGCGTCGGCGGGCAGCGCGGGAAGCGAGAGCTTCGGGTACTGCCAGCGCCCGTCGCTCTTGGTCGCCAGACCGGGTACGTCCTCCCGCGCCGCGTCACTGATGCCGTACGCGACCCCGCCCCCGAGCCCGGCGAAGACGAGCACGGCGACGGTCCAGCGGGCGACGGCGCGGAGGGCGCGGCGGGGCGGGCGGGAC
>NZ_WWJY01000424.1 GCF_009865405.1 Streptomyces sp. SID3212 | reverse complement strand
CTGGCGCTCTCCTACGCGAAGGGGATCGGCGGCACGCGCGCCGGCGTCATCAAGACGACGTTCAAGGAGGAGACGGAGACCGACCTGTTCGGTGAGCAGGCGGTCCTGTGCGGTGGTACGGCGGCGCTGGTCAAGGCGGGCTTCGAGACGCTGACCGAGGCCGGCTACCAGCCGGAGATCGCGTACTTCGAGTGCCTCCACGAGCTGAAGCTGATCGTGGACCTCATGTACGAGGGCGGCCTGGAGAAGATGCGCTGGTCGGTCTCCGAGACCGCCGAGTGGGGCGACTACGTCACCGGCCCCCGCATCATCACCGACCAGACCAAGGCCGAGATGAAGAAGATCCTCGCCGAGATCCAGGACGGGTCCTTCGCCCAGACCTGGATGGACGAATACCACGGCGGCCTCAAGAAGTACGGGACGTACAAGGCCCAGGACTCCGAGCACCTTCTGGAGACCACGGGCAAGGAGCTGCGCAAGCTCATGAGCTGGGTCGACGCCGAAGCGTAGGGCTCACATGACACCGGCTCCCATGACACCGGCGAGCCCCCTGCCGCACGCGGCAGGGGGCAGCCGTTCGTTCACACGAGAAAACCGTCGAGGGTGCTGTACTGACCGGACAGCTTGGTCACGACGACGGTGTGCGTGCCGGAGGAGAGCTGACCGGAGGTGTACAGGGCGACGTTCGCGTGGCGTACGCCGTCGCTCGGCAGGGTGCTGACGACCTGCTGCGGTCCGCCGTCGATGCTGATGCCGATGTTCCCCTGGTCGGTGTTCTGCTCGCCGTACACCGTGACCTTGGTGCCGGTGAAGGTGAGCGAGGCGGTCGACCCGTTGGCCGTCGCGTAGTGGACGTCGTTCCGGTGGTCGCCGTAGGAACGGCCGCCCGCGTACGCGAACCCGTTGTAGGTGATTCCGCCGTCGTCGTCGTTGAGCCGGATGGTTCCGGGGACCTGCGGAGTGACGGAGATCTGCCCGGCCGAGGTGCCGGCCGGAACCGGCACGATCATGAATCCGCTGGACAGGCGGGTCACGTTGCTGACCTGGGTGGTACCGATGTACACCGGCGTGGCCGGGCCGAAGCCCTCACCGGCGACGAGCACCTGGGTCGCGTTGGCCGTGGGCGACACGTAGAAGATCCTCGCGGGGACGGAGAGGACCGGCGCGAAGGAGCCGGAGCCCGCGCCCGCGGCCCGCAGCAGACCGTTGGGGATGTGGCTCGGCCCGGGGGTCGCCGGGATGGTCGTGTTCCCGCTCGCGTGGGTGTCGACAGGTTGGGCGCAGGGGTACGACTGGATGCGGGCGGAGAAGTAGTTGCCGGTGATCCAGAGGTGACCGGTGGGGCTGCAGCCGCCCTGGGAGCTGTCGCCCGCGCCGAAGGCCACGTTCCCCTGCCAGTTGACCCACTCCGCGCCGGCGTCGTCGTAGTACGTGAAGTTGGTCGTCGGGCCGTTGTAGGCGATGTTGCCGGTGACCTGGAGGCCCTTGGCCAAGGTCTGCACCGGGTCGATCGTCGTCCCGTCCGCCTGGTACACGTATTGCGCCTGGTGTCCCTCGACGTAGACGGCGCCGCCGTCGCTGCGGACGGACAGGTAGTCGTGCAGGATGTTGTTGCTGATGGTGTTCGAGCTGTTGATGTTGGTGGTGTTCTGCGGGGTGGTCGCCTGGTTGACGTGACCCTGGATGACTCCGGCGGTGATGGCGGTGTACGGCAGGTCGTACAGGTTGTTCCGGGTGATGGTCGTGCGCTGCGAGAACAGCAGGGTGATCCCGCTGGCCGAGGAGTAGTCCGTACCGATGTGATGGATGACGTTGTCCGCGACGGTGGTACCGGTCAGGATCTCGTTGGTGCCGATCGTGGCGGTTTCACTCGCTCCGTTGGGCGTGCAGTTCTGCTTGATCCCCGCGGCTTCCGACGGGTCGGTCGGCAGCGGGTCGTAGGTGCAGCCGAGGAGGAGCGCGGTGGAGGCGATGTCGGTGAACTCGTTGCCCTGAATGAGGGTGTTGGCCGCTCCGTACCGCACGCCCAGTCCGGCGCCGCCGAGTTGGGAGAACCGGTTACCGGTGAGCGTGACGTTCTTGGCGGCGGTGACCGTGACGTTCGCCAGGGGCTGGGTCAGCGCTCCCCAGGGGCAACTCCCGGCGGGGGTGGAGAAGTTGCACATGCCCTGGTTATTCGCGCCGGTCATCCGCAGGTTGCTCTGCACGTCGGAGAAACCGGCGCCGGTGGAGGGCGCGTTCCAGGTCGCGTACGAGAACTGGAGTCCGCCGAAGGTGAGGTCGTGCACGGGCGCGGCGAGGGTACCGGCGATCTGGACGAGCGTTTCGAGGCGGGGCAGTTCCACGTCGAGGGCGGACATCTGCTGGCCGGCGGACGGCTTGTAGTAGAGCGTGCCGCCGGGGCCGTCCAGGAACCACTGTCCGGAGCCGAGCAGGGTCTGCGCGTTCTCGATGCGGGCGGGCATGGTGTTCACCGACATGGACGGCAGGCCGCCGCTGGCTTGCGCGTAGGACGCCCGGGCGGTCACGTTGGTCCAGCACGGCTGGCTCATCCTCAGCGTCCCGGCCGCCGCGGAGAAGCTCGCCACCCGGCATCTCGACTCGGTCCAGGGCCCGTTGCCGCCGGGGTAGTCGAACTCGACTCCCGCCACCTGGCTCGCGGTCAGCGCCCCGAACCACGCCATCGCCGCCGGGTCGCCGGAGATCGTGTAGCCGGTGGACGATCCGGTCCACGCGCCCCGGAATCCCAGGCTCGCTGGGATCGCCCGCGCGGTCGGGGCCGCGCGCCCGTCGACGTACACCTGACGGCTGTCGCTGCCGGCGGGTACGGGAGCGCCCCAGACCCCGCCCGTTCCGCGCTGCGTCCATCCGGTGACCCGGGTGGCCCCCGAGATGACCGGCCGCGCCCCCGGCGCGGCCTTCCACACCACGGGGTGCCCCGGCGTACCCGAGTCGGCAGGACCGAAGGACCAGGTGCTCGACAGGCGGTACGTCCCGTCGGCCAGCAGCACGGTGACGTCGGCGGAACTGTTGGCGGCGAGTTGGGCGCGTACCGCCTGCTGGGCACCGGACAGAGAACACGGAGCCGAGGTGGAACAGGCCGAACCGCCGCCGGACGGTGACGCGTAGAGCGTCACGGAGGCGGCGGCGCCGGCGGTCGCGGACTGGGCTTCGGGCGCCGTCAGGATCAGCCCGAGAGCTGCCGCGACAGGACCGACGCGGCGCAGGAACCTGCGCGTGTGCCGCATGAGTGAACGTGGTGGTGACACGGGACCTTGAGGCGACACGGGCGGGTCCTTCCCTGTGCGGATGCCTGACTTGACGAGCACTTACATCCGATGTTTGGGGAATGGTCGACCCGTCCGGCGTTCGCGTCAAGGGTTCACGCACAGCATCCGTCACTCATATCACTTATCAGTCAAGGCACTTAGTCGAGCACGCGCCACCTCACGCCCCCAGCGCCGCCCGGCCGGCTACCCGTAGACACAGATTCATCGGGTGTCTACTCGCCGGAGATGATGCTCTCCCACATGGCGCACCCGCCCGGCAGGGTGCCGGGCGGGTGCGGCGGTTCTTGTGTGCGGTGGCCGGCGCGAGTTCCGCCGGTGCGGGTGTGGGGTTGTCAGCCGGTCGGGAAGTTGTCCGGCGTACGGATCTGGTCGCGGATCCACACTCCGGCGGGCTTGAGCGGGGCCGTGCCGGTCCACGGACCGTTGGCGTCGCAGGTGCCGGGCTTGAAGACGGCACCGGAGCGCTCGTCGTCGGAGAAGTTCCAGTTGACCCAGCTGATCTTCTTGGCCGCCATCAGGTCCAGATAGCGCTTTGACATCGTGAAGTCGTTCGCGCCCTCGCCGGCCGAGTTCTGCGTTCCGAACTCCGTGACGAACAGGGGCAGTTTGTCCGCCGCGCGCGAGAGGGTGTCGAGGTACTCGGCGTCGTGCGAGGCCGCGTAGAAGTGGAAGGTGTACATGATGTTGGCGGCGTTCACCGGGCCGGCGGTGATCTCACTCTCCGAACTTCCGTCGGAAACACCCAGGGAGGACCAGGCGCGGGTGCCGACCAGGATCGGCGTGTTCGGGTCCTGCTGCCGCACGACGGGGATCAGCTGTTCCGCGTAGCTCTTGATCTTCGACCAGCTCACCCCGTTGGGCTCGTTGGCGATCTCGTACAGCAGATTGGTCTTGTCGCGGTGCCGCTGCGCGATCTCGGTGAAGAAGGTCTTCGCGCGGGCCAGGTTGTGGTTGGGGTCGCCGGGGGTGAGCTGGTGCCAGTCGACGATCACGTACAGCCCGCGCGCGGTGGCCTGCTCGATGAGACTGTGCACCAGATCGGTGAAGCGGCGGGGGTCGGTCTCGTAGCCGCCCTCCTGCACGTAGGTCGACACGCGCAGGACGTCGGCGTTCCAGTCCTTCGCCAACGCGTCCAGTGAGCCGCCGGTGAGGCACTGGCCGTACCACTGCGTGCCGTGGCTGCTCATGCCGCGGAGCTGGATGGGCTTGCCGTACTGGTTGCACAGCTTGGTGCCGCACACCTTCAGGCGTCCGTTGATCCCGGCGGGCGTGTTCGCGCTCGGACCGCCCGGTCCACCCGGTCCACCGGGGGTGTCGACGGACAGGTGGTCCACGTTGGGGCCGCCGTCGGAGGTCGTGGCGGTGGCCCTGACGGTGTTCGAACCGGCCTTGAGAGCGACGTCGAGGGACGTGGTCACCCAGTTCGTCCAGGCGCCGGTGCCGGCGAAGGATTTGGCGGCGGCCACCTTGACACCGTTGACGGTGATGTCCATGGCCCGGTCGGCGGCGGTGCCGTTGGCGAAGCGCAGGGCGAGCGAGGCGGGTCCTGCCGCGGTCGCGTTCACCGTCCACTGGACGTAACTGCCGGTCTCGTTCTCGTAGTTGACGAATCCACTGCCGGTGAACCCGGCGTGGTTGGACTCGACGACGCCGCGCGAGACGGTGGCGGCCTCCGCCTCGTGGACGACGGCGGCGCGCGGTGCGGAGGTGGCGGCCGGGGCGGACGCCGCGGAGGACAGCGGAAGCGTGGCGGCCAGCGCGAACGCGAGCACGCCCGCCGTACCGAGGCCGCGCCAGGTGGGGCGAGGGGAGCGTAGTGAGGTCATCGTCGGGGCTCACTCTCCGAGGGGGGAAGGGGAGGCGGCGGTCATGCGACGTAAGGGACCGCGGCATCAGAAGGAAACTTTCCTAACAGTCAAGGAAGTACCAGGAGCGTCTCGCCGTCGGCAAGAGGGATGAACACATGCCTCATGCAAGCGAGTTCGGGGCGCCTGTTCGGCAACTCCCGGCGGATCGCGGTCCCTATGCACCCCGCCAACGGAGCCCGAAGAATCTATTGACGGACTAACAGGAAACCTTATTAACTATCGCCCCAAGTGAGCCGGTGAGCCCCCGGCTCCGTCCCCTCGGAAGGTCTCGATGCCACCCAACTCCCCTCGTTTTACAGGCAAGTTCACGGTGCTCGCGTTAGGTGCAGCTCTCACCGGCATTGCTGTCCCGACCACGTTCGCGACCGCCTCGTCGCCCGAATCCTCCGCATTCAGCGCGCCGGCGGCCGCCGACCGGCTACCCGCGCTGGATCTCTCCCAGAGCAATCGCCGCGCCCCCGTCCCAGGTCTGTACGACTGGTCCAAGGCGGGGTATCGCGGCGGTCAGCCTCTGCCCGGCGCCTCGGACGTCAACTCGAGCGCCACCTGCAACATCACGCCCGACAAGCTGTCCGGTCAGTACCAGGTCAAGGCGAACGACAACGTGGACGACTCGGCCGGCCTCCAGGCCGCGATCGACGCCGTCCGCACCTCCTGCTCGGGCAGCGCGACCTACAACAAGCTGTCGCTGATCACACTGCCCCCGGGAACCCTGAACGTCTCGCGGCAGCTCGGTGTGGACGCCGACTACCTGATCCTCCGGGGCGCGGGCAGCGGCTCGGGGGGTACCAGGTTCGTCTTCAGGCCGGACGCCAACACGAAGTACGACACCCTCACCGAGGACGGGGCCGACTGGGACGAGGACGGCATGACCGCCGGCTCGGCCAAGGGCGGCTGGATCTGGCCCGGCCGGGGCCTGTTCCGCGTCCAGTCCCGTCAGGTGGACCCGGCCTACGCGTCGGAGTACAAGTCGGCCCCGGCGAACCGCAAGGACCTCTTCGAGGGCACGGCCAACGTGCACTGGAAGGCCGGAGTCGCGCTGACGGCGAAGGCCGGCGACCAGGGATTCTCGGCGCGGAAGGGCGACAAGGTCGTCCATCTCGCCTCGAACGCGAAGTTCACCAACCTGAAGGCCGGAGCGCTCGTCAACGTCCGGGCCGCGAACTCGCGGAAGTTCTACGACGAGCAGAAGGCCCTGCCCACCGAGTACCCGTTGCTCAACATGCACATGCGCCAGCAGATCTTCCGCCTCACCGCGGTGGACACCGCCAAGCGCACCGTCACGCTCGACAAGCCACTGGAGTTCGACGTTCCCGTCGACTCCACCTCCGACGGCTCCGCCGCCCTGG
Organism: Streptomyces sp. SID3212; assembly: GCF_009865405.1. Lineage (GTDB taxonomy): Bacteria > Actinomycetota > Actinomycetes > Streptomycetales > Streptomycetaceae > Streptomyces. The sequence goes on along the minus strand of NZ_WWJY01000424.1, from coordinate 2,978 downwards.
ACGGCGCCGTCTACGCCTCCAAGGTGGCCCCGCTCGTGGACCCCGTGGTCGGCGTCGGCTTCGAGAACTTCTCGTTCGTCCATGACATCCCGGGCGCCGACAAGAACGAGGCCCTGCACAACTACGGCAACATCGCCCCCGAGCAGGAGATGCACGGCATCGTCTTCAAGTGGGCCGCGGACTCCTGGGTCCGGGGGATCCGTTCCGAGATGACCGGGTCGCACCCGATCGTCACCGAGGAGGCCAAGAACCTCCAGATCGTCGACAACACCTTCGACGGCTCCTGGAACAAGGGCAAGGGCGGCAACGGGTACTTCCGCGGGTCGCGTGTATGGGACTCGCTGTACTCCGGCAACGTCTCACGCAATCTCCGGCATTTCACCTTCCAGTGGTCGGCGTCGGGGAACGTCGTGATCGGCAACGACTTCGACTCCGACCTCAACCTGCACGGCGGCTGGGAGCGCCACAACCTGTTCGAGCGCAACCTCGTGCACGTGCCGTACAACCACAGCTCGAACAACTGCAAGGCCAACTGCGGTGAGGAGGGCGGCGGCGGCCCCGACGACTCCACCTGGTACCCGATCTGGTGGGGAGCGGGCAAGAAGGCCGTGAAGTGGTCCGGGGCCTCGGGCCCGCAGAATGTCTTCTTCAACAACGACCTGCGCAAGCAGAAGACGGCCGGCGGCGCGTACACCAGCTTCTACAGCGAGCCCAAGCGCGTCTACCAGTTCGGCTGGAACGGTACGTCGTACCAGCACCTGGACATCGGTGGCAGCCCGATCGCGGACTGGGCCAAGAACGAGACGCGCGACTACACCAACGGTCACGGCGTCGACGCCACCAGGACCGACTCCGGTGCGTCCCTCTTCCTGAAGAACGCGCCGGCCATGCCCACGGTCCCGACGGACCCCACCGACCCGACGGACCCCACCGATCCCACGGATCCGACCGACCCGACGGACCCCACGGATCCGACCGACCCGACCACTCCCCCGGCCGGCGGGGTCAACGTCCCCTTCGGCAGCCACACGTTCGACTACGCCGCGGGCACCATCAAGGTCTCCGGTGACCGGGCCGCCAACGACAAGAAGGTGGTGGACTACTACAAGAAGTGGAAGGCCGCCTTCGTCACCTCCACCTGCGGCAACGGCTGGTCGGCCATCGCATCCACCGATGCCGACCACCCCTACGTGGCCGAAGGCCAGGGCTACGGCCTGACCATCCTGGCCACGATGGCCGGCGCCGATCCCGACGCCAGGAAGTCCTTCGACGGCGTCCTGAAGTTCGTCCTCGACCACCCGTCGGTGAACAACGCCGATCTGCACGCCGCCGAGCAGGACAGCACGTGCAAGAGCGTCAACGGCAGTGACTCCGCGACCGACGGGGACCTGGAGATCGCCTACGCACTGCTGCTCGCCGACAAGCAGTGGGGCAGTTCGGGCACGTACAACTACAAGCAGCTCGCCGTGCGGCGCATCAACGCCATCAAGGCCAGTGAGGTGGTACCGGGCACCAAGCTGATGAACCTCGGCGACTGGTCCTCCGGCAACTACGACACCATCAGCCGTACCTCCGACTGGCTGCCGGGCCACTTCAAGGCGTTCCGCAAGGCCACCGGCGACGCCACCTGGGACCAGATCCTCACCAAGCACCAGACCCTGATCGCGGACCTCCAGTCCAAGTACGCCTCCAAGACCGGTCTGTTGCCCGACTTCGTGGTCAAGACCAACACCTCCACCCCGCAGCCGGCCCCGGGCCAGGTCCTGGAGTCGGACCTGGACGGCGCCTACTCCTGGAACGCCTGCCGCGACCCGTGGCGGCTCGGCGTGGACGCTCTGACCACCGGAGACGCCAAGTCCACCGCCGCGGTCCGCAAGATGAACACCTGGATCAAGCAGACCACCGGCGGTGACCCGAACAAGATCCAGACCGGCTACAAGCTCGACGGCTCCGTCGCGGAGTCCGGCTCGGAGGTCGCTTTCATCGCCCCGTTCGCGGTGGCCGCGGCCACCGACCCGGGAAGCCAGGCCTGGCTCGACGCCCTCTGGAACAAGCTCAACTCCGTTCCCCTGGAGCCCTCCAGCTACTACGGCTCCAGCATCCAGCTCCAAGCGATGATCGCCGTCACCGGCAACCACTGGCTGCCGTGACAGTCTCGTCCCCCGGCTGACGCCGGCGGCGCCCGTACCCCGGAGCGGGGTACGGGCGCCGCCGGCATGGAGCCGGGGTGGCTTCACCCGTGCCGGTTCCGGATCGGCTACCGGTGGCCGAGTGCGGCGAGCAGGGCCAGTTTCCCCGCGGCCTCGGAACCGGGCTCGGCGGTGGAGGCGACGATGCGCACGTCGCTGCCGGGCACGGTGAGCACGTCGCAGTCGAGGGCGAGCTCGCCCACCTCGGGATGGACGATGGTCTTACGGGTCGATTCGTGGCGGGCCATCACACCGGACTCCCAGACGTCGGCGAAGCGCTCGGAAGAGCCGTGCAGGCCGGCGATCAGTTCCTTGAGGCCCGGGTCGTTCGGGTAGCGGGCGGACGCTTCACGCAGGTCACTGACGATCGCGACGTCGAAGGTGTCGTCCTGGCCGGGCCAGGTGAGCACACGTGTGGGGCCGGGGCCGAAGCGGGACCGTACGATGTTGGGTTCGGGCGGTTCGCCCATCAGCGCGGTCCACATCGCATTGGCGGTCAGCAGGTTCCAGGTCGCGTCGTAGGCGCTCACCGGAACGCCGTCGAGCCGGTCGAGCAGCCGCCGCACTCCGGGCGCCAACCGGGCCGGGACCAGGCCGCGGTCGGGCGGGCGCAGGCCGGCCAGTTGGAAGAACAGCTCCCGCTCGGCCGGGTTCAGTCGCAGCGCGTGCGACAGCGCGTCGACGACCTGCGCCGAGGGTGCGGTCGCCCGGCCCTGCTCCAGCCGCACGACGTAGTCGACCGAGACCCCGGCCACCAGTCCCAGCTCCTCGCGGCGCAGGCCGGGGGCC
>NZ_WWJY01000423.1 GCF_009865405.1 Streptomyces sp. SID3212 | reverse complement strand
CCGCGCCGGCCGGCGCGCCCGCGCCCCGGCCTCCTCGGCGGGCCCGGCTGACCGTGGCCGACGACATCGTACGCATCGGGACGCCCACCACGGTCGAGTTCGCGCTGGCCGTCACCGACCCTCGGGGCCCGGACGTGGACAGGTCGGCGCCGGTCTCCGTCCTCGTGATCGCCACGCCCCTGTCCTCCGCGACGCTGGAACCCTCCACCGTCTCCTGGGCGACGGACGACGCGGAGCCCGCGCGGTTCACCTTCACGGCCTGGGAGGCGGGCGAGCACCGGCTGCGCTTCCGGGTGTACGCCCCCGAGCACGGCAAGGTGTTGCAGGTGGTCGAGACGACGCTCCCGGTCGCGGTCCCGGAACCGCTCGGGAGGCCGTGAACCATGGCCCGCGAGCTGAACTCCGAGGTCGTGCACAACCCTTCGGACGACTTCACCCAATGGCCCGAGGACCATGGACAGCGCCCCCTCGACCTGTCCGTCGTCCTGTCCGTCGGCGCCGACGACCGTGTCGAGATGATCGCGCTCCCCAACGGCAAGCGTGCTCCGCGCACCCGCGTCCACCGGGCCAACCTCCACGTCTCCGGCACCGCCATCCGCCATCAGGCGGATCGGCTGCGCGGTCGGTGGCAGGATTTTGTCCGCCACCAGCCCCTGGAAGCCGACGGGATGCCGTCCGGGCCGCTGTTCCCCTTCGCCGCCACCCATGACCTCCGATCCCTCCGGAGCACGGTCGTCCCGGTGATCGAAGAACTGGCCGAGGTCGGGGCCTACACACTGAACCGGATCCTCGCGGGAACGGACAGCGATCTGGTGAGGTTCCGTGAGTTCCTGCTCGGCGAGCTGCGCCTCGAGGGCCTGCGCATCAGCTTCGACTCCGACCTGTCGTTGCCCTGGCCGATGTTCGCGGTACGGACCGAGGACTCGGCGACGCCCTCGTTCCTCGGCCACCGGCACGAGATCGAGCAGACCGGGGCGTCGTACGCACCCTTCCACTCCCCGGCCGTCCGGCCCCTCCCGGTCACCAGCCTCAACACCGACTTGGCGCTCGACGGCGTCGGCCGCTCCCAGGAGGTGGCCGAACTACTGGGCGAGCGTTCCACGTTGACGGTGCGCACCCACGCGGACGATCTGCTCAAGTCGCTCTCGGACGCGGAATTCGACGAGGACCTGATGTACTTCTGGTGCCACGGCGCCTTCGAGGAGTACGGGGTCCACCGCACCGTGGGAGTCCGGCTCTCGGACAACAAGGTCATCGACGCGGATCTGGTCCACCAGCAGCGCGAGGAGTTCCGCGCCTCGGGGGATTCGGTGTTCCGTCCGTTCGTGCTGCTCAACGCCTGCCACGCGGGGGTGCCGACGGCGACGGCCGAGCTGGAGTACCTCGGCAGGGCCTTCGTCGAGCACGGTGCGGCCGGGGTGCTGGGCCCGCAGATCGAGATCCCCCAGATCTTCGCCTCGGAGTACGCGCACGCCTTCCTCGACCGCTATCTGACGGGAGCGCAGACCGCCGGAGAGATCTGCCGCGCCCTGGTCCGCCACTTCCTCGACGAACTGCACAACCCACTGGCCCTGGCCTACCTGCTGTTCTGCGGCATCGACAGCCTCTTGGAGATCCGACCGTGCACGTCATCACCGTTGACCTCGACGAACGAGGACGGCTCAGTTCGCCCGACGGTCGTCGTACCGTCCCAGGCAACCGGATCGCCGAGCACCTCGCGGAGCACGTCCGCACCCCGGACCGGGTGACGGACCTCTACGTCTACGTACATGGCTGGCAAACCGCGCCACCGGCCGCGCACCGTCGCGCGACAGCCCTGCTCACCCGGGCCCGGGGACTGCTCGCCGCTCGTCCGGACCGCTATCCGCAGCTGGCCCGGGGGTACCGGCCGGCGGTCGTGGTCGTGCGCTGGCCGTCGTCCAGCCTCCCCTCGCTGGGCGGCTACCGCCGTATCCGTGATCGCGCCCACGCGATGAGCGCGCCCGCCCAGGGCCACGCGCCCCACGTTCTCGCCCACCTTCTGGGCTACCTGAACGCGCGGCGCCCCGACCCGGCGGCTGCCCCGGTCCTCGCCAACCGCGACGGCCAGTATCTCCATCTCGTGGGCCACTCGTTCGGCGGCCGTTTCCTGTGCGAGGCCGTGCAGTGGGCAGCGACGCCGGACGCGCCGCGGGTCCTGGGGTGGAGTTCGCCCGCGCCGTACGGACGCCCCTTCACCGTGGACAGCATGCTCATCTTCCAGATGGCGGCCCCCCGCGACGCGTTCGACCGCCTCTTCCCCTCGCTGTTCCCGTCCGGCGGGAAGTCCCGTGCTCCGCTGCGCGGACCGCTGGTACTGACCCACTCCCGCTGGGACCGGGCGACCGGCTTCTGGCATCTGCGCGCGGAGGGCTCCGCCGGCATCGGCCACTCCGGAGCCGGCGCGGCACCGGTCCCCCAGTTCCACACGCGACTGCTGCCGGTGCACGAGCCGTACCGGCTGTCGGCACTGGATCACCGGCTTGTCAACGTGGACGCCAGCATGCGCTTCCGCGGCAGCGGCCGGACCCACCTGGCCCCCGCCGGAGCCCACTCCGACTTCGACCACCCCGAGTCGGCCCACCTGCTGCTGAGTCTGGCGGGACTGTCCCGCTGACGGTGCCGCCGCCGACGGCCGCCCAGCACGTCGGCACTCGAACACCACATCGGGCCCGAGCAGGAGCACGCCGAACTGTCGCGGACCGACCACCACGCCCTACACTTTCCGGACGGCGGATCGGCCGGACTTCCTGTCAGGGGGCGTGGTGATCGTCGCAATTCATGGCATCCGTTGTTATCCCTACTTCGCGGCGGGCGGCACCGCGCCCCTCGCCGCCGAGGCGCTCGCCACCGAGTGGGCCGCGGCTCTCGGCGTTCCGTTCACCAGCACCGACGTCGCCGCCGCCTACTACTCCCAACTGCTGCATCTCGGAACGGCGCAGGGAGGAGACGACCCGGAGCGGCTGCCGGCGGGCGGACAGCGGCTCTTCGTGGACTGGGTCGCGGCACTGGGCGCGCCCGCGGAGGTCACGATGGGGCCCGGCACTCTTCCCGTACGGCAGGCAGGGGCCTGGCTCGCCGCCCGGTTCGGCCCGGCGGCCAAGGCGTTCGCCGTGGTGTTCTGTCGTGAGGTCCACACGTACGTCGCCGACCCGGACTCCCCGCGTCGCGCGGCGGTGCGCGAAGAGGTGCGGCGGGTGCTGGCGGAGCGACGCCCCCGCGTGGTCATCGCGCATTCGCTGGGCTCGGTGGTCGCGTACGAGGCCCTGTGGCACCGGCCGGTGGACCTCGATCTGCTGATCACCCTGGGATCCCCGCTCGGGATGCCGCAGGTCATCTTCGAGCGGTTGTCGCTGGGTGAGGGCAACGAGGGTGCCAAGGGCGCACGTCCGCCGGGTGTACGGCGCTGGGTCAACCTCGCGGACATCGGCGACATCGTGGCCGTACCGCGTGATCTGCCCGGACTGTTTCCCGGCATCGACGCCCATCACGAGGTCTCCCTGGGCCTGGTCGCCTCGCACAAGGCGACCCGGTACCTGGCGCGCCCCGAGGTCGGCAGGGAACTCGCGGCGGTCCTGGGCGAGGACTGACACGGTCCGCCTTCCGTGGCACGGGGGTCGCGGGGCGGGGCGGGTCAGCCTTCCGCGTCACGGGTCCGGCGTAGGACGACCACCTCCCACTCGCAGCCCAGGGCGAGTTGATCGCCATGGAGGAGCAGGGCGGGGACGGTTCCGGGAACCCCGATGTTCTCGCGCGGCCGGCCGGAGGCGAGGTCCCACACCCGGACGGCGGCGTCGTCCGCGGCAACGACGACCGCTGTCCCCCGTACCGTCCCGCAGGCCACAGCGTTGACCCCCACCGATGCTTCCAGCGGGCCGGTCAGCGGGGCGCCGGTCGTCAGGTCCCATACCCGTACGGTGCCGTCCTGACCGCCCGTCACGGCGAGGGCGACACCGTCCACGACGGCGCAGGCGAGCGCGGTCGCCCACCCCCGGTGCGCCTGGACGGGCGCGCGTCCCGGGAGTCCCGTTTCCAGGTCCCACACACGGAGGGTGCCGTCGTCCCCGCAGGAGACGGCGGTGGGGCGCGCACCGACCTCGACACAGGCCACGGCGTTGACCCCGCCCCGGTGGCCCTCCAGGGAAAGACCTCGGCGGCGCGTGTGTGTGACGTCCCAGCAGCGGACCAGTCCGTCGGCTCCCCCGGAGACGAGCAGGGGCCGGTCGGCGAGGGTGGTGGCGGCGAGCGCGTGGACGGGCCCGGCGCCGACCCGGACGGGGGCGCCGTACGGGGTGCCGTCGGCGAGGTCCCACCGGCGGAGATGACCGTCGGCACCGGCGGAGACGAGGAGGGGGCGGTCGTCGAGCGTGGTGGCGGCGAGCGCGTGGACGGGGCCCGCGCCGGTACTGATGGGGGTGCCGAGGGGAGTGCCGTCCGCGAGGTCCCAGCGGTGGATGTGGCCGTCGGCGCCGGCCGAGGCGAGGGCGGGCCGGTGGCCGAGCGTGGTGACCGCCAGGGCGTTCACCCAGGAGGTGTGTCCGACCGGTGTGGTCGTGCGCTGCCGCTCGCGGGGCACGTTCCACACCCTCAGGGCGGGATCCGTACCGGCCGAGACGAGGAGGGGAGGCGTGGATCCTGGACGGGCGAGGGCCGTGACCGCGCCCATGTGGCCGACGAAGCGGTTCTGTTCGGGCAGGAGGTCCGCGGTGTCCTCGGGGTTCCAGCTCCGGATGGTGCCGTCGCTGCCCCCGCTCAGCACCCGGACCCCGTCGGATTCCGCGACACAGGCGAGGGCGTAGACGGGGCCGTCGTGCGGTGCGGCGGAGCGGGCCGCGAGGGCGAGGGTCCTGGCGTTCCAGACGCGTACGTGTCCGTCCTCGCCCGCGGTGACGATGTGCGGGATCCCTCGGAACTCGGCGCACGCCAGGGCGTTCACGCGGGGTGGATGCCGTATCCCCGTGCCCCGTTCCTCCTCGGTGACCGGCGACCAGACGCGAACGGTTCCCTCCTCGTCGGCGGCGACGATCAGGGTCTCGTCCCCGTCCTCGGTGTGGGCGAGGGCGGTGATCCGGCCGAGCCGTACCGGCACTGTCAGCTCTGTCACCGGCAGGACGCCCCGCAGGTCCGACATCAACAGCCGGCCGGATTCGTCCCCGGTGACGGCGACGTCGACGCCGACCACCTGACCGCAGGCGATGGCCCGGACCGTCTCCTTGTGACCGGTCGGCGGCAAGCCCATCGGGTCAAGGCCGGGAAGGCCCCAGAGGGTGAGCGCGCCGTTGGCCCCGGCCACCAGCAGGACCGGTTCGCCGTCGATCTCGGTACGGGTGAGGGCATGGATCTCCCCGGTGCGGGGGTCCGCCGCGGCGAGCTCGCGTCCGTTGCGGGCGTCCCAGACCCGGAGGTTGCCGTTCCTGCTCCCGGTGACCACGACGGGATCGCCGCCGGCCGAGGCGCCGGCGAGGGCGGTCACCCGGTCGTCGGGGACCTGGAGGGTGAAGGCGTGGGCGGCGCTGATGCGGCTGCCGGTGGCCCAGGACGGCCGCCAGAGCATCGGGGTCCCGGAACCTGGGGCGGGATCGGTGAGCCGGTCGGCCAGGGTGTACGCCTCGTGGCGGACCGCGTCCAGGGCCAGGATGTGCCGCCGCTGTTCCGCGCCTGCCCCTCGGTGCAGGTGCGCGCTGGTCCGGTAGACGGATTCGGCGTTCTTGGCCGCCTCGGACCGGGCGTGCCGCAGTTCGGGCACCAGCCAGTCGGGGTCGGCGTGCACCAGGAACTCCGGCTCGGTGCACAGTTCGTCGAAGCGTCCGGCGTCCACGGCGTGCTGGGCGAGGTGGCGGTGGAGGTAGCCGTGGAGATCCTCCCACCGGGGCCGGCCGCCGGGGCGGTCACGGAGGGAGTCGACCAGGGCTTCGTGGACCACGGTCTCGGGGGTCCGGTCCGTCATGTCCCGGGCGGCTCCCCGCCGGAGTTCGTCGGCCACACTCTGGTGGAGCAGCCGGTGGAGCATGGTGCCGTCCCGGTCAGGGACCGCCCGGAGGAACGCGCTGACCTCGTCGAGGAGTTGACCGACCTTGGCGGCCCCGGCACCGGGAGCGTGGCCGCTCCCTCCGTCCGGCCCGGTGGAGAACGCCCCGGCCACGGTGGCGACAAGACCCATCGGCATGCCGTCGCCCTGGGTGAAGGCCAGGGCCGTCAGCACCGGGCGCAGGAGCTGATGGGCGTGGTCCCTGGCGAAGCTCAGGTCGAGGATGCCGGGCAGGGTCAGGGGGACCCGCGCCCCCAGGTCCCGCGCCGTCCCCGGGTCCGTGAGCAGGTGGCGTACGTCGTCCTGGAGCGCGTACGACGCGTAGAGCGCGGCCATCAGGTACGGGCCGGTCGCCTCCTGTCCGCCGGCCAGCGCCCGGGCGGTGGCGGAGGCGAACTCACCCACGGGGTCTGCGGCGGGGTCGGGGGAGTCGCCGACGGGGCCGGGATCCGGCGGGGTCCCCGCGAGCAGTTTCCCGATGTACTCCCGCAGATCCCCCGTCAGGGCCTCGGGACGTACGTCGTCCAGATCGATCAGGTCCCCGGATGCCCTCGCGAGGGCGTTCAGAGCCGTGAACGGCTCCTCGTCACGGGCGCCGAGCAGAAGCCGGCAGACGGCCGCTCCGTCGGGCCTGACCGCGGAGAGGAGAGGCTGGAGCAGGGCCCGTACCGTCTCCGTCGGGTTCCGTGTCTCGTCCAGCGCGTCGATGAGCACGACCGGGGGCGGCCCGGTCAGCCGGCGGAGGGCGTCGACCAGCCGCTGGGCGTTCCAGTCGTCCGCCGCGTCGGTGCCGGCCCCGGTGCCCGCGCCCGTGTCGCCCAGGCTGAGGCGGAGTTGGCGGGCCGTCGAGCCGACGATCTCCTGGAGGGTCCGCTGGCGGGCGTGGACCGCGGCCAGTGCCGCGCTCATGACGAGGGACCGGCCGAGCGGCTGCCACACCGGGCCCGTGCGCTCGCGGAGTTCGGGGTGCGCGGCGCACAACAGGACGCCTAACAGGGCCGACTTGCCCACCCCGGCACTGCCGGTGACCATCCGGAGTCTCGAACCGTCCACCGCCTCCAGCCAGTTCGCCAACTCTTCGAGTTCCGGGCCGCGCCCGGTGAACAGCCCCCGGGTGCCGTCGGCTTCCGGCAGTTCGGGGAAACCCGCGCCGCCCTGGGCGTGCCGCCGGAAGTGCGCCGGATCGGCGACCTCGTCGAGGAAGGAGCCGATCTCGCCGCCGAGTTGTGCCGTGATCTCGCTGCGGGCCAGATTCAGCGGGCTGGGGTCGTAGCAGGGGTTGGGCAGGAAGGGCAGTTCGGGGCCGGCCGTGTCCAGGGCGCTGGCGGTGGCCCGCTGGGTCATGCCCCCGCGTGCCCGGGCGAGTTCCGCCAGGCGCTCGCGGACACGGTCGACGAACCAGACGAAGTCCACGAAGGGGCGGCTCCGGTCGAATTCGATGTCCTTCGCCCTCATGCGGTCCAGCGTCTCGGCGACCGCCTGGGTGAACAGTCCGTCGACGGCCAGTTCCTCGCCCGCCGCGGCCGCCACCACCCAGGCGCGGTTCGTGCCGTCCATGTCCCGTGTCTGCCAGTCCAGCCGGGCCGCCTGCCCCGCATGGCACAGGTCGAGCAGGAAGAGCACCCGCGCCCGGCGGGGGAAGTCCTCCACCGCCGAGAGCCAGGCGGTCACCGCTGTCGCGGGCAGATGCTCGCTGTCCGCCCCCAGGGCGTAGAGACCGGTGGTCCTGGGCACTCCGTGGCTGAGGACGTGCACGATCAGCACCTCGTCGGCGGACGACCCGGTCAGGGCGGAGTGGACGGCCGCGCCGAGCTGTTCGGCGGTCGGCTCCCGCCGCTCGTGGGTGCCGGTGAGGGTGGTGCACTCGTAGCCGAAGTCCTCGTGCTCCAGTGCCTTCTTCAGCGCCGCCACCCGGTCGTTGGCGAAGACGAGCGGGTCGGGGCCCTCGCCCTCCAGGCCGTGGTCGGGATGCGGGGAGAACCAGGAGACACCGATGCTCAGTGCCCTGCGGCGGGTCGGCGGAGGGGTGGCGGAGGGGTCCCTCGCGCCGGCAACGGTCCCGGACGGCTCCCCGGTGGTGGACGTCATGAGCCGGCGGGCTCCTCCGCCGGGAGGTCCCTCAACCAGCCCTCGGTGTCCTCCCGCAACCGCGCGGCCTCGGTGTGCTCACCGAGATCCGCCAGGACGTCCGCGGCGAGTGACGCCAGTTCCGCCACCCCGTGGTGTCCGGCACCGGCGCGGCTCGCCAGCCGCCGCAGCGCCAAAGCCCCGAGGGCCCGGCTGCCTGCCGTGTCCCCGCACGCGCGCAGGAAGCGGACCTGGCCGAGTACGAGCCGCCGTACCTCGGGGTCCTTGTCGCCCAGCGCCCCCACCGGGTCCAGATGACGTGTCAGAGCGGCGAGGCGGGGCCAGGCCGCGGGTTTCGCCGCCAGGCCCGGGCCGGCGTGCAGCACCAGTCGGGCCCGTACCGTCCGCCGGGCGGTGGCCAGTTCGTCGTCCGTCATCCGCTCGCGGCAGACGCGCCGCAGGACGGCGGGGGTGTGTGCCAGTTCGTCGGCGGGCGCGTGGATCCGTAGCAGCGCGTAACGCCGCAGCAGGTCGATTACGGGAGCCGCCACCGGGTCGGACGTGGACCCGACCGGCGGTACGACGCCGGTCAGGAGGGAGCGCGGTACCGGCCCGGGGGCGAGGACGGCGAGCAGATCGAGGACGCCCCGCGCCGACGGCATGTCCTTGACGACCCGGTCCACGGCGAGCCGGCACACCTCGGCGGCCGGATCCCGCGCCGGTCCCGCGGCCGGATCCCGCGCCGGTCGCGCGGCCAGGTCCCCTTCCGGGACCGAACTCGACGTCGGGTCCGGGCTCCGTGAAACGGCCGGCCCGGTGCCCGGTCCGAGCGCGTCGAGATACGCGGGCAGCGGCGTACCGCTGACGGACAGGAACGTCGCCGCCAGCTCCAGGGCGAGCGGCACATCGTCCAGGCGTGTCGCCAGCCGCCCGGCCTGCGAAGGGGCCAGGTCCGGCGCGATCCGGCGCACCAGCCGGATCCCTTTTCCCCGGGCCAGGCCAGGAAGGCGGTGCACGGTGAACTCCTCGGGCCAGTCGCTGTCGGCCGAGGTCACCAGGATCGCGCCCGGTCCGTCCGGCAACGGGGGCAGCCCGTCCCGGGCCCGGGCGCCGTCGAGGACCACCAGCCACGACGGCACGGCGCCGCCCTCGTCCGCGCGGCGCCGTATCTCCTCGGACAGCTGGGCCGGACCGGGACCGGCTGCGGCCGGACGGTCGGCGGACAGCCACAGCACGACCTCGTACGCGTCCGCGTGTTCGTGCAGGTACTCGACCGCCAGTGCCGTGGCTCCGCTGCCCTCCGCCGCGACCAGGACCTGCGGCTTCGCACCGCTTCCCAGGGCCGCGCGCAGCTCTTGGAGCTGCTTCTCGCGGCCGAACAGTTCCACCGCGCGGGGCGGCGGGCTGCCGAGCACCAGCCGTGTCTCGGCCGGAGCCTCCACGGAGGGGACCGCCACCGCCCCGCCGGAGCGCTCCAGACCGGCGGCGATCTCCTCGTACGTACCGCTCAGCCGGCGCAGTACCTGGGCCGACACCAGCGCGAACGGCCGTTCCTCCCGCAGCCGGGCGACGGCCGTGATGTCGCCGCTGAGCACTGCGGCGAAGTCGACGCGGGATCCGGACCGCTCGGAGACGTGGCGGGAGACGATCTCCAGCACACGAATCGCGGTCGTCCCCCCGATCCCGAGGAGCAGCTCGTCGCGAATCCCCTCACGGAACTCCAGCATGACGTCGTCGCCCCGGGCTCCCTCGCTGTCGGCGGACCGGGTGAGCAGTCCGCCGAGCAGGACCTCCGCGAGCTGGCTGGGGCGCGGATCGCTCACCAGGGCGGCCTGCACCAGGCGCATGACGGGCATGCTCAGCGGCGCGGCGGAGAGGTAGAGGGCGAGCCGGTACGCGTCCGGGCTGGCCGTGCTCCGGAACTGTGCGACCGTCTCGGCCGGGGAGAGGTCGCCAGGAGGATCGGCGCCGGAGCCGTCGTCCGGCCGCGGGTGCGGCGGGAGTTGCGGATCGACCAGCGCGACCCAGGCGGGCAGTTCCGTGATCTCCCCACTGGTCAGCGAGGCCCACGGACCGAGAAAGCGCGGGTCCAGCTCCAGCATCGGTACGGGAAGGCCGTCCGGTGGGGACCCGTCGTCCCGCAGGGACCGCATGCGCAGCCGGCCGTTGGGGGTGCCGGGGCCCGACGAACGCAGTCGCACCGAGCGCAGATCCATCCGGGTCCTCTCCCACATCCGCCGGGGCAGCGGCTGGACGATGGCGACCGGCCCGCTCCGTCCCCACAGGCGGAGCAGCCGGGCGAGGGTGCCGTCGGACCACGAGGGGCTGATGCAGTCCGAGACGACAAGCACCACGCGCCGGCCGGTCGGGTCGACGAGTTCCAGGGGACTGCGGTCGCCGCCTCCCGCTGCGGACCCGCCACCGGCGCGCAGGACGACGCCGCCGGATCCGAACTCCTCGGTGGGCAGCGTCCATTGCTGGACCGACCGGAAGGCCCCGGCGTTCTCAAGGAGGGAGCGGAACTCTTTCACGGCGCGGTCCCACACCACCATCGACACGCTGTCGTCGACCACCAGCGCGAGGTCCAGCCACCGGGCCGGAGCGGGCCCCAGGACCGGCAGCCACAGTCCGGTTCCCGCGATGTTCTCCACCGTGGCCTCCTCGTCCAGCTCGAGCCGGCGCCTCGCCGCGAACCGCGGGGACGGATCGGGCCCCCTCAGTGGGCGCAGGGCGCGTGTCAGTCCCAGGGCGTTGGGGAGCGCGGGCGCGGTGGGGACACGGACCGGGGCCCCGCTCCGGCCTCCGCCGGGCCCCCCTGGCAGCGAGAGCTCCGACCGGGGCGGGGGCGGATGCGGGTGGTCGTCCGACGGCCGCGCCCCGTGGACGGCCTCGGCGGGGACCGGTCCCTCCCCGGCGTCCCCGCGAGACGTGGCGGTGGGGAAGAGACCGCGCAGGTCGCCGTCCGGGTCCGGCTCCTGGTCGTCGGCCGCGCCGGGGCCGTCCGGCGGCAGGAACGCGGCGAGCCACAGGGCGTCCGCCAGCTGCCACCAGTCGAGTGGTGGCTCGGCGTCCGGATGCACCGGTCTCGCGGTGACGTCGTCGGGCATCAGAAACCTTGGTCCAGGGGCCTCAGTACGGTGTCCAGCAGCCTCTCGCGCCGCTCCGCCGACGCGCCGTTCAACAGCAGGAAGATCGCGTTGAGCAACTGGTCGGTGGACAGTTGCACGCGGTCCCTGCGCTCCGAGAACGCCTCGATCAGTTCGGCGCCCCGCGTCACGGCCTCCCGCCCGAGGTGCGCCTCGACGATGCGGAGCAGTTGGTCGCCGCTCGGCTGCGGAAGGTCCAGACGCAGGCAGCGGCGCAGGAACGCGGGCGGGAACTCCCGCTCCCCGTTGCTGGTCAGCACGGTGAAGGGGAACGCGTCGGAGTGGACCCTCCCCTGGCGGATCCGCGCGGAGGGACCGTTGTCGTAGACCTCGACCCGCGCCTCCGGCTGATCGAGGCGGGCCAGTTCGGGAATCTCGAACTGGCCCTCCTCGAACACGTTCAGCAGGTCGTTCGGCAGGTCGGGATCGCTCTTGTCGATCTCGTCGATCAGCAGCACACGGGGCTGACTCCGCGGCAACAGGGCCGTACCGAGTGGGCCGAGCCGCAGATACCGGCCGATGTCGGGGGCGGACGGGGCCGACGGGTCGGGCGGGGCGGAGGCGTACCGGCCGTCCGCGTCGGGGATCGGACGCGGGACGGAGGACCCGGCGCGCAGACTCGCGTCCTGGAGCCGGCCGATCGCGTCGTACGTGTAGAGCCCGTCCCGGAGAGTGGAGCGGCTGGTCACGGGCCAGGCCAGGACCTGGCCGAGATCCAGTTCGTGGGCCACGTGGTAGGCCAGCGACGACTTGCCGGAGCCCGGCCGCCCGGTGACCAGCAGGGGGCGTCGCAGGTACAGCGCGGCGTTGACCGTTTCGACGATCTCCGGTGTCACCTGGTAGACGGCCCCGCGGCCTCTGGTCGGCGGGTCCGGCCAGGCGCCCTGCGGGGCACGCCACGGCGGGGGCGCGGGCAGCCGGTCGATGCCGTCGTGCGGCTCTCCGACGCCCCGGTAGACCCGCCAGTCCCGGGATCCATATGGTGTGCTCACTGCTTCCAGCCCTTCGTTTCCGGCTCCTCAGAGGGACCGGAAATCCCTCGTACGAATCGGTGAGTGGTCGGGATCGTCCCAGAAGAGAGTGAGATGCGCGCCCGGATGGTCGTGGTGGGCCGTCATCGCGGATCTGCGCAGGGCCAGGACGGTGCGGGGAAGCCCGCCGACTCCACCCTCGCTGAGCAAGTGGGAGGCGACGGAACGGAATTCACGGCCGTCGGCGTTTCTCCTGTCCCACATCATCACCGGCACGCCGGATCGCAGCGCGAGCTTCACCGGCTCGGCCAAACCGGCGTCCGGCGCGTCCCGTTGGGCGCCGCCGGTGACCAACACGGCCAGGGCCGGATCCAGTTGATCCATGAGTGCCCCGTGGCCCACGGGTGCGGCGGCGTCCAGCCACAGGACAGAGGATCTCGTCGCCGGTTCGTCGTCGCGCAGCCGCTGCCACTTCCGCCTCCACGCCGAGCGGGCCTCGGGATCGCGGGTGCGCTCCTGGTCCCGGACGACCACGGGGCACACCGATCCCAGCGGTCGTCCGGGGCCGGTGTCGGTCAGCCGTACCAGCCACTGGTCCACCGGCAGATTCATGAGTTCGCCGGGCAGCATGAACTCGACGCGGGCCGGCCCGGTGTCGGCGTACTCCTGTGCCGTACGCAGGAATTCGCCCATGCGGGCGGCGATCCGCTCGATGCGCTGCGGTTGGTCCTCGTGGACGAGCGGGATCCATCGCTCCCCTCCGTATCCCAGCCACACCGACAGCAGGAAGTCCGGCCGTTCGGGCAGGTAGGGCTGGAGCCGCAGGACAAGAAAGACCTCTTCCCGCACGGCGACGGGCGGGCGACGGTACAGGAGGACCGGAACCCCGAGGCGTACGGCCACCGCGCCCGCCCAGTCCAGCGCCTGCTCCCGCTCGTAGCCGTCGGACCGGTCGGCGAGAATCAGTACGAAGTCGACGAGCGGGGGGGTGCCGTGCGCCGCCCCTCCCAGGTCCTCCAGCAGTTCCGCGGCTTCCAGGAGATTCTTGGGCGGTAGTACGGCCGCCGGTCCGGCCGCCTCCATGAAGGCGGACCGCCAGCCCCTCCCCTCCCAGCGGCGCAGGATCCGCCGGAGTCGCGGCCACTCGTCGCCGTCGAGCAGGAACCGCCATGGGCGCGCGGCCAGTTCGCGGAGCCGGTCCAGGGCGGCGCTGTCGCCGTGGAAGTCGTGGAGCAGCTTGACCAGGGCGGGCATACCGCCCGGCTGCCCGAGGCAGCCGCGTAACAGGGACCGGGCCTGCTCGGCGGCTCCGTGTCCGGTGACCAGGGGCCGCACGCGGGTCTCCGAGGCCAGTTCGTCCAGGATCACGAGGCGGGTCTGCTCGTCCTGGAAGCCGTCGAGCCGGGCGACGATGCCGGCCATCTCGTCCAGGACGTCGTACGGACTGTCGCTCAAGAGCGCCCCACGAGGGAGCCGGCCTCCGACATCACGCCTCCAGGTAGGTCGGGAGGTCCGCCGGGTGTTGGGGCCTCGGGTGCGGAGAAGGACGACTGCCAGGCCAGCGTACGGAGTGGGGCCCCGCGGTATCCAGAACTTCGCAGGACTCGTGCCTCGGGCCCTGCGGCCCGACACGAGCCCACTGACACGCGTCACTCACGAGCGTGAAGGACCTCTGGTACTACAGCCGTGGATCATGATCAGCCGTCAGGCGTCAGGCGTCGGCCGTCGGCCGTCGAAGCGGTGGCGGGCGGTCTCGATGCTCTCGAAGTAGCGGTGCGTCCAGTCGCACATTCCCTCGACGGTTGCGCGTAGGCCTTGGCCCGGCTCGGTGAGGGTGTATTCGACCCGGGGCGGGACTGTGGGGTGCACGTTTCTCTCGACCAGGCCGTTGCGCTCAAGCATGCGCAGGTTCTGGGTGAGCATCTTGTGGCTGATGCCCTCGATCTCGTTCCGCAGTTCGCTGAAGCGCAGGGTGCGTTCACCGAGAGTCTCGATGATCAGGAACGCCCACTTGTTGGCGATGTCGGAGAAGATCTCTCGCGCCAGTGAGTCCGCGCGTCTGAGGTCTGCCTCCTCGGACAGACCCTTGAACTGCTTGGTCACCATGGGGTTCCCCGGTCACTGGAAAGTGCGTTCTTCCACGTCAGCAGCCACTCTCTTACAGTTCCCAAGTAACCACAAGAGACCAAAACGCCTTGGTCGGGTGGACACGAACCACCAGGCGCTCAGGACAAGGAGTCAGGCAGCATGGCCATCCAGCTGGTAAACCCGAGTGGATTACCCAAGATCGATGTCTACCGGCAGGTGTCGATCGCGACCGGGTCGAAGCTGGTCTTCGTCGCCGGCCAGGTCGCCTGGGACGCCGAGGGGACCACGGTCGGCGAAGGCGACCTCGCCGCGCAGGTCGAGCAGTGCTACCTCAACATCGGCACCGCCCTGGCCGAGGCCGGCGGTTCCTTCCACGACGTGGCGAAACTGACCTTCTACGTCGTCGACTGGACCCCCGACAAAATGCCGTCGCTGCTGGAGGGAATCTCCCGGGCGGCCGCGGAGCTGGGAATCACCCCGGTCCCGCCGGCCACGCTGCTGGGTGTCGCGGCCCTGGACATCCCCGACCATCTGGTCGAGATCGAAGCCACCGCGATCCTCGACTGAACGGATGCCCTTCGTCCGTTGAGCACCGAAGTACCGGCCAGTCTTCGGGTGTCGGCCGTGGGGCCGTCACGGCGGACAGCGCGGCGCCGAGCGGGGCGGATGGCGTTCCGGCACGGTTCGCGGTCGGCGTACCACCGGCAGGGCCGCCGCACTACGGCGGCGGCCCTGGTGTGGGGATCAGCCGAACGGGACGGCGTCGGCAGGGTCGGCCTGCCAGTTGGTGGCGATGGGCCGGTCGACCGTAACGGTGCGGGGGAGCGTGAGAGTGACGGTGTTGTCCTCGTCGCCCGCGACGGAGAGAAAGAGCTGGCCGAACTGGATGCCGTTCTCGTCGTTCGTGGTCTTGGGGTTGATACCGGCGTAGGCGGCGGTGGAGCCGGAGAGGGTGACGCCCTCGCTGACGGCATGCTGGGCGGGCGACACATGGCTGTCACGGCTGGAGCCGAAGAAAGCGGTGGGCAGGATGCCCTCAAGGTGGCAGGTGACGCCGGACTTGGCCTTGGCGGTGACCAGGAGGTAACCGCCCGCCTGCGTCCTCGAGCTGATCGTGAAGGAGAGGTCGTTGGTGCCGCAGTTCCGCACGTTGCTGCTGTCCCTGTCACTGCCTGCGGTGGCAGCGGAAGCGGAACCGGTGATGGCGGTGGCGGTGAGCGCCACGGCCGCGACCGCGGCCAGGGCGAGGCGTGCGGGGCGGGTGGCGAGGTGTGAACGCATCAGCTTCTCCAGGGTGTGGAAGTAGGTCGTCCAGCGGTTCGCTCGGACGGCCTCAGCCTGTTCCACGAGCGGTCCCACCCGCCATGGAGAACAGGCATTCCGGGACGCTGGAACGCCGGAACGGTCGCTGACCAGCCCTGACGACGACACTCTGGGACGGCTCCTGGGACGGGGAGCTGACGGCGAACGGCCCCGAGCCGACGACCGCACACCAACGTGCCGCTGTCCACCAGGCCCGCCGACAACTCGGACTCCCCCGGGCCGGCCTGGGGCGTACGCGGCAGGCCCAGGGTGTTGAAGGGCTCAGGCCGTACGCGGCTGGCGCTCCGTACGGCTCGTGGCGGGTGTCGGCACGGTGCGCATGCGACGGGTGCGTTGTGGCCGTGTCGGCGAACGAGTTCTCCGCATCCGTCGCAGCGACCCAGTTCCCGAGACGGAAATCCTGGGTTGCCGATCATGGCAAGCATGCCGGGGGAATTCGACGGTGTCCCCGTGCAACCAACGGATGGATGGCGTCCGGGGAAGGCGTCGCTCATACGAACACCCCTGTGAGGGAAGCCGTGACGATCGGGGTCCCTCACAGGGGTGCCGTCATGGGTCGTACAGCCTGGGCGACCGGGTACGGCCGGCGCCCAGGCCATGCGCTTCGGTCGGCACACGCCTCTACGCCCGGCACTCGTCTGGGGCCGGCCGGAGCTACCCGGTGGCCGCCTTGGCGAGCAGCCGCCCGCGCCACTCCCGTAGGTGCTTCATGGTGTGGTCGCCGGTGAACTCGTCGATGCCGTAGACCGCCCCCGCCTCGTCGGCGATCTCCTCGTCCGGCAGGTCGAGCGCTTCCGGGAACTCGCTGCCGACGAACAGTTGGTAGCGGAACGAACGGGTTTGCGTCTCCTGCCGGGTTCCCGTTCTCGGCGGGATACCGGGCGATGTCGGCCCGCGGCTGCGTGTGTCGGGGTGGTCGGGGCCCAGCGCCCGGACGGAGTCAGCCGCGACGGCCCGCGGCACGGCTACGGCCCCGTCCAGATCACCGGCCCCGCGCAGAGCGGAGGCGAGCGAACCGCGCGACCGTAAGGTGCCGGGGTCGTCCTCCCCGAACTCCGCGGTTCGGTCGGCCACTTCGGCTTCGGCGAGTCTCAGGACGTCGGTGTGCCGGTCTTCGTCCCTGAGCCAATGGGACACCCACCAGCGAGCACAGAGCGTATCGGGGTGCTAGCGGCCCAACTTCTCGGTGAGGTACGCGACATCGCGGAACACGCCCGGCCACTCCCACCGCCTCGGCTGCCGCCAGTTCCGGACGCGCCGCCCGGCCCGTCAGGTGCGGAAGGTACGCCGTGACCGGCTCATACACCACCGCCGCAGCCACCACCGCAGCCACCGCCGCACGAACTGGAGGCGCCGACACCGCCGTCGACGGCCCGGCCGGAGGCAGGGGCGGAGCCCGTACCGGCGACCCGCGGCGGCTCCGGGAGGCGCACCCCGGCCTCGGCGAGGCAGCGTGCGCACAGCACGTCGAACTCGGGCCACCGCTCTGGTCGTTGAAGCCCGTCCGCCTTCGCGAGCCAGGCCGCCACCGGCACATGCACGGCCAGGGCGATCATGAACCAGACCCCGTCCGCGTCCGGCTCACGGGTGTAGAAGCCGATGCCCAGGACAAGGACGGCGGACAGACCGCACACCGCGGCCCACCCTTCCCTCGCGCCGGGCACGTCGCCCGTCCGGCGAGTGGGGAGGGTACGCTCTGCCGTCCGCCGCAACTCGGAGCTGAAAGCCGGGAAGCGGGGCGAGGCTCTCACCTCCTCCAGGGTGCCGCTCTCCCCTGCGTCGTCAACGGCCGCGCGCAGAGACGCCAGCAGAGGATGCGTTTCCGGCCGTGTCTCCCTGATCGGCCGGCGCCGGCGGCGGACGGAGCGGTGACCTGCGGAGAGCAGCAGCATCCCGGCCTGCGTGGCGGCCCGTTCTCCCTCAAGGTGATACATGGCGAGGACGGGCTTGGCGGCACCCGTCTCGAAGAAGCGTCCGACGGCCCGCCGGTCGCGCCGCAGCACGTAACGGAGGCGGACCAGTGACCACGCCATGAAGATCGTGAAGCCCCCCACCCAAACCAGCGCGAAGGCCCAGAAAGTCGGTAAGTCCCCCAAAAAGCCTGGCATCTGCTGTCCCCCGTCGATTCCCCGGCGGCTGCCGAGCACGTACTCGCCCTGGCATCCAGAGTGACAGAAACGGCTCTTTCCGCGGAACTGGCCGGTGTAGGCAGAATCGGCCCAGACGATCGCGATCTCGGGATGCTCCTGACGCAGCCGCGTCAGAACGGTACGGGCCGCGTCCCGGTCGCTGATTCCGGCCTCGGTGACCACGATCAGAAGCGAAAGGCCGCCGAGGTCGACAACCAGTCGGCGGCAACAGCTGACCTGTCCCCGAGCGTGTGAAGCGCCCGCCCGCACCGAACCACGGTGTCGGCGGGCGCCGTCATGCGGCTGTGTCAGTGCCGGCCCCTACCGTGCGTGCCGGCGGACGCCAGCAGGCGGCCGGAGGATGAGCGAGACTCCATGCGCACCTGCTTCGCCTGAGGGGATTCCGGCATCCGGGCCACGGTGGGACACTCCTGGCACGTCACTCAGGGGGAGGACACCATGACCACACCCGCACCCGACGCGCGTCTACGGAAGACCGCCGAGGAATCCGTACAGCGGTGGCTCGACGAGACAGAGCGAGCCGTGCGCGGCGTAGGGGCCGACACCGAGGCCCTGCGCAAACACATGACGGGCGTCACGACGGAGCAGCGGCGCACTTGGTGGGTACAGCGGGTGCAGGAAGACGCACGGCAGAGCGGTGAGCGCCTCCTGCGCGACGTGATCCGCCCCCGACGTGCCGAACTCGCCGACCAGGTGTTCGTGCTGCTGCAGCAGAAGGATCCACGCCCGACCGAGCAGGAACTGGGCCGACCGACCGAAGACACCCGGCGCATGCTCGCCGGCCTCGCACCGACGACCGCCGCGGGCGGCGAGATCCTCGCCCGAGTCGAGGCCGCCACGGACGCCGTCGCCGAACTGATCGGCCGAGTACCGACGCTGGACGCACTGCGCACCGGCAAGATTGCCGAACTGGCCCTGGCGCGACAACGGTTGGTGTCGCCGTTCGCGCACGTCGACCAGGTCGTGGCCGCCGCCGCGCGGCTGGCACTGCCGGAGTATCCGCAGATGGCGATCGCGGACGAGGTCGCCGCCTGTACCGCCGTGCGCGGCGCGCTGCCCGACGAGCGGCGCTTCCCCGAGGACTCGGACCGCGCCCTGCGGCAGGCGATGGACGAGGCCGTGCACCGCGGGGCAGGCCTGACACTGGAGGAGCAGCGCCGAGCGATCGTCGGCCCCTTCGACACCGCCCTGGCGGCGACGGCGAAGTCGATCGAGGAGATCACCGTACGGGTGCGGGCGCTCGACGCGGCCTTCGGCGCCTATACCGCGCGGGTCTCCAGCGCTCAGGGCACCACCGACCCCTGGACCGTCAAAGAACTGGTGGGCTTCTACGGGACGGAAATCCTGGGGACGCTGTGCGCGCTGCCCGTCGAGGACGCCCGGAAGGTACTGATGCGGCTTGCCGACAGGCAGCGGTCCGAGGCGATGTCCCAGTTCCAGAGGCGCTGGCCCGCGGACACGCCACAATCCACACTGCGCTGGGCATTCAGCCGGTTGGCTGAGTACGTTCCGTATCGCACGGACCGGACGGACCTGAGTCCCATGGAACTCATGGAACTCATGGCCGCGCACCTGTCCTCGTACATCAGGAGCATGCGCGGCCCGAACGGAGAACGCTGGGAGCCGTAGCGCCTGCCCCTGGAGCACGGCCCGCGTACGCCGATGTGCGCGGGCGGTGCCTTCGCCGCGTGGACGGTTCTGTGCCCACTGTCATGACCGCTTCGACCTGATGAGGCCGTGACGGTGTGAGCTGCGTGATGTCTGGGGGTGGGCTTTTCGGTGAAGGTCTGCTCCCAGACGCATGTTGATGTGCGTTTCCGGATTCTGGGAACTGTGGCGACCTGATGCCGCGTGGTTCCGGCCGCGACCTCGACGTCGAGCCCGGGGCCGGTCGTCATGTACGTCTCACCGTCGCGTGTGCGGGCCCGTCGTCCGGGACCGGCTGCGGCAAGGTGCTCAGATGACTTCGGCGGCAAGCGGGCCGGTGAGCGACCGCGAGCGGACGGCCCGGTTGTCGGGCAGCTGCACGATGCTCAGGCCCCTACGACCCCACCAGCAGAGATTGCGAACGAGTCCTGAGCTTGTTCTTTCTCTACCTGCTCCGTCTCACGACACCTACTTTCCGTCGCACCTGGCCTTGTTGGGGTGGCGAGCCGGAGGCGGCGTCATGTGAAACAGCGGCCCCGCCTGGGAAGGGCTGGCGGCCTCGGATAATACTGATCATGCCTTCCTTGGTCGCCCCAGCGATACCTGTCGGTGCCTTTGCCGCTTCCGATCAGCCGACTCTGCCGATCGGAAGCGGTGTGTTACTGCGTCCTTGGCGGATCATCGATGCCGAGGGCGTGAGGGACGCGTTCCAGGACCCGGAGATCCAGCGTTGGCACGTACGCAGGGCTGACTCCGTGGAAGAGGCACGAGAGTGGATCGAGGGCTGGCAGAGCGGTTGGAGCAGTGAGACCGGCGGTCACTGGGCCGTGGCCGGAGCTGCAAGCGACGGACTTCTGGGCCGGATATCTCTGAAGTCGTTGCACTTGGAGGACGGCAAGGCCGAGGTGGCCTACTGGATGATGCCGAGTGCTCGCGGTAGTGGCATCTGCACCCGTGCGGTGATGACGCTGACGCACTGGGCACTGGAGAAGGGCGGGTTCCACCGCATCGAACTCGAGCACTCCACTGCCAATCCGGCTTCATGCCGAGTGGCGGTCAAGGCCGGCTTCGAGGAAGAGGGTGTCCGCCGTGGGGCAGCGTTGCATGTTGACGGCTGGCACGACATGCATCTCCACGCTCGTGTCCGGACAGAAGCACGACGGTGACGAGGCTCGGATACTGCCCACCACAGGCCGAGAGACGAGATCACCTGAGACCGTTCGCAATCTTCCCGGCTTGCCGATGGCCTTGCGGGTCCAGGGGCGTTTGACGGTCTTGCCGACGTCGTAGCAGGGTTCCCGGAGTTTGTTCCTGGTGCCGGGTGGCCGTCCGGGGCCCGCGCCTCGGGGTTGGGGAACACGGGTCGGGCAAACGACGTGGACGCGTCGACGTCGTCCGGGGTGACGCCGGTCTTCTAGGACCATGGGGGTGCCGGTGACAGTGGTGATCGCGGGCTCGGGCCAGGTCTCCGGCTTGGTGAAGCGGAATTCCGGGCCGTGCTTGGGCGGCCGACCGTTGGCGCCGTGCATCCGCTGTGGTTTCGGCAGTCGCATGACGCGGTCGGAGCGGACTCGGC
Source organism: Streptomyces sp. SID3212 (assembly GCF_009865405.1). Lineage (GTDB taxonomy): Bacteria > Actinomycetota > Actinomycetes > Streptomycetales > Streptomycetaceae > Streptomyces. The sequence continues at coordinate 9,047 of NZ_WWJY01000423.1, read as the reverse complement.
CGACCATCTCGACGGGTAGGTCGCGCAGGACCCGGGCCAGGCGGGTGACGTCGTAGCCGGCGTCGCTGACGATGACGATATGCGGGTCCCGGCCTGCCACTGGCCCGCGGCGAAGAGCCGCTCGACGACAGCCCGCAGCTGGGCGGCGGTGACCGCGGTGGCGTCGTCCACCGGTCCGAGCCGGACCGCACCGTCCACGGCTGGATCGCCGACGAGCACAGCCGCTCCACCGTCAAGAACAGCCTCGCCGTCCTCGTACGCGTCATGGAACAAGCCGTCCGGGACGGGCTGATCACCGCCAGCCCAGCCCGGGTCGGTCACCGGCCGGCAGCGCGAGTACAAACAGGCAGAAGACGAACCGACAACCTCATCGAAGATATCTGTCCCTCATCGCCGAGCGCAGCCTCGCCGCGGGGCGGGGCCGAACCCCCACGCCCGTCTCCTCACCGGTCCCCGCGGCCGACGCATCTCCACCGTCATCCTCCGTGACGCCACCCACTGGGACTGCGTCGTCACCTCGCTCGGCCACGAACACCTACGCAGGCACCTCGCTCACCGCCCATCTCTCCCTCACCGTCCGACCCGCTTCCGGACCCCGGCGCCAGGCCAACTGGTCCCCAAGAACGACGGAAAGGCGGTATCGGATTTCTCCGATACCGCCTGCGACCTGCGTAAACGCTGGTCGGGACGACAGGATTTGAACCTGCGACCCCTTGACCCCCAGTCAAGTGCGCTACCAAGCTGCGCCACGTCCCGATGGATCCCGGGTCAGGGGGAGAACCCCCGTGACCACGTAGGAGAACATTACCGCACTCCGTGGGGCGTCGAGACGAAGGTTGGGCGGGGGGAGGGGCGGGAGCGGCGGACAATGGGGGGATGACGGAGAATCCGCGGGACCGCGACGGTGAGGGGCGGGCGCGTAGCGCGCGGCCTCGGGACGGGTTGGGGCGGCCGCTGCCCTACGGGGCGGTGGGAGTGGAGCGCCAGCCGGAGGGTGTGGTGCGTTCGCCCGCGGAGACCGTACGGGAGGCGCAGCTGCTGCTCGACGCCGGGAAGCCGTTCCACGCCCATGAGGTCTTCGAGGACGCGTGGAAGTCCGGTCCTGAGGAGGAGCGGGCGCTGTGGCGGGGGATGGCGCAGCTGGCCGTGGGGCTCACCCACGCCGCCCGGGGCAATACGGCCGGCGGGGCGCGCCTGTTGCTGCGCGGTGCCGGGGGCATCGCGCCGTACCGCGACGGCCCGCACGGCCTCGACATCGGCGGACTGGTCGGCTGGGCCCGGGAGTTGGCCGCTCGGGTCGAGGCGTCGGAGGGAACGGTGGAGGCCGGTCGTACGGTCCGGGTCGTCGATGCCGCCCGTGAGGCTCCTCGGCTGTCGGGGTGAGGGGGCCGCCTGTCAGTTCTCCACCAGTACTACCTCCAGCGTGCGCGGGCCGTGTACGCCCTCCACCCGGTCCAGTTCGATGTCGCTCGTCGCCGACGGGCCCGAGATCCAGGTCAGGGGGCGGGTCGGGTCGAGCCGTGGCATCGCCTGCGGTACGGAGCCGACGACCTGGTCCGCGACCCGTACGACACAGATGTGGTGGTCCGGTACGAGTGTCACCCGCCGCCGGCCCTGGTCCGGGGAGCCGTCGAGCACGAGGGTGCCGGTCTCCGCGACCGCCAGCGCGCAGCCGGTGATCACGCTGTCCACGACGTCGAGTTCCCGGGCGGTGGAGCCGGGGGTGTCCTCGATCCGGGTGATCCCGGGGTCCAGTGCGGCCAGCCAGGCGGCCGGGACGCCCGGGGGTGCGAGGACGGTGGTCGATCCCCTGGTGGTGAGGAGGGTCGCGACGAGGGCGGGCAGGCCCTTCTCGTCCGTACGGTGGACCAGCGCGCGGTAGTCGGCGAGGTTCTCCGCCAGCAGCTCGACCACACGCTCCGGCTCGGTGTGCGTGGTGCGGTAGTCCCGGGTGGCCGGCGGTACGTCGGGGGCGTCCGCCACCGCGGCGCGTACCCGGGCGAGGATCTCTTCCCTGGCCGTCATGCCGCCGGCGGTCATGTCGCCGGCGCTCACGTCCGTGGCGCTCCTGTCCGTGGCGCTCATGTGGTGCTCCCTTCGCCGCGGGTCTTCGGTGAGCTGTTCTTCTCGGTTCTGTTCTTCTTCCACCAGTCGCGGAACGGCTCGGGCGGCAGCTCCGGCAAGTCCCGGCTGTCCGTCCAGGCGCCCGCGCCCGGCACCCGCGACGGATGCAGCTTCCGCGTCTTCGACGCCACCCGCTCCCCCGCCGCGAGCACCTTGGGATGGTCGAAGACCCACCCGGACGCCTTGATCGCCGCCTTCTCCAGCCGGTGCCCCTTCCCGCCCCGGTCGGCGATCCGCTCCCGCAGGTGTACGAGCACCTCGGGGATGTCGATGGCGACCGGGCAGACGTCGTAGCACGCGCCGCACAGCGACGAGGCGTACGGCAGTGAGGCGTCGACCTCGCTGCCGATGCCCCGGAGCTGGGGGCTGAGGATCGCGCCGATCGGGCCGGGGTAGACCGAGCCGTACGCGTGCCCGCCCGCCCGTTCGTACACGGGGCACACGTTCAGGCAGGCGGAGCAGCGGATGCACCGCAGGGCCTGTCGCCCCACCTCGTCGGCCAGCGTGTCCGTGCGGCCGTTGTCGAGCAGGACGAGGTGGAAGGCGCGCGGGCCGTCGCCGTCCGTGGTGCCCGTCCACATGCTCGTGTACGGGTTCATCCGCTCCGCCGTCGAGGAGCGCGGCAGGGTCTGGAGGAACACCTCCAGGTCCTGCCAGCTCGGCACGATCTTCTCGATGCCGACGACGGAGATGAGGGTCTCCGGGAGGGTCAGGCACATCCGGCCGTTGCCCTCGGACTCGACCACGACCAGCGTGCCCGTCTCGGCGACCATGAAGTTCGCGCCCGAGACACCGACCTTGGCACGCAGGAACTTCTCGCGCAGATGCAGCCTGGCCGCCTCCGCCAGGTCCGCCGGGGTGTCGGAGAGACCCTCGGGGGCCGCCCGGCCCCACGCGCCCATCTGCTCGCGGAAGATGTCGCGGATCTCGCCGCGGTTGCGGTGGATCGCCGGGACCAGGATGTGGGAGGGCAGGTCGTCGCCGAGTTGCACGATGAGTTCGGCGAGGTCCGTCTCGTACGCGCTGATGCCCTCGGCTTCGAGGGCCTCGTTGAGGCCGATCTCCTGTGTGGCCATCGACTTGACCTTGACGACCTCCGACTCACCGGTCGCCTTGACCAGTTCGGCCACGATCCGGTTGGCCTCGGCCGCGTCCCTCGCCCAGTGCACGACGCCGCCGGCCGCCGTCACCGACTCCTCCAACTGCACCAAATACCGGTCCAGGTGGCGCAGGGTGTGGTCCTTGATCTGCTTGCCCGCCTCCCGCAGCAGGGCCCAGTCGTCCAGCTCCGCCACCGCCTTCTCGCGCTTGTCGCGGATGGTGTGCGTGGCGTGCCGCAGGTTCCCGCGCAGCGTCTCGTTGCCGAGCGCGGCCTTCGCCGCCACCGGGAAGGCCGGCATCCCCAGATACGTACCGCTCATGACCAGGGCTCCTCTTCGGTGGACGCAAGGATCTCCGCCAGGTGCAGTGCCCGCATCGGGGCGTCCTCGCGGCTCAGGATGCCGCCGAGGTGCATCAGACAGGAATTGTCGGCTCCGCAGAGCACGCCGGCTCCGGTGGAGACGGCGCTGCGGACCTTGTCCTGGCCCATCGCGGCGGAAACATCGGAGTTCTTGACCGCGAAGGTGCCGCCGAAGCCGCAGCACTCCTCGGCGCCGGGGAGCTCTCTCAGCTCCAGGCCCTTCACCGCCTCCAGCAGCTTGCGCGGGCGCTCGCCCAGGCCGAGCATCCGCAGGCCGTGGCAGGAGGGGTGGTACGTGACGACGTGCGGGAAGTACGCCCCGACGTCCGTCACGCCCACCACGTCGACCAGGAACTCGGTCAGTTCGTAGGTGCGGGAGGCGAGGGACGCGGCTGCCGCGTCGCCGATCTCGGGGTAGTGCCGGCGGACCATCGCGGCGCAGGACCCGGAGGGCGTCACCACGTACTCGTACCCCTCGAAGGCCCGCGTCGTGCGACGGACCAGCGGTTCCGTCTCGCGGCGGTAGCCGGTGTTGAACTGGGGTTGTCCGCAGCAGCTCTGCGCCTCGGGAAAGTCGACCTCCACACCCAGGCGTTCCAGGAGTCGTACGGTCGCGATCCCGGTGGACGGGTAGACGGCGTCATTGACGCAGGTCACGAAGAGGGCGGCGCGCATGGGCGGAGCATATGCCGCGCGCGGGGGCATACGAAAGTCTTTCCGGCGACTGATGGTGCGTCAGACATCCGAGGGGTGATCGGGTCCGCTTCTGTGGGGTGCTGCGGGGTCCGCACCCGGGTCGGGTGGCCGGGCGGCATGGGGCAGACTCGGTGCGGTGAGAAAGATCTATGTCATCGGCATCGGGGCGGGCGACCCGGACCATCTGACGCTTCAGGCGGTCAAAGCGCTCAACGAGGTCGACGTCTTCTTCCTGTTCGACAAGGGGACGGAGAAGTCGGACCTGATCCGGCTGCGGCACGAGATCCTGGAGCGGCACGCGACCGGCCGCGCCTACCGGCTGGTCGAGGCCCGGGACCCGGAGAGGGACCGGGACCGCGCGGCCGACGGAGTCGCGTACGCGGGCGCCGTCGACGACTGGCGCAGCAGGCGCGCGGAGATCTACGCGCGCATGATCACGGACGAGCTGGGCGACGGCACCTCGGAGGACGCGGACGGAAACGGGAGCGTCGGGGCCTTCCTCGTCTGGGGCGACCCCTCCCTCTACGACTCCACGCTCGCCATCCTGGAGGAGATCCTGGAGCGGGGCACGGTCCGTTTCGAGTACGAGGTGATCCCGGGCATCAGCAGTGTCTCCGCGCTGGCCGCGAAGCACCGGATCGGGCTGAACCGGGTCGCCCGGCCGGTCCAGATCACCACGGGCCGGCGGCTGGCCGAGGGATGGCCGCAGGACGCGGACGACGTCGTGGTGATGCTGGACGCGCACCAGTCGTTCCGTCACCACCTGGCGGACGACCCGGTCATCTACTGGGGCGCCTATGTGGGGACCGAGGACGAGATCCTGGTCTCGGGGCGGCTCTCGGAGGTCGCCGGACGCATCGAGGAGCTGCGGGCCGAGGCGCGGGCGCGCAAGGGCTGGATCATGGACACGTATCTGCTGCGGCGGGACTGACCGGCGGCAGCGGGTCCGCCCCCGCAGCGCCCAGCGAAGTACCTCGGATACCGCGGACACCGCACATCATCGGCTGCTGTCACCGAGTGGTACGTACCGCGCGCCCGGTGGGCGCCGTTCGGCGTCCTTCGGACCTGAGCCACGGCGTACGACACGGTGACAGCAGCCGACAGTTCCCCCGTTGCCGTCCTCGTTCGGGCCCCCGCACCCGCCCCCCGCTTCCGCTGACGGTGCAGCGACCATAACCACCTTCCGCCGCCGTCCGACAGCCTTTGCGCCCAGACGCAAAAGGCCCGCGCCGGGCGCGGTCGGCATGATCCCGTCCGCTTGCCTCGTTTGGCACGTTTTTTGCGCCCGCCCCCGGGCCGGTCGCGCCTGGGGATTTCGCGCCGTCCCCCTCCTCAAGCCCGCACGCCCGTGGGGAAGTTGAGCATGTACGGCCGGTATGCACCCTTCCGGATGCTCGCTCGGGTCGATGATTTTTACGTCAGGCTTCAAAATTTGCGCAGATTCATAGACTTCCTGCGGTCCCACTCCTAGCCTTTTCGCGTCCGCAGAGTCCCCACGAGCCGCAAGGACGTATGTCTGTGACACTCCCTCCGAGACGCCGTCTGCTTCGGCGCGGCATATCCGCATCGGTCTCGCTGGCCCTCGCCGTGGCCGGGACGGCCACCGCTGTGGTGCTGTCGACCGCACCCGCCGCGCAAGCCGCGGCGGTCCCCGCCCCCTCCCCCCTCAACGTTCCCGGCCGCGGCGCGACAGTGCCGTTCAAGGAGCAGGAGGCCGAGTACGCCGTCACCAACGGGACCCTGATCGGCCCCAACCGCCTCTACGGGTCGCTGCCTTCGGAGGCGTCCGGCCGGCAGGCCGTGACGCTGGACGCGGTCGGTGAGTACGTCGAGTTCACCCTCACCGCACCGGCGAACGCGATGACGTTCCGCTACTCACTGCCCGACAACTCCGCGGGCACCGGCCGGGACGCCGCTGTCGACCTGCGCGTCAACGGCACCTCCCTCAAGAGCGTGCCGGTGACCTCCAAGTACAGCTGGTACTACGGCGGTTACCCCTTCAACAACAACCCCGGCGACACCAACCCCCACCACTTCTACGACGAGACCCGCACGATGTTCGGGTCGACCCTGCCCACCGGTACGAAGATCCGGCTCCAGGTCGCCTCCACGGCCGCGTCGCCGACCTTCACCATCGACCTGGCCGACTTCGAGCAGGTGGCCGCGCCGATCGGCAAGCCGGCCGGCGCGCTCGACGTGGTCACCGACTTCGGCGCCGACCCGTCCGGGGCCACCGACTCCACGGCCAAGATCCAGGCCGCGGTCGACGCGGGCCGGACCCAGGGCAAGCAGGTCTACCTCCCCGAGGGCACGTTCCAGGTCCGCGACCACATCATCGTCGACCAGGTGACCCTCGCCGGCGCGGGCCCCTGGTACAGCGTGCTGACCGGACGCGATCCGTCGAACCGCGCCAAGGCCGTCGGTGTGTACGGCAAGTACGCCAACCAGGGCGGCAGCCGGAACGTCACCCTGAAGAACTTCGCCATCATCGGGGACATCCGCGAGCGCGAGGACAACGACCAGGTCAACGCCATCGGCGGGGCCATGTCCGACTCCACGGTCGACAACATCTGGATGCAGCACACCAAGTGCGGCGCCTGGATGGACGGCCCGATGAACAACTTCACCATCAAGAACAGCCGCATCCTCGACCAGACCGCGGACGGCGTCAATTTCCACATGGGTGTCACCAACTCCACCGTCACCAACACCTTCGTACGCAACTCGGGTGACGACGGCCTGGCCATGTGGGCCGAGAACGTGCCGAACGTGAACAACAAGTTCACGTTCAACACGGTGATCCTGCCGATCCTGGCGAACAACATCGTCACGTACGGCGGCAAGGACATCACCATCTCCGACAACGTCATGTCGGACACCATCACCAACGGCGGCGGGCTGCACATCGCCAACCGCTATCCCGGGGTCAACTCCGGTCAAGGCACGGCCGTTTCGGGCACCACGACGGCCGCGCGCAACACCCTGATCCGGACCGGGAACAACGACTACAACTGGCAGTTCGGGGTCGGCGCCGTCTGGTTCAGCGGTCTCAACGAACCGGTCAACGGCACCATCAACATCACCGACAGCGAGATCCTGGACAGTTCGTACGCCGCGATCCACCTGATCGAGGGCGCGACGAACGCGCTGAACTTCAACAACATCCGGATCGACGGCGCGGGGACGTACGCGCTCCAGATCCAGTCACCGGGCAAGGCCACGTTCACCAACGTCAAGGCCACGCACATCGCCCAGTCCAACCCGATCCACAACTGTGTCGGGACGGGCTTCCAGATCACCCAGGGCACGGGCAACTCCGGCTGGTACGCGAACCCGCCGGCCTGCACGGGCCAGTGGCCGGCCCCGGTGTGGACCAACGGCGGCGTCCCGCAGGGCGGTACGAACCCGCCCACCGACCCGCCGACCACACCCCCGACCACGCCGCCCACCACCCCGCCCACCACTCCCCCGACGACCCCGCCGGCGGACACGGGCAACCAGGCCCAGGGCCGCCCGATCGCCGAGACCGGTCACGCCGACGTGTACGGCGCGGGCAACGCGGTGGACGGAAACGCCAACACGTACTGGGAGAGCACGAACAACGCCTTCCCCCAGTCCGTCACCGTCGACCTCGGAGCGGCGAAGGCGATCAAGCGCGTCGTCCTCAAGCTGCCCCCGGCGACGGCGTGGGCGACCCGTACCCAGACCCTGAGTGTGCTGGGGAGCACCAACAACTCCTCGTTCAGCACCCTCAAGGCCTCGGCGGGCTACACCTTCAACCCGTCGGTCAACAGCAACTCCGTGACGATCACCCTGGACGGTACGTCCACCCGCTACCTGCGGGTGAACATCACCGGCAACACCGGGTGGCCGGCCGGGCAGCTCTCCGAGCTGGAGGCCTACACCAGCTGATCAGCCGGTGATCCTCCGCCCGGAACACGCGTGCGGGCCCGTCCGAAGAGGTCGGGCCCGCACTGCTGTACGGCGGTCCGGCCGGCTGGTCAGCTGTCCGGCTCGCAGTCGACGTCGAGCAGCTGGATCGTGTACGTGGCGTCGAGGTCCACGTACGCCTTGAAGGAGGTGGTGCTCGCGCCGCTCCCGCCCCAGTGCGCGGTCACCGTGGCCCAGCCGCGCCCGAGGGACTGCGCGGTCGTGGCCGGGCCGACGTCGATCGACCGCGGTGTGTTCTGCGCGCAGAGCAGCAGGTCGAATCCCTCCGTCTCCTTCACCCGCTGGGCGAGGTACGGGGAGATGCCGTACTTCCGGGCGAAGGGGCCGGGGCCCTGCTCGCCGTAGAAGTCCTGGAGGAACGTGCGGATCTCGGCCGCCGTGTAGCGGTTGTTCGGGTCGGTGGCGGTCGCGGCGGAGGCCGGCAGGGTCGCGGAGAGGGCGAGGCCGAGGACAGCGGCGACGCCGGCCGCCGCGACGGCGGAGCGCCTGACGGAACGTGTGGTGGAACGCGCGGTGGAGCGGAACATGTGGATACCCCGTTTGTTGTGCTGCGCCCGTGGTCGCGGGCCGGTCACTGCATCAGACAAGGCTCGGGAGGCACGGGTTGTGCCCCGCCACGCGCTGTTGCCGTTCCGGGACGATCGGCACAGGTCTCGTACGTCACCACGGCCTAGGGCGTGTCCGCAAAGTGGCGTCGTTCGCCCGCAGGGCGCGGCCCGCGGCGTCTGGTGCGTGCGATCGCAAGGCGGAGGACCGAGCGTGTACTGGATGTACTCGCTCGGTCCGACAACGCCGCGAGCGCGCGTGCCAGGCG
>NZ_WWJY01000422.1 GCF_009865405.1 Streptomyces sp. SID3212 | reverse complement strand
CGGGCGCGGGGCTCGGCGCACCACGCGCACCACCTGCTGGGGATGCTCGCGATGGTCTACATGGCGGGGGCGATGGCCCTGACGCCGGGCGGGGCGCACGGCGTCCACACGGCGGCCGGCGCGCCGCTGGTCACCGGCGGGCTGCTGCTCTACTACACGGCGTACGTGCTGTGGGCGGGCGCCCGCCTGCTGCCGCTGCCGGACCCGGCGGACGCGGCAGACGCC
>NZ_WWJY01000421.1 GCF_009865405.1 Streptomyces sp. SID3212 | reverse complement strand
GGCGGCAAACGCGACGCCGGGCGCCGGACCGGCCACGGGCGCGGGCTTGGGGCCGGGCGCGGACTCGGGGCCGGGCCCGGGATCCGGTACCGAACCGGATTCCGGATCCCGGGTGGGGCCGAACCCCGGACCCGGAAGCGCAGTTGGCGCCGGGCCGTGGGTCGGGGTCGGGGCCGCGGCAGGTGGGGGTGGGGGCCGCCTGGGGCAGGGCGGTGGGGACGTCTCCG
>NZ_WWJY01000420.1 GCF_009865405.1 Streptomyces sp. SID3212 | reverse complement strand
GGCCCCGCAGCCTGTGCGTGGGGACCGTCCGGAGCAACCAACTGGAGTCGTCGCAACGGCACCACCGACATCCGCGCGGACCTGCCGGGCCGGGTCGTGCCGGCCTCGCCCGGCGCGGTGGCTGTGGTGTCCGTGGACCGCACGGCGGTCGTACGGTCCGACGCGTCGGAGGCGTTCCGCGACGGCCCCGCCGACGTCCGCCCCACAGGGGCAGGCGCGAGGATGGGCGGCGCCGACGGCCCCGGCCGCTTGTCGGTGTTCGCCGGCTCGGACCGCCCGGCCGCCGCCGGTACGTCCCGGATCCCCGCGTGCAGGAGCCTCAGCGGCACCACGGTCATCCGCCCCGTGGACGAAGGACCGGGCGGCTCGGAAGCCGCCGCGGGCCGTACGGCCATCCGTGCGTCGGCCGTCGGGGCGGACGGCCGACGCACGGTGGTTCGGACCGGGACCCGGGGCGTCGGCGACGACGCCGTCCCGGTGGTTCGGGCGGCGGACGGCGTACCGTCCCGCCGCGCGGCAGGCGCGGGTACGCCGGGCAGGAACAGATCCGGTACGCCGATCTCCTGGCCCACCGGCGCCGCGACGGAGTCGGGGGTGCCGACGGGCTCCGCAATCTCAGGACCGACAGGGACACCCGACACCACCGGCGTGTCCGAGGCTCGGGAAATCTCCGCCGCGGACCGCACGTCCGGGTCGCCCACAGCCCCCGCGTCCAGCACACCGAACCCCGACCCCACCGGCGCCTTCACGGCGTCCAGAGTGGCCAAGGGCTCCAGCGTTTCCGGAACACGGGCATCGGAGCCCATCGACGCGTCCGGCACGCGGGTCACCCCGGCCGCCGATCGCGCCCCCACCCCGCCCAGGGCATTCGGAGCGCCCGCGGCCTGCGAGCCCACCCGCGCATCCCGCGCACGGACTTCACGCTCGGCCGGCACCTCCACGGCGCCCCGGCTGTCCGCGGGCTCCGGAGCCTTCGGAACGGCGCGGGCACCCGAGCCCGCCCGCGCCTCGGGTACGTCGGACAGCCCGCGCACCAACGGCACCCCGGCCCCGTCCGAGGCTTCCGGGACGCTCGCACCCTCCACGACCGCACGAGCCTGCGAGCCCACCCCCGCGTCCGGCACGCGAACCGCGCGACCCACCGGCGCCTCGACGGAGTCCGGAGTACCCACGCGCTCCAGCGCATCCGGGACGGCAAGCCCGCCCGGGTCCGGCGCACCGGAGGCCACCGGCACCGCCGACCCCGGTGCCGTGCGGGTCAGGAGGATCACGCCCCTCGCCGCGACCACCGCGCCCACCGCTGCCGCCACCACCCCCAGCGCGCCGCCCTGGAGGCGTTCGCCCAGGAGGGTCAGGCCTATGGCAGCGGCCGCAACCGGGTTCGCCAGGGTCAGGACCGCGAGCGGCGCGCCCAGGCCGCCGCGGTAGGCCTTCTGGGACAGCAGCAGACCGCCGGAGGCGAACGCCGCGACCAGCAGGGCCACCCCCGCCGCCTGCCACAGCGGCAGCGCGTCCGA
>NZ_WWJY01000419.1 GCF_009865405.1 Streptomyces sp. SID3212 | reverse complement strand
CGCCGGTGGGGCCCGGCGCCCCGGGACGCGGGGCGCGCCGCCCGTGCCGGGTCCGTCCGCACTACGCCGCCGGTGGTCCGGGACCGGCGCAGACCCGAGGAGAACGCGCGTGACAGAGCCCCGCACGGAGCCCGCCCCGGCGGACGCCCCGTTCACCTATCGCGAGGTCGGCGCGACCCGGCTCGGGCCGCTCCCCCGCGGCTACCGCCACCTCTTCCACACCGCCAGGATCGGCCGGGGCCGGCCGGCCTTCGAGGCGGCGGGCG
>NZ_WWJY01000040.1 GCF_009865405.1 Streptomyces sp. SID3212 | reverse complement strand
AGCGGCCCCGGGTCGCCGCGCTCTCCGGCCGCACGCAGCACCGCGAAGCCCTCAACGGCCAGATCACGCCGGCGGCGGGCGGCGGCGGCCTGCTCGGCCTCGGTGCCCTCGGGTATGCGGACGGCTCGCGCGTACGTCTCCGGGTCGGCGAGGTACGGCGGCGGCAGCGTCAGTACGGCGTCCCCGGCCTCGGGCAGTCCGTTGTTCTGCATCAGGACGACGAGGCGCAGCCCGTCGTCGTTGACGAGACGGTGGACGGTCCCGGGGGTGAACCACACCAGGCCGCCCGGCTCCAGGGGCGTGGTGGCGAAGCCACCGGTCTCCGTCAGGGTCTGGACGGCCCCTCGGCCCGCCGTCACCACGTACCCCTCCGAGCAGGTGAGGTGCAGGTGCGGGGTGCCGCCCCGGAGCCCGTCGGCGGCCTCCCAGTCGTACACGGCCAGGTGCGAGACCGCGACCGCTCCGGGCAGTCCGGCGAAACCGGCCGCCGCCTCGCGCGCGCTGTGCTCTCCCCGCTCCGGCAGCTCTCGCGGCTCTCGCAGCTCTTCCATGGGACTCCTTCCGTCTCCCGGAAGGATGCGCGCCCGTGGCGGCGGGAAAACGCGCGTGGCGTGGATTCGCCGTGGCCGCGCGGGGCCCCGGAACGCCTCTGTCCCGAGGCACCTGCCCGGAGCCTCAGCGGGCGAGCACCGCCCGGATGGTCTTCCCGCCGTCCGGGCGTGGCAGGACGGTAACCTTCTCGGCCAGGCGCTGGACCATCGGCCAGCCGAACCCGCCGGTCCTGCCGGTGAGGTCGGGGGTACGGTCCAGCGGCTGCGCCGGGCTGGGGTCGTCCACGGCCACCTGGAGGCTCCGGCAGTCCGCGCGCAGCCGCAGGGACGTGACGTCCCCCGCGTGCCGCAGGGCGTTGGCCACCAGCTCGGACACGACCAGGATGACGTCCTGGGTCCTGCGTGGCGAGGGCGCCGGACTGAGGCCCGCGAGGAAGCCGTACGCGGCGTCCCGGGCGTCGGCCGCCAGCTGTGGCCGGGAATCGCACTCCGCGGGAGGAGGGAACGGCTTGTCGTGCGCCTGTGGGCGCTGCGCGTGGGTCGAGTGGTTCGAATGAGAGGGATGGTGCGGGTGGTACATGCGGCTCACCCCGAAGATCGGTCACGTCTTGCGGCGTCGGTCGTCCCGACGTCTACCCCCGCAGCCGCGAGCCAAGACCCTCAGCGGCGCCGATCCGGCCGGCGGGACGTTTTCCCCCGGGTCACCGGACCTCCCGCTCGCCCGCGTCCGCCGTGAGAGCCGCCTCGACCGTCTCGTACAGGGGCAGTGCCGTCTCCAGGCCGATCACGGCGAACAGGCGCCGTACGAAGGCGGAGGGGCGGGCCAGGCGCAGCCGGGGCCCCAGCGCGGCGCGGGCCTGGAGAAGCACGTTCACCGTCGTGGAGTCGGCGAAGCCGACAGCGGACAGATCCACGACCACGGGACCCGTGACGGACTCGCCCGAGTGGGTCAGCGCCGTGGCGAGGGGCCCGACGCTGTCGAGGTCGAGCTCACCGGAAACCGTGAGAACGACAGACTCGCCGTTCTGTCGCGCCGTCACTCCCACGGTCCGGCCTGCGTTGTGAGGAGGTAGCACGATAGATCCTTCGGGCAGCGGAAGGGGCGTTCACAACACGGTGACACCCACGATAGAAGTGATAGTTGCCATTTGACAACATTCTCTGGTGAGCAACAATCTGTTCACTGCTCCGGAGCCGCCCCGCGCGCCTCCGGAGCGGCGATGTCGTGCGCGAAGAGATGTCGCGCGGAGGGTAACGTGCCCATCCCAGGAAGTAGGGCTGAATGAAGCTACGCGCTGTCCGCCACGTGGTCCCGCGCCGGCCCTGGGGCCGCGCCGTTCCCGGCGCCGAGGCGCTCGGCAGCCGCGGCACGGAACGCGGTGAGGCCCTTCGCCAGCATCAGGATGTCCGACGGATCCATCTGCTCCAGCACCATGGCGACCTCGCGTGTCCGGAAGGCGCGGTACTCGTCCAGCACCTGGTGGCCGCGCCGGCTCAGCCGCAGCTCCACCTCGCGGCGGCTCGTCGGGCTCGGCGAGCGGGACACCAGTCCCATGGCCTCCATCCGGTCGCAGAGCCTGCTCACGGAGGACGGGCGGGAGCCGAGGGCCTCACCGAGTGTCCGCAGGTTCGCGCCCTCGTACTTCTCCATGACGAGAAGGGCACGTAGTTGGGAGGGCGAGACCGGCCCCGAAGGCGCGGCCTCCTGACCTCGCCCCCACAGCACCTCGAGCAGTTCCGAGGCATCGGACGCGGCCTCGGCAACCTGCTCGGGCTGGTGCGGCTGACCGGTGAAGCGGGACATCGATTCACTCTTTCATCCGGCACGGGCCTTTGTCAGCCCAGACGGACCCGACCCTGGCAGAAGAAGGCCTGAACAACAGTGACTCTACTCGCGGACGTCGAAAGAGCGGTTCGCACAGCGGCGCCGCATGCTCTGGTGGACTCGCTCAGGGGCGCGCTGGCCCCGCACGGCGCGACCTCCGTACTGCTGTACCTCGCCGACTACGGGCTCACGGTGCTCCAGCCCGTCACGGGCGTCTCGGGCGCCCCGCACCCCGACGAGGCCCTGTCGCTGCACAACACGCCGGAGGGCCGGGCGTTCGGCAGCCAGGAGCCGCACGGCGAGCAGGTCAGGCACAAGGACGCGGTGGACCACCACCTGCCGGTCACCGTACGGGGCGAGCGGCTCGGGGTCCTGACCGTACGGCTGCCGGGCGACCGTTCCACCCCCCGGACCGTCGAGGAGCTGACGCAGGTCGCCGAGCTGCTGGGGCACGAGATCCTGGTGGCGGAACGCGACACCGACCTGTACCGGCGGGCGCGCCGCGTGAACCGGCTCACCCTGGCGGCGGAGATGCAGTGGGAGCTGCTCCCGGCGCGGGCCTGCACCGCGCTGGAGTACGCGATCGGCGCACAGCTGGAGCCCGCGTACGCCATCCACGGCGACAACTTCGACTGGTCCTCGGACGGCGACCAGCTCACCCTCGCGGTGACCAACGGCATGGGCGAGGGCATCCAGGCGTCGCTCCTGACCAATCTGGCGGTCAACGCGCTGCGCAACGCCCGCCGGGCGGGGATCGGGATCGCCGACCAGGCGGCGCTGGCGGACCAGGCGCTGTACGAACAGCACCGGGGCGCGTCCTACGTCTCGACGCTGCTGCTCCGCTTCGAGCTGGCGACGGGATGGGTCGAGGCGGTGGACGCCGGGTCGCCGCAGCTGTGGCGGCGGCGGGACAGGACCGTGGAGCGGATCCCGTTCGACGCGCAGCTGCCGCTGGGCATGTTCGAGGAGTCCGACTACCGGGTGCAGAGGTTCCAGGCGCTCCCCGGTGACCGGTTCTTCTTCGTCAGCGACGGGGTGTACGCGGCGGTGTCGCCGCAGGGGGAGATCTACGGGGAGCGGGCGCTGGCCCGGGCGATCAACGCGACGAGCCTGCTGCCGGCGGCGACGGTGCCGCGCGCCGTACTCCAGGAGCTGGCCACGCACCGCGACGCCGAGTCGACCGACGACGCGCTGGTCCTGTGCCTGGACTGGTTCGGGCGGCAACACGACTGACACCCCCTGACATCGGCTGACCCGGGCTCACACCGCACAGGGCGTCTCAGAGGTCGAAGACCGCCCTGACCCGCTTGCCGACCGGGACCAGCTCCGAGGTGAGGCGGTCGCACAGGGCGTGGACGATCTCCAGGCCGTGGCCGCCGAGCCTGCTGGGGTCGCGCTCGAAGCGGCGCGGCAGCGTCACGCTGCTGTCGTACACGGTCACGGTCACCCGCCGGTCGGTACCCTCCAGCTCCAGCAGGTACGGTCCGTGGCTGTGCCGTTCGGCGTTGGTGACCAGCTCGCTCACGACCAAGAGCAGGTCACCGCGCCTGCGGTCCCCCACGTCGGCCAGCCACTCGGCCTCCAGCTGCTGGAGGAACCGGTCCGCCAGCTGCCTGGCCTCCGCGATGCAGCCGGGCTCGCCGGTGAACTGGCCGGCCTGGACCAGCGGCTGTACGTACGCCCCCGCGCCGGGCGCGAAAGCCGAATCACTCGTCCCACTCGTCATCTGATCGTTCACCGAACTCCTGCCCGAGCTCCCCGAGGGCGTCGGGCACCCCCTATCTCGGGACGGCTTATGCCCCCCGATGCCGGAGGTATGCCCGACGATTTTTGTGAGGGGTGTCACGTCCGCCCGGGAAGCCGGACCACGGAGACGAAGAACTCGTCGATCTGCCGCACGGCGGCGATGAACTGGTCGATGTCCACGGGCTTGGTGACGTAGGCGTTGGCGTGCAGTTTGTAGCTGCGCAGGATGTCCTCCTCCGCCGACGACGTGGTCAGGACGACCACGGGGATGAGGGCCAGCTCGGGGTCGGTCTTGATCTGCT
The DNA here is from genome assembly GCF_009865405.1 of Streptomyces sp. SID3212. Lineage (GTDB taxonomy): Bacteria > Actinomycetota > Actinomycetes > Streptomycetales > Streptomycetaceae > Streptomyces. The sequence continues at coordinate 3,729 of NZ_WWJY01000040.1, read as the reverse complement.
CCAGCACCTGGCGGCCGTCGTACTTGGGCAGGTTGAGGTCGAGGAGGACCAGGTCGGGCCGGGGCGCGTCCACGTACGGGCCGCGCCGGTAGAGGAAGTCGAGCGCCTCCTCCCCGTCCCGCACGACGTAGAGGTCGTTGCGGATCTTGTTGTCCTCGAACGCCTCGCGGGTCATCAGCTCGTCGCCCGGGTCGTCCTCCACGAGAAGGACGGCGATGGGCTGCACCGGCACGATGGGTGTGTTCACTGGGCGGCTCCCGGCGGAGTGGTGAGAAGGGCGTCCTGGGGCGGTTCCCCCGCGGGCGCGCCTTCCGGAGAGGATACGTCGAGCGCGGGCACGGTGAAGTGGACGCGGGTGCCTCCGCTCTCCACGGGCTCCAGCCAGATCCTGCCGCCGTGGAACTCCACGATCTTGCGGCAGAGGGCGAGACCGATGCCGGTGCCCTCGTAGCTGTCGCGGGCGTGCAGCCGCTGGAAGATGACAAAGACCTTCTCGGCGAACTCGGGGGCGATCCCGATGCCGTTGTCCGAGACGGTCAGGTGCCATTCGCCGCCCTCGCGGACGCATCCGACGTCGATACGGGGCGGCTCGCCGGCCCTGCGGAACTTGACGGCGTTGCCGATGAGGTTCTGCCAGAGCATGGCGAGGGTGGTCGGATCACCGTTCATCCGGGGCAGCGGATCCCGCCGTACGACGGTGGTGCCCGACTCCTGGACGACCAGGGCGAGATTGGCGAGCGCGCGGTCCAGTACGCGGTCCAGTTCGACGGTCTTCCACGCGTCGTGGACCCGGCCCACCCGGGAGAAGGTGAGCAGGTCGTTGATGAGGACCTGCATGCGCTTGGCGCCGTCGACCGCGAAGTCGATGTACTGCTTGCCGCGGTCGTCCAGTTCGTTCCCGTACCGCTTCTCCAGCAGCTGGCAGAACGAGGCGACCTTGCGCAGCGGCTCCTGGAGGTCGTGGGAGGCCACGTACGCGAACTGTTCCAGCTCCGAGTTGGAGCGCCGCAGCTCCTCGGACTGTTCGGCGAGGCGGTCCTCGCGGAAGCGCGTCGAGGCGAGTTCGTCGGCCAGGCGGCGGCGCATGTCCTCCACGGCGGCGCCGACGGCCCGCAGGTCGGAGGGTCCGCCGACCTCGATGCGCTGGTCGAAGGCGCCGGCGCGCACGGTGTCCGACGCGGCGCGCAGCACGTTGAGCGGCCGGCCCACCATGCGGTGGAGCACGAGGGCGAAGACGCCGACCGCGACGAGGAAGACGACGAGGAGGGTGAAGAACACGGCGTCGCGCAGCGTACGGGCGTGGTTCAGCTCGTCCCTCGCCCGGTCACGCGCGGTGTCCAGATGCTCCTGCTGTACGGCGAAGAGGCGGCGCAGCTCGTCGAAGGCGGTCTTGCTCCCGGCGAGCCGCTCCGCGGAGGCGGCTTCCGCGCCCCGTGTCCGTACGGACGCGATCAGCGGCTCGGCCTGCCCGGTCCGCCATTGCTCGGCGGCGCGGGTGATCCGGTCGAGGTCCTCGGTGAAGCGGCGGTCGGAGGCCACCGCGGCGGCGAGGGACCGGGTGTAGCGGCGCTCGTCCTGGCGGCCCTGGTCGTACGGGGCGAGGAAGGAGGGCTCCGCGGTCAGGGCGAAGCCCCGTACGCCGGTCTCCTGGTCGAGCAGCGACTTCTGGAGCAGGAAGGCACCGGCCCGGGCGGGCTGGATGCGGTCGACGAGTTCGTCGGTGCGGGCGTTCGTCGTGGACAGCAGCACCCCGCCGACCACCGCGCAGGCGCAGACCACCAGCACCACGGCGGCGAGTATCAGCCGGACCCAGCCCTGCACGGAGAGGCGGGTGAGCGCGGCGCGCCAGGCCGAGGGGGGCGGGGGTGGGCCCGGGGGCGTACCGGCCTGCCCGGGAATCCGGTCCTTGTGCGTATGCGTCACATCCTCCGTGCTCGTCCCGGTCCGCGTGCTCGTGCCGGCGCCGGTCCCCGTACGGGTTCCGGTGCTCATGGGACCGCTCTGACGCGGTCCCACGCGCCGGCACATCTCACCGTGTGCCCCAACCGAGATGAAGTACGGCCACGTCGTCCGCGAGGCCGCCGTACGGGGCCGCTCCCTCGGCCGCCTCGTCCACCAGCGCGTCCACGAAGGCGTGGGCCGGCAGGGTGCCGTGCTTCCTGGCCAGGGCGAGCAGCCCGTCCTCGCCGAGGCGGGACGACGGTCCCGTACGGCCCTCGAAGAGCCCGTCGGTGAAGACCACGACCTGTCCGCCGGAGGGCAGCTCCAGCTCCGTCCTGCTCCAGCGGCCGAGACCGGGCAGCAGCCCCAGGGCCATGCCCACCTCGGGTTCCTCCCAGTCCACTGCGGAGTGGTGGCGTACGAGCAGTCCCGGGTGGCCGGCTCTGACCACCCGTACGGTCCGGCCGCCGGGATCGAAGTCGAGCGAGGTGACCGTGGCGAACACGTGCGGGTCGGCGCGTTCCGCGACGAGGATCTCCTCCAGCAGGCGCACCTGCTCCAGCTGTTCGGTGCCGCACAGCACGGCCGTGCGCCAGGCGACCCGCAGGCAGACGCCGAGGGCGGCCTCCGCGGCGCCGTGCCCGGACACGTCGCCTATGACCGCGTGGACGGTCCCGTCGGCGGTCTGTACGACGTCGTAGAAGTCACCGCTGAGCAGGCCGTGGGCGCGGCCCGGCTCGTACCGGGCGATGGCCTGGAAGTTGTCGTCCCTGAGCAGGGGTACGGGCAGCAGGCCACGCTCCAGGCGGGCGTTCTCCTGGGCCATGAGCGCGTTGACGCGGAGGGCGGCGGTGGTCCGTTCGACCTGCTTGCGCTGGAGGGCGTAGCGGACGGCGCGGCTCAGGGTCTCCGGGTCGAGGCGGCCCTTGACGAGGTAGTCCTGGGCGCCGGTCGCCACGGCCGTGAGCCCGGCCTCGCCCTCGGCCGTGCCGGTGAGGACCACGATGGCGGCGTCGGGGGCGGTGCGGACGATACGGGTGACGGCGTCCAGGCCGTGGACGTCGGGCAGGTGGAGGTCGAGCAGGACGCACACGGGGGTGGTGCTGCCGTCGAGGAACCGCTGCGCCTCGGCGAGCGATTTGCACCACGTCAGCGCCGAGTCCAGGTCGCTGTCGGCGAGCATCTCCTCGACGAGCAGCGCGTCGCCGGAGTCGTCCTCGACGAGCAGGATCTCCGTGTCGGCGGCGTGCGGGGCATCGCCGTCGAGCGCGGTGGTGTCCTGCGCGGGGACCGTTCCCCGGGTCCGGCGAACCTGCACGGGACGCGACGACTGGTCCACGGGCAACTCGACCACACTCCACCCCCTCATGCGTACGACGCGGGTTCATGGCGTCGTTTCCGGGCGGAAGCATATGCGACAACCGAAGCATCATTCCGGGCGTGTCGGGTGCACACCACTTCCGGGGGAGGGCACGGGATCGGGGAGGGCGCGGCGGCGGGTGGTGAAGGGGGCGGCGACACGCGGTGGAGGGGGTGACGGCGCCCGGTGGAGGCTGTGGCACTGTGAGGAATCCGACGGCGAGAATGACGTGAAACATGCGATGCTCTTCGGCGGACACTCGTGCCGGCGGTCCGGTGACGGGGGTCACCTGGTGACTCATGGGGCACACAGAAGACACAGAGAAGACACAGGTACTCATCGGCTCGCACGACGGCCGCGTACGGGGGTGCGGGGATGACCACGGTCGACGACGGAGCGGACAACGCCGTCACGGGAGCGCCGGCGTG
>NZ_WWJY01000418.1 GCF_009865405.1 Streptomyces sp. SID3212 | reverse complement strand
GGAGCCGGTGGAGCCGGTGGAGCCGGTGGAGTCCGCGGTACGGGACGCGCGGACCGGGATCGCCTATCCGGCGCCCGTCCAGATCAACATGACCCCGGTCTCCGCCGACGACCTGACGGGCGCCCTGGACACCACCGGCACCACGGAAGACCCCGGCTGGTCCGTGTCCTCCTGGCGCCCCGCCGGATCCCCCGACCGGGCGCGGTTCGAGAGCCTGTACCGGGACCGCGAGTGGCGCCACCGCAGTGTGGCCCTGGAGTTCGCGTTCGCCGGGCTGATGAGCCAGGTCCCCTCGGTCACCGAGTCGGCCCGGGCCGGCGTGTTCCGCCTGTACGAAGGGCTGGCCGCCCGCCACGGCGAGGCGGCGGCGCGGCGCGCCTTCTTCGCCCCGGACGCGGTCCCCGCCGACCCCGCCGCCGCGCTGGAGCGGC
>NZ_WWJY01000417.1 GCF_009865405.1 Streptomyces sp. SID3212 | reverse complement strand
AGGACGACGACCTGGCCCTGCGGCGGGCGCGGGGTGATCAGGGGTCCCTTGACGGTGAAGGACTCGCCCTCGAAGTCGATGTGGTGCACCCGGTCCGCATCCAGGAAACGGCCGGTCGCGACGTCCTTGATGACCGCGTCGTCCTCCCACGAGTCCCACAGGGCGCGGGCGGTGTCGATGACGTCGGCGGTCTCGCGGCGCAGTTCCCCGGCGGAGAGCGGCGCTCGTCCGACGGTGGCGAGGGCGGCCTCGCCGGCCGCCGCGCCGACCACCCAGCCGGCCCGGCCGTGGGAGGCGTGGTCCAAGCTCGCCAGCTGGGTGGCGAGGTGGAACGGTTCCGTGGGGGCGACGTGCAGGACGGGCGCGAGGCCGATCCGGTCGGTGAGGACGGAGACGTAGGCGGCGCGGGTTCCGGCCTCGATGCGGCCGGCCGGCCGGGTGCCGTCGTAGGGGGTCGTGTACGGGGAGGTGTCCGGGTCGTACGGGGAGGCGTCCGGGTCCGCGCCG
>NZ_WWJY01000416.1 GCF_009865405.1 Streptomyces sp. SID3212 | reverse complement strand
GGGCGCGCACGCCGCCCTCGCGATCGCCGCCGACCTGCGCGGCGAGGAGCCGCCGCCGCTGCGGTTCGGCTATGTGCTCCAGTGCGTGAGCCTCGGCCGCCGGGACGGGGTGATCCAGCCCGTCCGGGCCGACGACTCCCCCCGCGCCCGGGTCCTCACCGGCCGCCCGGCCGCCTACGTCAAGGAACAGGTGGTCGTGTCCACGGTCCGCATGCTGCGCCTGGCCTCCCGCCGCCCCTCCGCCATCCGCTACGTCCCCGGCTTCGGCTAGGACTCCTGCCCGGTTTCGGCTGGGGCTCTCGCCCGGTTCCGTTTCGGGCTCTGCCCGGTGGCTGCGCGGGGTCACGGCGCAGCACCGATCGCTCCTAGACCTTGCAGGTGATGACCGCGGCTGCGGCGGCGGTGACCGCGCCGGCGTTGGCGGCGACCGCCGCTTCGGCGGAGGTGACAGCGGCGGTCGCGGTCGCGGTGGCGGTCGTGGCGGCGGCGGTGACGGCGGCCGTGTCCGGCGGGACGGC
>NZ_WWJY01000415.1 GCF_009865405.1 Streptomyces sp. SID3212 | reverse complement strand
TCGCCGCGCAGCTGGAGGCGGAGGGGTACGGCGAGGACGCGGTGTCCCACGCCCACACGGCGGCCCAGCACTACGCCTGGTGGTCGGCGCACCCCTCCGTCACGCCGGAGCGCGCCGCCGCGGAGGCCGACGCCGTCCTCGCCGCGTTGGCGCCGCTGGTCACGAGCCAGGAGCCGGGGCACGCCAGCGCGGCCGTCCTGCTGGCCCGCAGCGCCACGCCCGCGTTCCTGGCCGGGCTGCACTGGGGCGCGTGGGAGCGGGCCCTGAGGTCCGGCTCCGAGGCCGCGAGGCTGGCCGGGGAGGTCGCCGAAGAGGCGTACTTCCACCACGAGTTGGGCGTCCTCGCGCTGTGCGTGGGGAACCTGGAGCGGGCCCGCGCGGAGCTGGAGGCCTCGATCGGCATGCGGGGCGCCGTCGCCGACCGCAGCGGTACGGTCGCGGGGCGCCGCGCGCTGGCGCTCGTCACGGACCGCGAGGGCGGACTGACCGGGATCCCCGGCCTGTCGGGCTTCGGGGTGGCGGGGAACGCGTTCGGCGCCCGTACGACTCCGCAGGGCGACGCCACGCCCCCCACCCCGAAGGCGCTCGCGCCGGGCGGCGGCTC
>NZ_WWJY01000414.1 GCF_009865405.1 Streptomyces sp. SID3212 | reverse complement strand
GGACTCCGCCGGTCGTACGGCGGGCGAGGTCGCCGGTGCGGTACATGCGGCTGCCCGGCGGTCCGTAGGGGTCGGCGACGAAGCGTCCGGCGGTGGCCACCGGGCGCCCGAGGTAGCCGTGGGCGAGACCGGTCCCGGCGAGGTACAGCTCGCCGGTGGCGCCGGCGGGCATCGGGCGCAGGGCGGCGTCCAGGACGTAGGCGCGGGTGTTGTCGAGGGGGCGGCCGATGGGGACGGCGCCCGGGTCGGCTTCGGTGGGTGCGGTGGGTGCGGTGTGCTCGGTGGGCGCCGGAGAGGCGTGTGCGGTGTGCGGGACGTGTGCGGTGTGCGCGGTGGCGAACACCGTGGTCTCGGTGGGTCCGTAGCCGTTGACCACGACGGCGGCCGGGCAGTGTTCCTGGATCCGGCGCACGGTGTCCCTCGCCAGGACGTCGCCCCCGGACCACACCTCGCTGAGCCCCGAGAGGGCGTCGGGCGCGATCTCCGCGACGGTACGCAGCAGTTCGGGCGTGAGCATCAGCGCGGTGACCCGGCGATCGGGCACCACCCGCTTGAGCAGGTCGGGAGTGACGGCCTCGGCGGGCGCGACGACCACGGTCCCGCCGTTCAGGAGCGGGATCCACACCTCGTAGGTGGAGGCGTCGAACGTGTACGGGTTGTGGAGCAGCACCCGCCGGTGCGCGCCGCCCGCGAACCGGCCGTCGGCGGCCAGTTCGGTGATCGCCCGCTGCGGGACGACCACGCCCTTGGGCTCTCCGGTGGATCCGGAGGTGTAGATCACGCAGGCGGCGGACTCCGGATGGACCGGGACCGCTTCGAAGGACCCGGGTCCCGCGTGCTCCTCTCCCATGTCCAACACCGGCAGCTCCGGGGGGAGTCGGACCGGGAAGGCACCGAGGGTGAGGGCGAGGACGGGCGCCGCGGCCTTCACCAGCCGGGCCAGTCGCTCCGACGGCTGCGCCGGGTCGAGCGGCAGCCAGCAGGCCCCCGCCTTGAGGACCGCGAGCTGCGCGACGACCACGGACGCCGAGCGGGGCAGCAGCAGGGCCACCGTGTCCCCCGGCGCCACACCGGCCAGGACGAGCCGGGCCGCCAGCAGGTCCGACGCGGCGTCGAGCCGCGCGTAGCCGAGAATCTCGCCGTCGGTGTCGACAGCGGGCGCGTCCGGCGTCCGGGCCACCTGCGCGGCGAACCGCCCCGTCACGGTGGCGGGTTCGGCGACGGCGCGGGACGGTCCCGCCGCGAGGGCGAGCAGCCGGTCGTGTTCCGCCTGCGGAAGGGCGTCGATGTCCTGGGCCAACTGCTCGGAATTCTCCGCGAGTTGTTCCAGTACGCGGACGACGCCGCGGGTGATCGCGGTGGCGGAGATGCCCCGGCGGCAGCTCACCGACAGCAGCATCCGCTCCTCGGCGACGGCGGCGATGGTGACCGGGTAGTGGGTCGCGTCCGTCACCGTCACCAGGCGTACCGTGTCGGGCCCGTCCTGGGTCGGCGGCGCCTGCGGGAAGTTCTCGAAGGCGAGGATGGAGTCGAAGAGTTCACCGGCCCCGACGGTCCGCTGCACCTCGGCGACGCGGGCGTGGTGATGGGCCAGCAGGCGGGACTGCTCGTCCTGGATCCGGCGGAGCAGGTCCCCGGCGCTCTCGCCGTCCCGGAGTCGTACCCGTACCGGCAGGGTGTTGATGAACAGGCCCACCATGGACTCGACGCCCGGCAGGTCGTGCGGGCGTCCGGAGACGACCGCGCCGAAGACCAGGTCACGGGCGCCGGTCAGCCGGGCCAGGAGCAGCGCCCAGGCCACCTGCACGACGGTGTTGAGGGTGACGCCCGCCTCGGCGGCCCGGGCGGTCAGCGTCGCGGTGAGCGCGGCCGGCAGCCGCAGCTGGGTCCGGTCGGGCGCGGTGTCCGGGCCGTCCGGTGCCAGCAGCGCGGGCCGGTCCAGACCGTCGAGCGCCTCGGCCCACGCGGTGTCGGCCTTGTGCTGGTCCTGCCCGCTCAGCCACACCAGGTAGTCGCGGTAGGGCACGGGGGGCGGCAGCGGGCGGCCCGCGACCAGGGCCACGAGGTCCCGTTCGAGGATCGGCAGCGACCAGCCGTCGAGCAGGATGTGGTGGAAGGACACGATCAGTTCGGCGCCGGTGTCGTGCCGCAGGAAGGTGGCGCGGACCAGGGGCGGGCGGGCCAGGTCGAAACGGAGCGCGGCGTCCTCCCGCAGTACCTCCTCGGTCCGTACGGTGACCTCGTCCAGGCTCAGTCCGGTCAGGTCCACCTCGGTCCACGGCAGGCGGACGGCCTTCGGGACGACCTGGACGGGCCGGTCGAGGCGCTCGTGCCGGAAGCAGGCGCGCAGGTTGGGGTGACGGGCGAGGAGGGCGCCGGGA
>NZ_WWJY01000413.1 GCF_009865405.1 Streptomyces sp. SID3212 | reverse complement strand
GGGCCCGAGGGCCTCGTCGCTCCGCGCCTCCGGCGGGCGCGTCAGCCGCGCCCCCGGCGCTGGCACCAGGCGCGGGTGACGCGGGCAGTCAGCCAGAGCGCGGCGACCGTGGAGTTGACCTCCCGGAAGGGGCCGATGTCCGGGGACCACCAGGCGTAGGCCGCCGCGGGCACGGCGAGGCACAGGCCCAGGACGTGGAGGAGCCACCAGCGCCGGGGGCGGGGAAAGGCGGCGCGGGGAAACCGGGTACGGGGAAGGGCGGCGCGGGGAGGCCGCTCGCGCGCCGGCGCGCTCCCGGCGGCCGACGACGTCGCCGACGCCAGGGACTCCCTGATGCCGGCCAACAGGCCCCTGCTGACCAGGACATGGGCGTCGGGCAACCCGGTGAGGGCTTCGGGCCGGGAGCCGAAGGACTCCGGGAGCGGGGGCAGACCCAGCAGCCCCAGCAGGGTCCGCTGCCGGTCCGCCGGGGCGTTGGCGCCGCGCAGGAGCGCCGTGAGGGGGCGCGGATCGGCGAGACCGTACGCCTTGGCGAGGGCCGCCGCCGTGGCCGCCGCCGTCGCCTGGTCGGGGACCGGGGCCGCCTCGTCCCACGCGTGGGCGGCCACCTTCCTGCCCTTGCGGAGGAGGGTGCAGCCGTGGCGGTCGGCGGTGCGGTGGAGGACGAGGGCCGGCCAGCGCTCGCCCGTGGTGAAGGTGTCGGCGGCGGCGGTGAGCCCCTCCTCGCCGAGGAGCCGGGCGCGCCGCCCCGGGGTGGCGTTCGCCGCCAGCTCGACGTACGACATGGCGCCGTCGGCGGCCGGTGCGATCCGCAGGGGGACCCCGCAGAGCAGCGCCGCCTCCGCGACCTTGTGCGGGGGCGCGGCGACGACGGCGAGGGAGAAGGTGGCGGGCGGGGGGAGAGGGAGGGCGGAAGGT
>NZ_WWJY01000412.1 GCF_009865405.1 Streptomyces sp. SID3212 | reverse complement strand
CCCGTCCGGCGATTGAGGACATCAGTAAGCGCAACCAAACGCACCGGGCACGCCAGGGAAAGACTCCCACCCCCGATTCCGCCCGCTCCGGCTACGCCTCCCGGCCGGATCCCATCCACCGCATCCGCCGTATTGCTTCCGCGTCACGCCACCCCCCGTGCCACCCCCAGCCCACCCCGCACCGCAAGAACCCCAGGTCCAGGGCCACTTCAGGGGCCCCACGCTTCCTCGGCCGCACCGCGCGCGACCTTCGCGCGAGTCATTCCCTGACCGCGCGTAGTCGGCTAGTTTCAGGCGTCGCAGCCGCTCCACCTCCTCTTCCGGGCGGAACACATCATGAGTCGCGCCATTTCCCTGCACAGGGTCAGCAAGGTGTACGGACGGGGCACCCGCGCCGTCGACCGCTTCTCGCTCGACATCGCGCCCGGCGAGTTCGTCGTGCTGCTCGGGCCCTCCGGCTGCGGCAAGTCCACCGTGCTCCGCATGATCGCCGGTCTGGAGGACATCAGCGAGGGCGACCTCCTGCTCGACGGCGAGCGCGCCAACCTCGTGCCGCCCCGCGAACGCGGCATGGCCATGGTGTTCCAGAATTTCGCGCTCTACCCGAGGATGACCAACCGCGACAACATCGGCTTCCCGCTGCGCCTGGAGAACCCCCGCGAGGACAGCACCGCACGCGTCGAGGCGACGGCCAGGATGCTCGGCATCGAGACCATCCTGGACCGCTACCCGAGCCAGCTCTCCGGCGGCGAGCGCCAGCGTGTCGCGATGGGCCGGGCCATCTCCCGGCGGCCCTCCGCGTTCCTGATGGACGAGCCGCTGTCCAACCTCGACGCCAAGCTCCGCAACCATCTGCGCGCCGAGATCGCCCGGCTGACCGCCGACCTCGGCGTCACCACGGTGTACGTGACCCACGACCAGGCGGAGGCGATGTCGCTGGGGGACCGCGTCGCCGTGATGCGCGGCGGGGTCCTCCAACAGGTCAGCGCGCCACGTGAGGTGTACGCCCTGCCCGAGAACGTGTTTGTCGCCGCCTTCATCGGCACCCCCCGGATCAACCTCCTCCAGGGCGTGGTCTACGCCCCGTTGGACGGACGCATGTCGATCGACCTCGGCCGCCAGCGCCTGCCCCTGCCCGAACCGCTCAGCCAGGACCACCAGTTGCTCCGGATCCAGCAGGGCCGGCAGGTCATCGTCGGACTGCGCTCGGAGGCGGTCCGTGTCGCGCCGCCCAGCCAGGCCCGCCCCGGGGAGGTGGCGCTGAGCGGCATCGTCGAGCACATGGAGTACCAGGGGCACGAGGCGCTGGTGCACCTCAACACCGGCTCCCGGCCGGCGGTGGTCACCGATCTGGAGTCACCGAGGCCCCGGACCGGCCCGCGCCGCCGCAGGAACGGCGGTCCCGGTGTGCTGGAACGCCTGCGGGAACGTACGGCCGGACGGCGGGGCGGTCAGGGCGCGGGCGGGGAGAGCCGTAACGGGTACGGCGCCGGCCACGGCGACGCGCACCCCACCGCCCAGGAGAACGGCCGAAC
>NZ_WWJY01000411.1 GCF_009865405.1 Streptomyces sp. SID3212 | reverse complement strand
CAGGCCGCCCGCATCGCCGCCGCGCGGGCCGCCGCCGAGGCCACCGGCGTACCCCTGTTCATCAACGCCCGCACGGACACCTACCTGTCGGGCGCGCTGGACGCGTCCGTACGCCTCCGCGAGACGCTGGACCGGGCGCGTACGTACCTGTCGGCCGGAGCCGACGGCATCTTTGTCCCCGGCATCACCGACCTGGCCGAGGTCGCCGCCCTGACGGAGGGGATCGACGCCCCCGTCAACATCCTCGTCGGGTCCGGCGCGCCCTCCGTCGCCGACCTCGCGCGGTGCGGGGTCGCCCGGGTCAGCCTGGGTTCGTCGGTCGTCCTGTCCGCGTACGCCGTCGTCCGCCGCGCCACCGAGGAACTGCTGGCCACCGGCACCTACGGCGACCTTGCCGACGGCCTGGACTACGGGGAGCTCAACGCCCTGATGCGGCAGGCCGGCTGAGTGGTCGGCCTGCCTCCGCGCACCCGGGTCCCGGGTCAGACCATCGCCGTCGTGTGGAACGCCAGCCGCTCCTCCTCGACGGTCACCCGCACATGTGCCCCGGGGGCGAGCGCGCCGTCCAGCAGCAGCCGGGACAGCGCGTTGTCGACCTCACGCTGGATGGTGCGGCGCAGCGGACGGGCGCCGTACTCGGGCTGATGGCCGCGCCGCGTGATCCAGTCGACGGCCTCCGGCGCGAACTCGATGGTGATGTCCTGCGCGCGCAGCCGCCGGCGGGTGGCCTCCAGGAGCAGTCCGGTCACCTCCCTGAGCTGCTCGTCGGTGAGGCGGCGGAAGATGATGACCTCGTCCAGGCGGTTGAGGAACTCCGGCCGGAAGTGCTCCCGCAGCGCACCGAGCGCCCGTTCCTCGGCCGCCGACCGGGTCTGCGAACCGCCCGCGCCGCCCGGCTGCCCCGTGTCCGAGGCGTCCGGGGAGGCGAAGCCGAGCGCCCCGCGGCTCCCGCTGAGGGCATCAGAACCCAGGTTGCTCGTCATGACGACGACCGTGTTCTTGAAGTCGACCCGGCGGCCCTGGGAATCCGTCAGATGCCCTTCGTCGAAGACCTGGAGCAGCAGGTTGAAGACATCGGGGTGCGCCTTCTCCACCTCGTCGAGCAGGAGCAGCGAGTACGGATGCCGGCGCACGGCCTCCGTCAGCTGGCCCGCGTCCTCGTGGCCCACGTATCCCGGCGGGGCACCCACCAGCCGGCTGACGGTGTGCCGTTCCTGGTACTCGCTCATGTCGACGCGCACCATCCGGTCCTCGCTGCCGAACAGCGCCTCGGCGAGCGCCCGCGCCAGTTCGGTCTTCCCCACCCCGGTCGGCCCGAGGAAGAGGAAGCTGCCGATGGGACGGTTGGGGTCGGCCAGACCGGCCCGCGAGCGCAGGATGGCGTCCGACACCGCCGTGACCGCCGCGTCCTGCCCCACGACCCGGGTGTGCAGGTGGTCCTCGATGCCGAGGAGCCGGGTCTTCTCCTCCTCGGTCAGACTGCTCACCGGGATACCGGTCTGTCGGGACACGATCTCCGCGATGTCCTCCGCGGACACCTCCACGATGTGCCCGTCGCCCTCGCTCCGGCCGTCCTCCGCCCCGATCCGGTCGATCAGCTCGTTGATCCGGTCCCGCAGTTCGGTGGCCCGTTCGTACTGCTCCGAGGCGACCGCCTGGTCCTTGTCCCTGGTCAGCTGCTCCGCCTCGCGTTCAAGGTCCCGTACGTCCGTGGCCTTGGTGCGCGAACGCAGCCGGACCCGGGCCCCGGCCTGGTCGATCAGGTCGATCGCCTTGTCCGGCAGGAAACGCTCGGTGAGGTACCGGTCGGAGAGTTCGACGGCCGCGAGCAGCGCCTCGTTGGTGTAGCGGACCTGGTGGTGGGCCTCGTACCGGTCCTGAAGACCGCGCAGGATCTCCACCGTGTCCTCCGCGGACGGCTCCGGCACCAGGATCGCCTGGAAGCGGCGGGCCAGCGCGGCGTCCTTCTCGATGTAACGGCGGTACTCCTCCAGGGTGGTGGCGCCGATCACGTGCAGCTCACCCCGCGCGAGAGCCGGCTTGAGCATCTGGCTCGCGTCGCTGCCGGACCCCTCGGAGCCACCGCCTCCGGCGCCGACGACCGTGTGCAGCTCGTCGATGAAGACGATCAGCTCGTCGGAGTGGGAGCGGATCTCGTCGATGATGGCGTTGAGCCGCTCCTCGAAATCACCCCGGAAACGGGTCCCGGCCACCACCCCCGACAGGTCGAGCGCGACGACCCGCCGGTCGTGCAGGGTGCCGGGCACCTCCCCGTCGCCGATGCGCTGCGCGAGGCCCTCCACGATGGCCGTCTTGCCGACCCCGGCGTCACCGATGAGGACCGGGTTGTTCTTGCCGCGCCGGGAGAGCACCTCGACGGTCTGCTCGATCTGCTCCTCACGGCCGATGACCGGGTCGATCCGGCCCGACCGGGCGAGATCGGTGAGATCGCGGCTGTACTTGTCGAGGGTCGGCGTACCGTGCTGCTGTACCGCGCCCTGCTCCATGCCGGGCGGCTGCGGCCCGACACCGCCGTACGGGGCGGCGGGCGGCGTGAAGCGGACCACGTTCAGGATGCGCCCCGCCGCCGAGTCGGGATTGGCCGCGAGCGCCCCGAGGACATGCTCGGGACCGATGTACGAGGAGCCGGTCGCCCGCGCCAGTTCGTGGGCGCCGAGCAGCGCCCGCTTGACCGCCGGGGTGACGGAGACCGACTTCTGCTGCGGTCCCGAGCCCACACTCCGGTCGATCTCCGCGACCAGGGCGTCGGGATTCGCACCCGCCTGCTCCAGCAGGGCGCGGGTCGGCTCGGCCGTGAGCGCCGCGTGCAGGAGGTGTTCCGTGCCCAGTTCCGGGCTGCCGTGCTCCGCCGCGTAACTGGCCGCCGACGCGACCAGCTCCCGGGCCGGTTCGCTCATCAGCCGGGCGATGTCCGCCTGACGCGGCGGGGGCCGTCCCGGGCCGCCGGCGTTCGCACCGGTACCCAGGATGCGGGAGAGGAAGTCACTGAACGGGTCGGGGCCGTAGCCCTCCGGACCCATGAATCCGCTGCTCATGTGTGTCCGATCCGCTGTCACGGCTCCACCGCGACCAGCTGCGCCGTGGGGGCCGCCTGTATGCCCCTGTACCTGTACGTATCCGTACCTGCGCGCGCGTTTACCCCATGTGCGACTTTCATCCTAGTCGCACATCGCGGGAAGCACCGCTGCGGGCGGCGGCCGTGAGGGTCGAGCAGGTGGGGCGGGCAGATGGGGCGGGCAGGTGGGGCGAGCAGTGGGCCGGGGGAGTGCGGTCAGTCCGGGTGGGGCCAGACCCCTCCGCCGTACGAGAGCTCGCTGGCCAGCAGCGCCGCGCCGACGACCCCGGCCCGCGGCCCCAGCTCCGACATGACGATCGGCAGGTTGCCCGTGGCGAGCGGGAGCGAACGCTTGTACACCACGCTGCGGATCTCCGACAGCAGGACGTAACCGAGCCCCGACAGCCCGCCGCCGATCACGATCATGGACGGGTTCATGAAGCTGACCAGGGTGGCGAGAACCTGCCCCACCCGGTGGCCGCCGTCCCGGATGAGGTTCACACACGTACTGTCACCGCCCGCGGCGCACTCGCCGACGTCGACGGCGGTCAGCGTGCCC
>NZ_WWJY01000410.1 GCF_009865405.1 Streptomyces sp. SID3212 | reverse complement strand
GCTGGGGGAAGCCCCCGGGGCCGCGTACCGCCGACCAGTGGAACTGGCGGGTCCGCGACCGGACGGCGGCCGAGGGGCACGGCGCCTGCGTCGGGTGCCGGCTGGCCCTGCGGACGGCGGGCGGCGGACAGGTGGCCCGTACGACGGCGACAGCGGCGGAACCCGCGGCCTGAGCCGTCACGGGCGGGAACAGGAACGGGCGCCGGTCCGGCGGGGAGAACCCGCCGGACCGGCGCCCTGTCGTCCGTGCCCTCCCGGGCAGGACGGCTCCGCGCTCAGCCGTCAGGAGGCGACGATGTTCTCCGCCTGGGGGCCCTTCTGGCCCTGGGTGACGTCGAACGTCACCTTCTGGCCCTCCTGGAGCTCACGGAAGCCGGTGGCCGCGATGTTCGAGTAGTGCGCGAACACGTCGGGGCCGCCACCGTCCTGCGCGATGAAGCCGAAGCCCTTTTCCGAGTTGAACCACTTCACTGTTCCACTGGCCATGCTGAATCTCCGTATCCGGGACGCATGGTTCCCCGCACGGTACGGGGAACCGGAGGTGATCGCCTTGGTCCGCAGAGACGCTGAACAGCACAAACGCCCGTGACGGTGCGTCACGGGCGAGCGGTACTTCGGAACCACGACAGCTGATCAAGACGCTACATGGCGCAACGCGATACAGCCACAGAAACGACCAACTCTTGCAGCCGTGCCGCACCCTGGCGCGGCAATCGGCCCACGATCATCCCGTTTTATCTCCCGATCAACGCCGGTCGACGCCGGTCGACGCCGGGCCCGAAAAGGCCCGGCGCCGACCGGTCGTGTGGTTCCGCCGTGTGCGGAGACGGTGCCTACCAGCGGCCGTGGACCGAGGCGCGCAGCCGCCGGTCGTACAGGTCCCTGACGGCGTCCAGCGTTGATTGCGGCAGGGCGGGCAGCCCGGCCGCCGCGCCGTTGCCACGGGCCTGCTCGACGGAGCGGGCGCCGGGGATGACGGTCGTGACGCCGGGCTGCTGGATGATCCAGCGCAGGGCCGTCTGGGCCGCCGTGGCGCCCTCGGGGGCCAGCTCGCCGAACTCGGCCGCCGCCGCGAGACCGGTCTCGTAGTCGATGCCGGAGAAGGTCTCGCCCTGGTCGAACGCCTCGCCGTGGCGGTTGTACGTGCGGTGGTCGTCGGCGGCGAAGACCGTGTCCTTCGTGTACTTCCCGGACAGCAGGCCGGAGGCCAGGGGCACCCGCGCGACGATGCCCACGCCCGCCGCACGGGCGGCCGGCAGCACTTCTTCGAGCGGCTTGAGCCGGAAGGCGTTGAGGATGATCTGCACACTGGCGACGCCGGGCCTGGCGATGGCCGCCAGCGCCTCGGCGCAGGTCTCGACACTCACCGCGTAGGCGGCGATCCGCCGCTCGTCCACCAGGGTGTCGAGCGCGTCGTAGACGGCGTCCGACTCGATGACGGCCGGCGGCGGGCAGTGCAGCTGGACCAGGTCGAGGGTGTCGGTGCCGAGGTTCGCCCGGGAACGGTCGTTCCACGCCCGGAAGTTGTCCAGGGTGTAGTTCTCCGGAAGCTGCTCGGCCCGCCGGCCCATCTTCGTCGCGACGAAGATCCCGGCGTCCGGCCGGTCCTTGAGATAGCGGCCGATCAGCTGCTCGCTGCGGCCGTCCCCGTACACGTCCGCCGTGTCGAAGATGGTCACGCCCGACTCGACCGCCGCGTCCAGGACGGCGAACGCGTCCGACTCGGTCACGTCCCCCCAGTCCGCGCCCAGCTGCCAAGTTCCCAGTCCTACGACGGAGACGTCTCGTCCCGTCCTGCCCAGTACACGCTGCTCCATACGGGTGATGCTACGTGGTCCGGAGAGCGCTCCCACGGCCGTCCCCCGGGAAGGGCGGGTGGCCCCTGGGACGCCAGGGGCCACCCGCCCGTTCAGGCGTCACACGCGGACCGGCGCGCGGACACGCGCACGCGGCCGTGGCTCAGTGCTCGTCCCAGTGGCCGTCGTGCCCGGCGTGCCGGTGGCCGTCGTGCACGTAGTCCACGTGGTCGCGGTGCGGCACCGCGACATGACCGCAGCCCTCGCCGTGCCGGTGGCCGTGATCGTCGTGCGGCGCGTGCGCGGCGGCCTCGCACTCGTCCACGTGGTCGCCGTGGACCTGGTGCAGGTGGCCGTCGTGCGCGTAGTCGATGTGGTCGCCGTGGGGGACGGCCACGTGGCCGCAGCCCTCGCCGTGGTGGTGCGTGTGGTCGGGGTGGGGGGCGTGAGCAGTGGTCATGCTCTCTCCGGTCGCTCGTCGGGGGCCGACGGCGTCCGGCTCCCGCACACCGCCCGGCCTGATTCGCCTCCCCAACGAGACCTCACCGGTCACGTCACCTCACGCGCGGCATTCGGCGTAGGGACGCGGGCCGCCCGGCGCGCGGGGCGCGAGCGGCCCCCCGCCTCTTCCGGCCGTCTCAGGGAAGGGCGCGCGCCTTTGAACCGATGACCACCGTCGCGTACAGCTCGTCGGAGGTGACCGTGCGCGGGAGCAGGCCGTCCCCGGCGACGGTCGCGACGGCCTCGGC
>NZ_WWJY01000409.1 GCF_009865405.1 Streptomyces sp. SID3212 | reverse complement strand
GGTACGGCACGGTGCGCGCGGGGCGGGCCGGGACCGTCGCCCCCGGGGCGGCGCCGACGGGCCGACCGCACCCGGAGGCCGTGACGGTGGGGGTGCACACCGCGCACGACGTCCTGGTCACCCAGGGCACGGGGCCCCTGGGGGCCGGCGGTCCGGCCCCGGACGACGTCCTGCTCGTGGAGCCCGCCGACCCGCGTCACCCGTTCTTCTTCGACCACGCGTCGGACCACGTGCCCGGCATGGTCCTGCTGGAGGCGGCGCGGCAGGCGACCGCCCGGCAGAGTGGCGGAACGTTGCTTCGCCCTACCGCCGGACGGCTGAAAGCCGCGCGGTTCACCGAATTCGATCCGCCCGCGCGCATTCTCTGCGTGCCACACCACTCGACCTGCGTCTTCCGCGTCCTGCAAGGGGGCGAACAGAAAGCATTCGGCACCCTGCACTACCGGTGAAGACCCTCATCACGATCCGTGCCTCCTTGACTACGTCGAGTCGCCGTCCTTAGCGTAGCGATCGTTATGTTTTCGGCGGGCGCCGGATGAACACACTCCGCGCGCCCGCCACCCAAAGCCGCCCTCTCGGGCGCCACTCCCCCTACGCGAACGGACAAGAAATCGAAATGACGGCTTCTCGCATCCTTTCCTGGACCCCCGCGGCCATTGTTTTCGACTGCGACGGCACGCTGATGGACACCGAACGGCATTGGCAGGACGCCCGCGACCTCGTCCTCGACGGGTACGGATTCGCTCCCGCCCCCGGGTTCGCGGAGCGGGCCAAGGGCCTGCACTACACCGAGTGCGGCACGCTCATGGCGGTCGAGTCGGGACGCCCCGACCTCGCCGGGGACATGACGTCCCAGCTGCTCACGGAGTTCCGGTCGCTCGTCGCCGAGCAGCCGATGACCATGCCCGGCGCCCGGGAACTGGTCCACGACGTACGGCGGTTCGCACCGCTGGCCGTCGCCAGCAACTGCCCGGCCGAGGTGGTCGAGTCCTGCCTCGACACGGCGGGACTGCTCGACTGCTTCGACCACATCGTGGTCCCGGACGACACCATCAGGCCCAAGCCGCACCCGGACGTCTACCTCACGGCCGCCAAACTGTGCGGCGTCGACCCGGCCGACACCCTGGCCGTCGAGGACTCGCACTGCGGCGTCCAGGCCGCGGTGGGGGCCGGCATGCGCGTCCTCGGAGCGGGCTCCTGGCCCAGCCCGGAGACGGTGGCCCTGGTGGATCTGTGGGTCCGCGCCCTGGACAACCCGGAGGTACGGCTCTGGGCCTGCGACCGCATCCCCAGCCAGGCCCAGGGAGGCGTACCGGCCAGCTAGCACACCGAAGCGGGTCAGGTGCGGGACCGCCGGGAGCCGGCCCCGCGCACCCTGGCCTCGCACACCCCACACACCCTGGCCCCAGAACCGCGCGTCCCCTGGGCTCGCAGGCCCCGCGCCCCCTCGCCTCGCGACCCCCGACACCTGCCGGACACTCCCGGCCCCCCGGAAGTCAGCCGAACGGCCGTACCGGGGTCCACCACCCCGAACCGTGACCGGCTCAGCGGCGAAGAGCCTCCGCCGGGATCCTCGATGATGCCCCTCACGGTGAACGGAACGTCTCTCACGACGATCGCCGGGCTCACTTCGGGGACATGCCCTAGCACTTGTCGCCGGGCGCGCACTCGCTGTCGAGGTTCGTGAAGATCAGGAAGAACAACACGAGCACCGCGAGGGACACCACGCCCATGACGGCGAAGCGGCGGCCCGCCCGCCGGTGGCCGGCGCGCGCCACCACCAGCCCGGCGGCGGGAGCGACCAACGCTCCGCCGGCGCTGGTCGCCAACAGCAGCCCGCTGAGCCAGGTTTCCCAAGACGTCCGGCCCGAGGGGCTGGTGAGTGAGAACAGGAACGCGACCGGTGATGCCATCCACCACAGGGACAGGCCGGTGATCACCCGGTCGACCGTGGTCCGGACGGTGGGCTCCGCGTTCCTGACCGGGGCTGCACTGTCTGAGGGCATGCGCGAATCGTACAGAGCGCCCCGGGATCGGTTCACGAAGATCCCCCGCGCCCAAGTGCCTTGTGGAACAAGGTCGTTGGCCTGGGCGCCCCTACCGCGCCGCCGGGGTCGGTTCCTCCAGGTACGGAGCCAGGGTCGTCACGTTCTCCCCGGACGACGAGAACAGCAGCGCGATGCCGACCGCGCCCGGGTCCGGTACCCCTGAGGCGTGTTCCCCCACGTAGCTGGCCCGGCCCCGGCGGGCCCGGAGGCCGGCTGTGTCCCGTACGCCCTCCCAGGAGGCGGCGGCCGCACGGGACAGGGCCTGCCGCGGGTCTCCCTTCCGGTCGCACGACCGGAGGGCGGCGCAGGCGGGGGCCAGCGCGTCGACCAGCGTCT
>NZ_WWJY01000039.1 GCF_009865405.1 Streptomyces sp. SID3212 | reverse complement strand
GTCCGCGCCCCGCGCGGTGTTCCTCGCCCGGGACGGCGCGACCGGCTGGGCCGACCTGTGCCGGCTCGTCTCCACCGCGCACGCCGCCGGGGACGGCAGCCCGCTGCTGCCCTGGCAGGACAACCACGGCGACGGGCTGACCGTGCTCCTCGGACCCGGCTCCGAGACAGGCAGGGCTCTCGCCGCGGGACGCCCCGACCGGGCCGCGCGGTTCCTCGCGCCCTGGCGCGAGATCTACGGGGACGCGCTGCGCCTGGAGATCGTGCACCACGGCCGTACGGGCACCGGACCCGGATCGCTGCGGCACGCCGCCCGCACGCTCGGGTTCGCCACCGAGCAGGGGGTACGGGCCGTGCTCAGCAACGCCGTGCGCTATGCCGACCCCGGGCAGGGGCCGGTCGCCGACGTGCTCGACTCGGCCCGCAGGCTCATGCCCATCGACCCGCGCGGCGGCCTCGACAGCGGGGAGCGCTGGCTCAAGGACCCGGACGCGATGGTCCGTACCGCCGAGCTGGTCGCCGAGGCCGCCGGATTCCGGCGGGACATCGCCCACCGGCTGCTCGCCCTGACCGAGGAGACCGCCGCGAGCTGTGCGGTCGACCCCGAGGACGACCTGGGCATCGGCACCGTCCACTTCCCCGAGCCCCGGCTGGTCGGCGCGGACCGCCGCAGCGCCGCGCGGGTGCTGCGCTCACGCGCCGCCGCCGGGATGGTGCTGCGCGGCTACGACCGGCGCGGCGACCACCGGGAGTACTGGGACCGGATGGACGCCGAGCTGCGTACGATCGACCAACTCGGCTTTGCCTCCTACTTCCTGACGGTGGCTCAGGTTGTGGACGACGTGAAGGGGATGGGGGTCAGGGTCGCCGCGCGGGGCTCCGGCGCGGGGTCCCTGGTCAACCACCTGCTGGGCATCGCCCACGCGGACCCGGTCGCGCACGGCCTGCTGATGGAACGTTTCCTCTCCACCCGCAGACAGCCGCCCAGGCAGCCCACCGGCTGGCGCGAGCTGGAACTCCCCGACATCGACATCGACGTCGAGTCCGCGCGGCGCCTGGAGGTCTACCGCGCGATCCTCGACCGGTTCGGCCCCGAGCGGGTCGCGGCCGTCGCCATGCCGGAGACGTACCGGGTGCGTCATGCCGTACGGGACGTGGGCGCGGCCCTCTCCATGGACCCCGCCGACATCGACCGGATCGCCAAGTCCTTCCCGCACATCCGCGCCAGGGACGCCCGTGCCGCGATGGAGGAACTGCCCGAACTGCGCGCGCTGGCAGGGGAGTCGGAGCGGGGCGGCGCGAAGTACGCCCGGCTGTGGGACCTGGTGGAGGCGCTGGACGCGCTGCCGCGCGGGATCGCCATGCACCCGTGCGGGGTGCTGCTCTCGGACGCCTCGCTGCTGCGCCGTACCCCGGTGGTGCCGACCAGCGGCGAGCACTTCCCCATGGCCCAGTTCGACAAGGAGGACGTCGAACGGCTGGGACTGCTCAAACTCGACGTCCTGGGGGTACGGATGCAGTCGGCGATGGCCCACGCGGTCACGGAGATCGCGCGCGCCACGGGCGAGGAGCTGGATCTGGACGATCCGGCACAGGTGCCGGAGGGCGACCCGGAGACGTACCGGCTGATCCGCTCCGCCGAGACCCTGGGCTGCTTCCAGATCGAGTCGCCGGGCCAGCGCGACCTGGTCGGCCGGCTCCAGCCCGCGACCTTCCACGACCTGGTGGTCGACATCTCGCTCTTCCGGCCGGGGCCGGTGGCGGCCGACATGGTGCGCCCGTTCATCGAGGCCCGGCACGGCCGGGCGCCCGTCCGCTACCCGCACGCCGACCTGGAGGAGGCGTTGAGCGAGACGTACGGGGTGGTCGTCTTCCACGAACAGATCATCCGGATGGTGGACATCATGACGGGCTGCGGCAAGGAGGAGGCGGACAAGGTGCGGAGAGGACTGTCCGACCCCGGGTCGCAGGGCCGGATCAAGGTCTGGTTCGAGCGGCTGACGCGGGAGCGGGGGTACGCGCCCGACGTGATCGCGCGTACCTGGGAGATCATCGAGGCGTTCGGCTCGTACGGCTTCTGCAAGGCGCACGCGGTCGCGTTCGCCGTACCGACCTATCAGTCGGCCTGGCTCAAGGCGCACCACCCGGCCGCCTTCTACGCAGGGCTGCTCACCCATGACCCGGGGATGTACCCGAAGAGGCTGCTGCTGGCGGACGCGCGGCGGCGGGGGGTGCCGGTGCTGCCGCTGGACGTGAACCGGTCGGCCGTCACCCATCGAATCGAACTGGTGTCCGGTGAAGGGGTGCGGCCGGGGACCTGGGGGCTGCGGCTGGCGCTCTCCGACGTCCACGGCATCAGCGAGGCGGAGACGGCACGGATCGAGGCGGGGCAGCCGTACTCCTCGCTGCTGGACTTCTGGCAGCGGGCCAGGCCGGGCCGTCCGGTGGCCGAACGGCTCGCGCAGGTGGGCGCGTTGGACGCCTTCGGCGCCAACCGCCGGGACCTGCTGCTGCACCTGTCCGAACTGCACGGCGCACAGCGGAGGGTGGGCTCCCGCGGTGACCAACTCCCGCTGGGCGGAGGGCAGCGGACCGCTCCCGTCGGACTGCCCGACCTGGGTGACGCGGAGCGTCTCAGCGCCGAGTTGGGTGTGCTCGGCATGGACGCCTCCCGCCATCTGATGGGGGACCACTACGGGTTCCTCAAGGAGCTGGGCGCGATCTCGGCCAAACGGCTGCGGGACGTGCCCCACGGCAGGACCGTCCTGGTGGCGGGGGCCAAGGTGGCGACCCAGACCCCGCCGATCCGCTCCGGGAAGCGGGTCATCTTCACGACGCTGGACGACGGCACGGGCCTGGTCGACCTGGCCTTCTTCGACGACAGCCACGAGGCGTGCGCGCACACGGTGTTCCACTCCTGGCTGCTGCTGGTACGGGGCGTGGTGCAGCGGCGCGGTTCGCAGAGCCTGAGCGTGGTCGGGGCGGCGGCGTGGAACCTGGCGGAGCTGGTGGAGCTGCGGAAGGAGGGCGGCCTGGAGGCGGTCGCGGCGGCGCTGGAGGCGGTGCCGGCGCCGCCTTCCCCGGCCGGCCCGGCCCCGGCGCTCGGACCGCCGGACTCTCCGGCCGCCCCGCCCCGTCCGGGGACAACGGCCGGCGGATCAAGATGTCCACCGGGTACGAGATGAACCCGTGGTCCGACCTCCGGCCGCCCGGCGAAGGCCTGCCCACCGGGCGGAAGTTGTGGCACTCCAGCCCGGGGAGCGCCGGATGATCCTCTGTGTCCGCCTGCCCCGTGACGCCGAGCCGGCCCTGCCCGCGCTGCTCGGGCTGATCGAGGACATCAGCCCGGTCGTCCAGGTGCTGCCGCCCGGCTCCGCGCTCGTCGATGTGCGCGGCGCCGAACGGTACTTCGGCCTCGACGCGGCCGGGATCGCCGCCGTCCTGCGGGTGCGGGCGCTCGCGCACCTCGGGACCGGCTGTGTGATCGGGGTGGCCGCCACCCCGATGCTGGCCCGGATGGCCGCGGACCGGGCCGCGCCGGGGACGACGTACGTGGTGCCCGACGACGGGCGCGCGGTCGAGCGGTTCCTGGCGCCGGGGCCCGTCGCCGCGCTGCCCGGGGTCGGTACGGCGACGGCCCGCACGCTGCGGTCGTACGGTCTCGACACCATCGGCGCGACCGCCGCCGTACCGCTCCCGACGCTCCAGCGGCTCATCGGGGTACGCCTGGGGCGCGAGGTGTACGAGAAGGCGCACGGCGTCGACCGTACGGCGGTCGTCCCGAACGCCGCCGCGCGCTCGATCGCGGCCGAACGGACCTTCCCGCTGGACGAGTTGCACCAGGAGCGGCAGCGGCGCGCGCTGCTCTCGATCACGGAGGAGCTGGGGGCCGGGATGCGGGGGGCGGGCCAGGTGTGCGGGGCCCTCACCCTCACCGTGCGGTACGCGGACCGGTCCACGACCGTCCGTACCCGCGCGCTGCGTGAGCCGACCGCGCACTCCGCGGCGCTCGCCGGAGCCGTGTACCGGATCCATGGGTCGCTCGGACTGCAACGGGCGCGGGTGCGGGCTCTTTCCGTACGGGCCGAGGGGCTGGTCCCGGCCGACCGGGCCGCCCGGCAGCTGACGTTCGACCCGGGCGACGAGCGGGCGCGGCGGATCGAGGCGGTGGCCGACCTGGTCCGGGCGAAGTTCGGGGCCGGAGTGTTGCTGCCGGGATCGCTGGCCGCGTGAGGCTAACGTGAAATACGTGAAGGACGTGAAGCACGTCACATTTTACTGACGCGTAACTTCCCTTCCGCTTTCTACTCGTGCGTAACTTGCAGGAGAACAGCCAACCTTGTGGTCCGGGCCATATGGGCTGAGAGTCATCGCCATTTCCCTTGAGCCGCAAGGAGATCGCCCGATGCTGCCCTGGAACGATCCGAACAGACGGTCGTGGAAGCGTGTGCCGGTGTCGCTGGCCGCGCTGCTGACCGCACTGACGATCGCCGTGACCCCGGCCGCCGCGACCACGATCGACACCCCCACACGCGCCTCGGCCTCCGCCGCTTCTGCCTCGGCTTCCGCCTCCGCTGTGAGCAGTGGGTGGAACAACTACTCCTGCAAGCCCTCGGCGGCGCACCCCCGTCCGGTCGTCCTCGTCCACGGCACCTTCGGGAACGCCGTCGACAACTGGCTCGGGCTCGCGCCCTACCTGGTCAACCGGGGGTACTGCGTCTTCTCGCTCGACTACGGCCAACTCCCCGGCGTGCCGCTGTTCTACGGCCTCGGCCCCATCGACGCCTCCGCCGCGCAGCTCGCCACGTACGTCGACACGGTGCTCGCCGCGACCGGCGCGGCCGAGGCGGACCTCGTCGGGCACTCGCAGGGCGGGATGATGCCGCGCCACTACCTCAAGTTCCTGGGCGGGGCGGCGAAGGTCAACGCCCTGGTCGGGATCGCCCCCGACAACCACGGCACCACACTGCTCGGGCTCACCCGCCTCCTGCCGTACTTCCCCGGCGCGCGGGACCTGTTGACCGAGGCGACACCGGGGCTCGCCGACCAGGTGGCCGGGTCCCCCTTCCTGACGCGGCTCAACGAGGGCGGTGACACCGTCCCCGGGGTGCGCTACACCGTCATCGCCACGCGGTACGACCAGGTGGTCACGCCGTACCGCTCCCAGTTCCTGACCGGCCCCGGGGTGCGCAACGTACTGCTCCAGGACCTCTGCCCGGTCGACCTCTCCGACCATGTGGCGATCGGGCTCCTCGACCGGGTGGCCTTCCACGAGGTGGCCAACGCGCTGGACCCGGCGAGGGCCACCCCGACCACCTGCGCGTCGGTGGTCGGCTGACCCGCGCCACGCCGGGCCCGCGGCGGGTTTCGTAACTCGTTGTGATGAAGGGTCGGTTGATTACGGTTGGTGAGCGGCCAGGAGCAGCATTCTTCCCCTCGGCGGACACACCCCGTGTCCGCGCTCCGACGGAAGGACACCCCCATGCTGCGCATTCTGGCCGGCTCCCTCGCCACGGTCGCCGCTCTCGGCATCGGCCTGACCAGCACCGCGACCGCCACGCCGACGACTGCGACGGCTGCCGCACCCGTGGCGGCCGCCCCGGTTCCGGTGACGGGCCTGGCGTGTGACGGGGACACGTACAAGTGCACGGCGGATCTGAAGTTCGGTGACGGTCGGTGGAAGGCGCGTTGGGACGTGTCGGTGTTCCACCAGGCCGGGTCGGCGGAGCGGAGTGCGGCGGCGGTCGCGGCTCCGGTCCCTGTGACGGGGCTGACGTGTGACGGGGACACGTACAAGTGCACGGCGGATCTGAAGTTCGGTGACGGCCGCTGGAAGGCGCGTTGGGACGTGTCGGTGTTCCACCAGGCGCCGGGCTCGATGGAGCGGAGCGCGGCGGCGCTCGCCGCTCCGGTCCCGGTGACCGGTCTGACGTGTGACGGCGACACCGGCGCGTGTACGGCGGATCTGAAGTTCGGCGACGGCCGGTGGAAGGCGCGTTGGGGCGCGACCATCTTCCACCAGGGCTAGCCGGACTTCCGTCAGCCCTCGGCCGACGGTCCGGACAGCGGTGGGCCCCGGTGTGACGAGCGCTCGTCACACCGGGGCCCAGCCGCGTCCGCGCGGGGTCAGCGGCCGTGGCGTCCGGAGGGTACGGCCCTGCGGCGGACCGTGCCGAACATCACCGCGGCGCCGATGGCCAGCGCCGCCGTGCCACCGATCGCGAAGTACGGGGTGGTGCCGTCGGCGCCCGTCTCGGCGAGATTCTCCTCGGAGCCGGTGGGCTGCGCGTCGGCGGCGGTGTCAGCGGTGGTGTCGGCGGCGGCGGAGTCGGCTGCGGCGGGGGCCTGTTCGGCCGGGGCGGCGGCGTTCTTGGCCTCCGGGTAGTTGGCGTCGTCGTCGTCCTCCGCCCCGCCCGCCGGTGTCTCGGCGGCGGCCGTGGCCCCGGTCGTACCTGAGTCGCTTCCGCTGCCGGGACCGGTGGACGCGTCGTTGTCACCGTGCCCGTTGTGCTCGATGGTCGACTTCTCCGTACCCTCGGCGACTTCCTGCTCGGTGGGCGCGGACGGGGCCGGTACGGCGCCGTCGACCGTGCCGTTGTCTTTGCCGAAGACCACGTCGGAGCAGGTGTAGAAGGCTTCGGGGCTGTCCGAGCGCTGCCAGATCGAGTAGATCAGGTGACGGCCCGTCTTCTTCGGGACGATCCCCGTGAACACGTAGTCACCGTTGACCAGCTTCGGGTCGGTGACCTTGAGGAACGGCTTCGCCTCAAGGTCCGACCACGTGAGCGGCTTCGCCGGATCGTAGCCGTCCTTCGTGACGTACAGCTCGAAGGAACCCCGGTGCGGCGCCGTGCCCTTGTAGCGGAAGGTGCGGTTGCCCGCCGTCATCGGGGACGACGGCCAGTCGGCGCGCGCCAGGTCGAGCCCCTTGAACTTGTCGTTGCCCGCGCTGCACAGCTTGCCGTCCGGGATCAACTGCCGCGACTTCCCGTCGGCGTTGGCGATGTTGACCCCGTTCCAGTCGTACAGCGCCTGGGTGCCCCCGACCGCCACCGCCGCCTTGCACGCCTCCGACTTGGGATTCTCGGGACCCTCGGCGAAGCACGCGGCCACCCGGCTGACCGGGTCCGTCATCGAACCGTGCGCGGCGGCCGGGCCGGCGGCGAGAGCGGCCAGCGCGAGGGGAGCGGCGCCGAAGGCGACGATCCCGGTGGCGGTACGACGAGCGGTCATGAAGTGGTTCTCCTTCTGAGCGGCACCAGCTGCGGGAGCTGTACAGGCGAACAGTCCGGAGCGGGAGGCACCAGGTGACAGGGCAACCTCCCGATGCCATGCCCTCCGGTCCCGACCCCGCTCCGGCGCTCAGCAAACTAGCCGCTCCCGACCCCCGAATCCGGCTCCACCAGGGGGCGGAGCCGATCCTTATGCCTCCTTTAAGGAAGACCTAAGAAGCGCCTGAGGAAACCACCGCTCCGACCCCGGGGCGTCGGGGTCGGCGCGGGGGCGGGGTGATGGTGGGGCGGTGGTGGGGCGGTGTGGTGCGGCGCCGGTGGCTCCTTCCCGTTCCGCGGATCCGTCCGTCCCCCTGTTCCCGTGCCAGAGAAAAGATTCCTCCCGGTGACGGCGTGGGATTGCGACCCCACCCTTCTCACCTTTCTCACGAGTCACAGCGAGGGGTGTACGCGGTCGTTTAAACCCCCCTGGTCGCAGCCGTTTCCCGGTGGGAACTTTGCCTTCCGCTTACCTGCTCTTGACTCTTGGTGCGGCGGTTCTCTAACCTCTCGCACATCGTCGACACATCGGTCGGAAGCCAACAGGGAGAACCATGTACGACGTTATTGTCGTGGGCGCACGCTGTGCAGGATCGCCCGTCGCCATGCTTTTGGCCCGTCAAGGTCACCGCGTTCTGATGGTGGACCGTTCGTCGTTTCCCAGCGACGCGGTCTCGACCCACTACATTCACCAGGCGGGCCTTTCCCGTCTGAAGGACTGGGGGTTGCTGGACGAGGTCATCGACGCGAAGACCCCGGCGATCCGCAAGATGAATTTCTCGTACCGCGGCATCGAATTGAACGGCTTCGCCGAACCCATCGACGGAATCGACGCGGTGTACTGCCCGCGCCGCGTCGTCCTGGACGAGATTCTCGTCAACGCGGCCCGCCGGGCCGGGGTGGAGGTCGTCGAGGGCTTCACCGTCTCCGGAGTGGTGTCCTCCGACGGCCGGGTGACCGGTGTCCGGGGACGTACGGGCGACGGCCCCGAGCGGGAGTTCCGGTCGACGGTCGTGGTGGGCGCCGACGGATTCCACTCCACGATCGCCAAAGCGGTGGGCGCCGAGCTGTACAACGTCCGCCCCGCGTCCGGCTTCATCTACTACTCGTATTTCAGCGGTCTCGACTGGGGCCTGAACCACAAGACCGGCTTCAACGAGAACTGGATCGGCACCTGGCCGACCAACGGCGACGTCACGATGCTCGCCACCATCTGCGCCCGTGACCAGCTCAAGGAGTTCCGCCAGGACGTCGACCGCCGCTTCCAGGCCGTCTTCGACGACATCGTTCCCGAGCTGGGCGCGGAGCTGCGCGACCGGGGCGTACGCGAGGAGCCCTTCAAGCCCATGCGCTACCCCGACAACTACTACCGGCGCGCCCACGGCCCCGGCTGGGCCCTGGTCGGCGACGCCGGCTACCACAAGGACCCGCTCACCGGCTGGGGCATCACGGACGCCTTCCTGCACGGGGAGCTGCTCGCGGCCCGGCTGCACGAGGGCCTGGCCGGGGAGCGGCCCATGGAGGAGGCGCTCGCCGCGTACCAGGCGACACGCGACGAGGAGAGCGCCGGGGTGTACGACTACACCACCACCCTCGCCGAGCTGACCCCGCTGCCGCCGTTCCTCGACCTGGTCCTCACCTCGGTCAGCACCAGCCAGGAGTGGACGGACAAGATGCTCGGCCTGATCGCCGGCGGCGTCGAGGACCACGAGATATACGCGCCCGACAACTTGAAGCGCCTCTACGACGACGCGGGTGTCCCCGAGGAGAAACGCCTCTACGACTTCTCGTAGACGGGTTCTCGGCGACCGGATCTCCCGGTCCGGCGGATACTCCACTCATTCACGCTCGCACGCCTTTGCCGTGCGATTGTCACCTCTCACCCTGTGGCAGTCGCACGGCCGACGTGTGGTCGGCCAGAAGGCGTATCCCGTTTGTCCCGAAGCTTGTCCGAAGCCTTCGAGCAGTTTTACCGTGTTCCGATTCCTTTACCGAACACCCGCTTCTCGTAGTCCGTTCACCGCCCTTTCACGCCTTTCACCATGGGGAGTCCTGGGGATGACGCGCGCGTCCAGCATGTTCGATCTCATTGACGAGCAGGATGAGGAAAGGCCCTATTTCGAAACGGGCGGGGTCGGCCGGTCGCACGACTTCTACACCGGTGCGCACCAGCACCGGCGGGAGATGGCGCGCATCTACGGCCGCCGCTGGCTGCCGGTGGACCACGTGTCCCGGCTCAAGGAGAAGGGCTCGTACAGCACCCTCAACATCGGCACCGGATCCGTGCTGCTGATGCACGGTGACAACGGCATCCAGGCGTACCACAACTACTGCCGCCACCGGGGCTACAAGCTGGTGGAGGAGGCCACGGGCAAGCGCCAGAGCGTGGTGTGTCTCTACCACTGCTGGGTGTACGACAGGAACGGCAAGCTCAAGAGCCTCAACGGCACGTACTTCGACCACTTCTTCGAGAAGGAGAAGAACGGGCTGGTGCCGGTGAGGACCGAGGTCAGGTTCGGTGTGGTGTTCATCGCCTTCTCCGACGACGCGCCCGATCTCGACGCCTCCCTGGGGCAGTTCGGGGAGTTCGCGCGGGTCTACGAGCTGGCGGAGCTGGAGTGTGTCCAGGCGAAGGACTACCCGGTCGCCTCGAACTGGAAGCTCGTCGCGCACAACGTCAACGAGAGCCTGCACTTCCCCACCGCGCACAAGGACCTGCACCGCATCACCGACTTCGACGAAGCCGGTACGTACGACCTCAAGGGCGACATCGTCGGCGCGTGGCAGTCGATCCGGGGCGGCTACAACTCCGTCTCCATGACGGGCCGTAGCGGTCGTTCGCCCATGCCGCTCGTCCCCGAGGGCGACCGGCAGAAGATCAACTGGATCACCATCCTGCCCAACCTGCTGTTCGGTTTCACCGCCGACTACGTGATGATGCAGTGGGTCTGGCCGGAGAGCCCCGGCACCTGCTTCGTACGGCACTTCTGGCTGTTCCATCCCTCCGAGACCGCCAAGGACCACTTCTCCCACGAAGCGGTGTTCGCGCTCTGGGACAAGGCCAACTACGAGGACTGGGAGCTGTGCGAACGCACCCAGCGTGGTCTGTCCAACCCGAGGTGGGCGCCCGGTCAGCTCTCCCTCGACGAGGAGGTCGTCTCGCAGATCGACGCGTGGGTCGCCCGTGAGACCGAAGAGGACGAGGGCTGAGCATGTCTGCGAACTGCTACCTCATCGGCGGGACCCGGGTCCTCGTCCGGTGCGCCGGACAACTCCTGGACGCGGGCGTCCGGATCGAGGGCATCCTCAGCGACGACCCGGCCGTGGTGACCTGGGCCGCCGAACACGGCGTCGAGGTGCTCGACCCCGGCGCCGACCTGGTGACCACCCTCTCCGCCCGGCCCTTCGACTACCTCTTCAGCATCGTCAACTTCCGCATCCTGCCCCAGGACGTGCTGGACCTGCCGTCCGTCGCCGCCGTCAACTTCCACGACGGGCCGCTGCCCCGCTACTCCGGCAGCCACGTCGCGGCCTGGGCGCTGTTCGAGGGCGCGACCCGGCACGCCGCGACCTGGCACCTGATGACGCGGGCGGTCGACGCCGGCGGCGTCCTGCTGGAGCGGTGGTTCCCCGTACGCGCCCACTCCACCGCACTGTCGCTGACGTACGAGACGGCCGAGGCGGGCGCGGAACTCTTCGGCGACCTCGTGCCGCACGTCGTCGCGCGGACCCTCCCCGACCCCGTCGACACGGGGGACCGGGAGCGGCGGTTCTACCGGCGCGCCGCCCGGATGGCCTCCGGCGGGCTGATCCACGCCGGTACCTCGGCGGCCGAGGCGGAACGTATCGCCAAGGCCCTGGACTACGGCTCCTTCCCCAACCCCCTCGGCATGCCCGCGCTCGTCACCGCCCTCGGCGCCGTCCTCACCCAGCAGGTCAGGGTCGTCCCCCGGGACATCCCCGGGGACAACGCGGCCAACGCGGCCGGTGCCATGACGGTCGTGTCGGTGACCGAGTCCGCCCTGCGGCTCGCGGCCCCCGACGGTGACCTCCTGCTCAGCGACTTCACCTCGGTCGACGGGAGCGCGCTGAGCGGCCAGGGGGCGGCGCAGCGGCTCGGCATCACCCCCGGCGGCCGGCTGCCCGCCGTACCGGAGGACAGGCTCGCGGCCATCGCCGCCGCGCAGCGGCCCCTGCGGGCCGACGAACCGTGGTGGCGCGAACGCCTCGGCGATGTGCGGCCCGCCCCGCTGGAGACCACGGACTTCTCCGCGACGTC
The DNA here is from genome assembly GCF_009865405.1 of Streptomyces sp. SID3212. GTDB lineage: Bacteria > Actinomycetota > Actinomycetes > Streptomycetales > Streptomycetaceae > Streptomyces. Next base: position 4,289 of record NZ_WWJY01000039.1, on the reverse strand, counting down.
CGCGCACTACGGCCGCTTCGGCCTGGCGTACACCCCCGGATCGGCCACGGAGCGGACGGCGCTCGTCCGGGCCTTCCTCGCGGTGCTCGCCGACCGCATGGGCGAGCCGGCCTTCGACTTCGCGTGGTCGCCCTCCGCCGCGCGGGCCCTGGCCGACGAGACGCACGGGCTCGCCGCCGCGCGCGTCCCGGTGCGCTTCGACGCCCGTACGGACCACACCGGTTCGCTGGCCGACCGGCTGGCCGAGGTCGCGGAGAAGCACGGCTACGCCGTGGACCTGGAGGTACGGCTCGGGCTGGCCCGGCGCCCGCCCGGGTCCCGCACCTTCACGCGCGTCATGGTCCTGGAGCGGCGGGAGGACGAGGAGGCGTCGGTCGAGCCGGACACCGAGATCGCCCTCCTCTGCCTGGAGGACGGGCCGCCCGTGCTCTTCGTCCGGGAGACCGCGATGGACGAGGCCGAGGCGCTGGAGTTCACCGAGCGGGTGGAGGACGCGGCGCTGGGGGCGCTGTTGTACGGGGAGGGGGCCTCGGCCGGTGTGACCAGGGCCCCGTCCGATGCCGGTGTCGACGCGGGTGTCGGTGTTGCTGGCGGTGTCGATGTTGCGGAGGGTGTCGGTGACGGTGTCTCCGACACGGCCGACGCCCAGGGCGGTGTCACCGTGCTGGACCTGTTCGCGGGCGTCGTCGCCGAACGGCCCGGCGCCCTCGCGGTCCGCAGCGGCGACCAGCACCTCGACTACGCGGGTCTGGACACCTGGGCCGACGCCGTCGCCGCCCGGCTGTACGAACAGGGCGTCGGACCCGGCTCCGTCGTCGGTGTGCTGGTCAGGCGCGGTCCCGAACTCGTCCCGGCGATGCTCGGCATCCTGCGCTCCGGGGCCGCTTTCCTGCCGCTGGACCCCGACTACCCGGTACAGCGGCTGAGCCGCTACGTGGAGGTCTCCCGCTGCGAACTGATCCTCACCGACGCGCACACCGACGCCCTCGGCAGCTCGCTCGGGCTCACGCTGCGGGTGCCGGAGGCGGACGGTTCCGTCCTGGCCGTCGCCCCCGACGTCGCACCGGCCGACCTCGCGTACACCCTGTTCACCAGCGGTTCCACGGGTGAGCCGAAGGGTGTCGAGGTGGAACACGCGGCCCTCGCCCACTTCCTCACCGGGATCGCCGGCCGGCTCGGTTCGTCCGCCGAGGACGTCGTCCTCGCGCACACCACCACCGCCTTCGACATCTCGCTGCTCGAACTCCTCCTGCCTCTCACCGTCGGTGGGACCGTCGTGCTCGCGTCGCGCGAGGCCGCCCGCGATCCGCGACGGCTCGCCGGACTGCTCGGCGAGGTCACGGTCGCGCAGGCCACCCCGAGCATGTGGCGCCTGCTCCTGGCCACCGGCTGGACCCCGCACGAGCGGCTGGCCGTCCTGTCGGGCGGCGAGGCACTGCCCCCGGCGGTCGCCGGACAACTGCACGCGACCGCACGACAGGTGTGGAATCTGTACGGTCCCACCGAGGCGACGATCTGGGCGTCGTGCCACCGGGTCGACTCGGTGGGGACGTACCTGCCGCTCGGCGAACCGCTGCCCGGCACGGAACTGCACATCCTGGACGCGGAGTTGCTGCCCTGCCCGGCCGGCACTCCGGGCGACCTGTACCTCTCCGGCGCCGGGCTGGCCCGGGGGTACGCGGGCCGTCCCGACCTCACGGCGGAGGTCTTCACGGTCCATCCCGGCACCGGGACCCGCCTCTACCGGACGGGTGACGAGGCACGCCGGCACGAGGACGGCACGATCGAGTGGCTGGGGCGCGCCGACGCGCAGGTGAAGGTACGGGGCAACCGCATCGAGCCCGCCGAGATCGAGCGGGTCCTGGAGCGGTTCGAGGGGATCACGGCGGCCGTGGTGGTCGCCGCGCCGTTCGAGGGGAACGGCGAACCGCGCCTGACCGCCTATCTGGTGGCGGACCGCGCGCTGACGAAGTCCGCCCTGGACGCCGAGGTCGGCGCCGGGCTGCCGGACTACATGGTGCCCGACGCGTATGTGCCGCTCGACGCCCTGCCGTTGACCGACAACGGCAAGATCGCCCGGGCGCGCCTGCCGCTGCCTACGCGCGTCAACATCCTCCGCACGGGCGAGGCGACCGCGACGGCGGTGACGGGGGTGACGGAGGAGCCCGTGGTGCCGGAGGCAGCGGACGGGGCGGTTTCCGGGGCCGTACCGGAGCCGGTTTCCGTGCTCGCGCCCGCGCCGGTTTCCGTACCCGCGCCACCCGCCGTGCCCGGGCAGAACGCGCCGGATCGTAGGGCGCCGGGCTCCCTGGCGGCCACCGTCGGCCGGGTCCTCGCGTCGGTCGTCGGACAGCGGGCGCTCGGTCCCGACGACAACTTCTTCGACCTCGGCGGCGACTCCGCGAACGCGTCTCTCGCCGCCGTGGCGCTCAGCCGTGAACTCGGTTCAGAGGTGAGCCCCACCTCGCTCTTCGCCACCGGTACGCCTGCCCGCCTCGCCCAACTCCTGCGTGCCGAGGGCGTGGTGACGGAGCCCGAGGCGGCCGGGGCCGTACAACAGCCCGTATCCGTCCCCGTACGGGAGTCCGTTCCCGAGCAGTCTCCCGAGCCCGCGCCCGCGGCCCTGCCCGCACCCGCCCTGCCCGCCGACGAAGGCCACACCATCGCCGTCATCGGCATGGCCTGCCGGTTCCCCGGCGCCGCCACGCCCGACGAGTTCTGGGCCAACCTCGCCGCCGGGGTGGCCGGGGTCGGCGGGCCGCCCGCCGGACACCGGGGCTGGGGCCATCTCTGGTCCGACACCGACGAGGTACGGATGGGATGGATCGACGGCGTCGAGCACTTCGACGCCGCGCGGTTCGGCATCACCGACCGGGAGGCGCGGCGGCTCGATCCGCTCCAGCGGATCCTGCTCAGCGTCACCGACGAGGCGCTGGAGGGCGCCGGCCACGACCACACCACCCTCGGCGCGAGCACCGGCGTGTTCATCGGCACGATCGCCAGCGACTTCCCCGACCTGATCGCGGGCAGCGTCGGCCACAACGACCCGCACGCGGCGACGGGCACGGCCGTCTCCATGATCGCCAACCGGCTGTCGCACGTCTTCGACTGGACGGGTCCGAGCTTCGCCGTCGACACCGCCTGCTCGTCGTCCCTGGTCGCGCTGCACCAGGCCGTGACCCATCTGCGGGTGGGTGACATCGACGCCGCCGTCGTCGGCGCCGCGAACCTGGTCCTGACACCCGACAAGAGCCGCGCCTTCCGCCGGAACGGGATGCTCTCGCCGCAGGGGGTGTGCCGCGCGTTCGACGACGGGGCCGACGGTTACGTACGCGGCGAGGGCTGCGGAGTCGTGGTCCTCAAGCGGCTCGCCGACGCCGAACGCGACGGCGATCCCGTGCTGGCCGTGGTGCGCGGTACGGCGGTCAACCACACGGGGGCGAGCGCCGGATTCCTCACGGCGCCCAGCAGGACCGCGCAGGAAGCGGTGATCCGCAAGGCCCTCGCGGTGTCCGGGGTGGCCGACGGCGGACTGGGATACGTCGAGGCGCACGGTACGGGCACCCAGCTCGGCGACCTCATCGAACTGGAGGCGTTGCAGGCCGCGTTGGGCGGTGCCGCGGTAGGTTCGGTGGCCGTCGGCTCGGTGAAGACCAACATCGGGCATCTGGAGCCGGCCGCGGGAATCGCCGGGCTGATCAAGACGATCCTGGCGCTCCAGGCCGGGGCGGTCCCGCCGTCCGTCCATCTGGCGTCGCCCAACCGGGCGTTCCGGTTCGAGAACTCGCCGCTGTTCGTCCCCGACCGGCTCGTCCCGTGGTCGGGTCCGCGCGTCGCCGGTGTCAGCAGCTTCGGTTTCGGCGGCGCCAACGCGCATGTCGTCCTGGCGGCGCCGCCCGAGCGGCCGACGGCCCCCGAGGGGTCAGGGCCCCACCTGCTCACCTTGTCGGCGAGTTCGAGTGACGGGCTGCGCACCCTGGCGGAACGCCTGGTCACGCTGCTGCGTTCGCCGTACTGCCCGCCGCTCGCGGGTCTCTGCGTGGCGGCCGGGCACCGGTCGGCCGGCACGCACCGGCTGGCCTGTGTGGTCGACAGTGTCGAGCAACTCGACGACAAGCTCAGCCTGTTCCTGGCGGGCGTCGACCACACGCGCTCGCTCCACACCGGTGTGGTGTCCGGGGAGCCGCGCGGCGCGACCCTGCCCCGGTCCGGCGACGAGGCGGGCCGCGCCGCCCTCGACCTGACCGCCCGGCGCTTTGTCGCGGGCGAGGCACTGGCGGCCGAGGGGC